>DUGT01000117.1:898-21129 GCA_013331275.1 Methanosarcina sp. | reverse complement strand
ATTCAGAGAGACAAGGACGGAAAAGCAACTCATTTCCAGGGTCTTGTAGTTGATATTACCGAAAGAAAAGAGGCCCAGAGAATGCTTGAGATCCAGCGAAAACTCGGGACAGAACTCAGCAGTACCTGGAATTTCCAGACAATGCTCAACCTGGTTCTTGATTCCTGTCTTCAAATACATGGACTCGATGCAGGATTCATATACCTCAAGGATGAACTCCTGGACCAGATAAACCTGGTAGTAGATAGGGGAATTTCCCCTGAATTTAGAGAAAAAATTTCCAGATATAAGGCAGATTCTTTAGAGGCAAGGCAAATTTTAATTGGAAAGCCCATATATTCACTGGAATTCTACTCAGATACAATGGTTGATGCAGTAAAGAGAGAAGGAATAAAATCTATTGCTATAATCCCTCTGAAGTATAGAGGAGAAATTGTAGGCAGCCTTAATTTTGCCTCCCGTACCCTGGATAAGATTCCCTGGAGTATCCGAACCTTCCTTGAGAGTACTGCTCTCCAGGTGGTAAACTATGTAGCACCTGTCTGCGTTCAAGCCGAACTCTAACAAGCTTCGAAATTCCCCCAGACTTTCATAAAGAGCCTTCTATGCTTGATTACCGCATAAGTGAAAAACTGAGAATAGAAAAGAAATTTTGATAAAAAACTATTTCTAAATTTAAAAATACTCGTAGGTTTAAAAATATTCGTAGATTTAAAAATACTCACAGATTTGGACGTTGGATTAAAGTTGAATTAAAAATCAGTAAGAAAAATGTCAGTTAGGTGGTTCACAAGGTTTGTTCTATGTCAATGAAGTTCATTACTGGATCAGTTTTGAAGCTGTCCGGTATTTACCTCCATTTCACAGTACTCCCTTATGAACCAATTAATAGTATATAACTAAAATTATAAAACATTGACGATAGAATCTGGATTTATTTAACCAGTCTTATATTAAACAGTTAAGCACCTCCGTTTCCTACAAGGGGTCATATTATTCCGAGATTTTAACAAGTCATTATTAGGAAGCGGCTTTATTACGTGGTTCCTTTTGAAGATCAGACACTCAGTAATCCTTTTTAAATAAATTAAAAGTTTAAGAATTTTACATGGTAATTAAAAGCACTATTTACTTTCGTTTATCTTGATTCTGTCCGAATATTCTTCCATATTTCCTTTACTTTAGGTCTTTTCCCGTACATGAGCAGATAAGTCCTGAAAAGCCGGCCGGAAAGCAAGATCACAACATAAACCGAAATCAACAGAATAAAAATGCTGACAAGAATCTGAAAAATAGGCACGGCTGTTACTCCCATTCTGGTAAGCATGGCTATAGGCGAGGTAAGAGGAAAAAGGGAAAGAAAAACAGAAAATGGACTGCCAGGGTTTGTAAGGATAAGCTGCATGAATATTAGGGGTAACGCAGCTGCAAAAGTGAAAATTCCTGCAACCTGCTGACTCTCCTGAAGGGAGCCAGTAACCGCCCCTATTCCTGCCATCATACTGGCAAAAAAGAGAAAACCAAGCACAAAATAAATAAGAGCAAAGAGGAGAGTATAAGGTTCTATTTTCACAGGAAGTGCATACCCACTCCCGAATACTACTGCTGCAAGCCATATTCCAATTTGAAGAAGGCCGACCGCACCAAGACCCAGAATTTTACCTGTAAGGATTTCGGTAGGAGTTACGGAGGACAGCAGGATTTCTATTATCCTGTTTTCCTTTTCTTCGGCAACGCCACGAAGCAGAAAGCCCGACGACGAAAAAATACTGAAAAGAAGGAGAAAAGCTGTAAGAATAGGAAGGCCAAAGCTGGCAAAGATATCAGCAATACCTCGCTCAGAAGACTCTCCGCTCTTTCCTATATTATAAAACTTTATATTAACCGGATTTCGGACTCTATTGAGAGTTGACTCGTCCACTTTGTCCTCAAGGAGGGAAGTAATAACAATATCTGAAAGTTCGGAAGATAATTCAAAATTTGACATAGATGTTTCTTTTTCAGGGCTATACAGTTCTATTGTTCCGGTTTTAAGAAAATCTTCAGGAATAACAAGGTAGGAAGAAATCTGACCTGCCTGTAAGGCCTGCTTTGCATCGGAAATTTCCCTGTACATTACAAACTCTATAACTGAGGTTTTTGTCTCTGAGGAGCCTATAGAAAGGCCTTCGTTCTGAATTGATTTTGGAAATTCGAAGGATCCTGTCAGATCAATATAACCTACCTTCTGGTCTTCAGCCGGGTTCATGCCTGAAAGCATTGCCGGGAGAATACTGATTCCTACAAATAGAAGGGGAAAGAAGAATGTCATGAAAAGAAACTCTTTACGCTTTATCGTTTTCGTGAACTCGTGCCTTGCAACAATAAAGGTCTTTTCGGGAAAACTATTCATTGGAAACACTCTCCAGGGTTTCGATAAAGATTTCATTCAGAGAAGGAAACGTTTTTTCAAAACGTGTTAGGTTTGCTTTCCGGACAAGCTCCTCAAGAAGAAACTGGACACTTATCCCTTCCTCAGGGAAAAGTTCAACCGATTTTCCACGTTCTATTATCTTCTTTATACCGGAAATTTCCCGAATTGCGTTCAAGTTTCCTTTTTCTGCAAACTCTACAATTAGAGAATTTTTCCCATGCTCTTTCCTGATCTCGTCCACAGGGCCGTAAAGTACTCTCCTGCCTTTATTAAGCATAAGGATCCTGTCACAAAGTGTCTGAGCCTGCTCCATCATATGTGTAGAGAGGATTATTGTTTTTCCTGATGCCCTAAGTCCCAGAATTCTAACCATAACGGTTTTCGTGTTTACGGGGTCAAGTCCGGAAAAAGGTTCATCAAGGATTAAGAGTTCAGGTTCATGGATAATTGCCGAAAGGAACTGGATCTTTTGCTGCATTCCTTTTGAAAGCTCTTCAACTTTTTTGTTTTTATATTGATCTAATTCCAGGGATTTGAGAAGAGATTCGGCATTTAGACGAGCCTGGTTTTCTGGCATGCCTTTAAGTTGTGCAAGGTAGACCAGCATATCCAGAAGTCTTGTTTTCTTATACAATCCACGTTCCTCAGGAAGATATCCTATCCTGTTTTTTGTAGTAGGGCTCAGGAAATCCCCAAAGACACGTATTTCCCCTGAGTCCGGCCTGAGAATGTCAAGAAGAAGTCTTATAAGCGTCGTCTTTCCTGCCCCGTTTGGCCCAAGGAGCCCGAAAATCTCGCCCTGCCTCACTGAAAACGATATATTCTCGAGAATATTTTTTTCTGAGAAAGATTTCGATACATTTTCAAATTCTACAGCATGCATTAAAATTAAATACATTCCAATACAGATAACTTCTTCGATATATTAGAGAAACTACGAAGGAATTAAGAGCTGATTAAGCGTTTAAAAGCAGTTTTCCAGCATTAAAAGATTTGGGAGTTCAATAGGAAAATTAAGGCGAGCTCAGGGGATAGTATGATACCAAAAGTAATTATTCACAACAGTATAAGTCTTGATGGCTCTACTACCGGCTTTGAAGCAAATATTGAAATTCACTACAAAATCCTTAGCAGTTTTCAGCCCGATGCCATGATAGTCGGCTCGAACACTGCAAAAACCGGAACCCAATTTTTCTGCGAAAAAATTCCTCCTGAAGAGGAATCAGACTTCAAGAAACCTGAAATTCAACCCGATGATCCAAGGGCATACTGGCTGATTGCGGATTCGAAAGGAATCCTCGAAGGGTTAATGCATGTTTTCAGGCGTTCCGAGTTCAGCAAAGATGCAATCGTCCTGGTATCGGAAAGGACCCCCGAAGCTTATATAAATTACCTTAAGGAAAGAAATTATGATTTCATCCGGACTGGAGCAGACCGCGTAAATATCAGACAGGCACTGGAAATTGCAAATGAAAAGTATGGTTTTGAACTTGTAGTTTCGGATAGCGGAGGAGTGCTGAACAGTATATTACTCGAACATGGGCTTGTCGAAGAAATCAGCCTAATTCTCACTCCTGAAATTGTAGGGAAAAACGGAACAAATCTTTTCAGAACCCTGGAAAAAAGCGGTACTCGGCTTGAACTTTTTAGAGATGAAATTGTGGAAAAGCAATATGTGCATCTGATGTATCGGGTTTTGAAAGAATAAAAATTGAAAGTATATTTTTTACGAAAGTATATTTTTTACTTTTTTTAAGAGCTTTCTTCCTATCTAATCAATCCATTCTAAGACCATGGTCACTTAGAAAGCTCATAACATTTTTAATATACATAATTAATGGTAGTGAAAAATGATAATTTTTCCTCTGAAAATAAGAAAAAAAACTTTTTTATTAAATATTGAGAAACTCGATACGTTCTGTTTTTAGGAAATAAGCGACTAAAATGAAAAATAGCCACTAATTACAAAAAAGTTTATAATGTAAATCTGTGTAATGTTAGGATATCTAGGCGAAAGCCATCGAGATAAAATTTTTGAAATAGATTTTTGGGTGGAGTGTAAATACGAACCACGATATTGTTTTCATGATTTCTAATAGGGAAAATTGTTTTAAAAATCTTGTGTTAAGTAATTTTGCTTTAAGGGAAATACAGGCTGAAAAAAATGAACGCTTCGTTAGCCGGCTTAAGGAGTGAAGGAATTTGCTTGAAGCTTTTATTTATATTGCTGTTATAGCTCTTATAACCGGAACTGTCTTACCTCTCCTGTATAGTAGTAAAAAATCAAGAAAGGCTTCTTTTGGCCTATCCTTTGTTTCTTCAATTTTCCTTCTGGTTTTTGCAGGCACTATTCTCTACACAGGAGAAGAGTCTGTTTTTCCAGCCATCAGATTTATTCCCGGGCTGGATTTCACCCTGACCGCAGACAGGCTTTCAGGAGGCTTTATTCTGTTAATTGCAGCCGTTGTGTCAGGAGTTTCAATATATTCCGTTGAATATGTGGAGCACGCTAAAAGTGAAGCCAGAAAAGATCTTCAGGCAGCCCTTACAAATCTTTTTATCCTTGCCATGATGATGGTCGTACTTGCAGGGAATATGGTATGTTTCCTGGTTTTTTGGGAAATAATGTCTCTTTCTTCATTAATGCTTGTGCTCCATGATTATTTTTCGGAAGAGAACAAAAAAGCAGGGCTTTTCTACTTTATAATGACAAGTTTAAGTACAGCTTTTCTTTTTATGGGTTTTATAAGTCTGTTCAAGCTGACGGGCTCTGCTGAGTTCGGATCGCTGAATTATCCGGCAAGTGACCTGACTTTGCCCTTCCTCTGCCTCTTTACAGGTTTCGGAATCAAAGCCGGGCTTGTTCCATTCCACAAATGGCTGCCATATGCTCATCCTGCAGCCCCTTCCAGTATTTCGGCACTGATGTCAGGCGTCATGCTGAAGGTTGCTATTTATGGTTTCCTGAGGTTTTTGCTTTCAATCTCCACTCCAGAACTCTGGTGGGGTACATTGATCCTTATAGCAGGGTCTCTCTCAGCCGTACTGGGAGTTATTTACGCCGTAAAAGAGAGCGATATAAAAAGGCTGCTTGCTTACAGCAGTATAGAAAATATAGGGATCATTTTCACAGGAATTGGCCTGTACCTGATATTTAAACTGGAAGGAGTTGAAAGCCTTGCGCTCTTAAGTCTTGCAGGAGCTTGCTTTCACGCTTTCAACCACGCACTTTTCAAAAGTCTGCTATTTCTCGGTGCAGGATCGGTGGTTCATGCTACTGGCACACGGAACATCGAAGCCTTCGGAGGTCTTATAAAACGTATGCCTCATACCACTACTCTTTTTCTGATAGCATCGGTCTCAATTGCAGGCCTTCCTCCAACAAGCGGCTTTGTAAGTGAGATGATGCTTTTTCAGGCTTATTTTTACTCCTCAGCGCTTCCAGATCCTCTACTAAAGGTGCTTCTAATTATTACCCTCTCGGTACTTGCCCTTACCAGTGCGCTTGCAGCAGCTCTTTTTGTAAAGCTTTTCGGAATTACCTTTCTTGCCCTTCCCAGGACAAGATGTGCACAGGAAGCCACCGAAGTTCCGAAACCCATGCTGTTGGGAGAAGCTATGCTTGCAATTTTTTGCATCCTTTCAGGACTGTTTTCGTCCAGGATTCTGGCTCTGCTCGACTTTGACCTCGGGATTCCTGACATGCTGCTCCTCGGGCTGATTCTTGTCGGAACCTGCGGGCTTGTACGGATTGCGGTTCGCAATTCAGGACCTTCGAAAACTAGGACAAGCAAAGAAACCTGGGGATGCGGAATCCTGGATCAGCTTCCGACAATGGAATATACCTCTGCCGGTTTTTCGGAGCCTCTTGTAGTAATTTTCAAAAAGATTTACAGAACTGAGATCTCAAGTACGAGGACATATTCAGATACAAAAGAAAGTATTTTTAATAGCGGGACTGCAAAAATTCACTTAATTAAATTTTTCCAGGAGCGCCTTTATCTTCCTGTAGCTTATGCGGTCAGTCTTATTTCTTCTCAAGTTTCCAGAATGCAGAACGGAAAGCTGGATACCTATGTTCTCTACGTCTTTATTGCAGTACTTACACTGATGACGTTTACGAGGTATTTCGCATGAATGCTTCATTCCTTTTATTTACCTTGCTAAACACAGGTTTTATCCTGCTGGTCTCGCCGCTCTTTATGAGCCTGATTAAAAAGGTCAAGGCGTATGCCCAGGGAAGAAAAGGTCCGAGTCTCCTGCAGAACTATTTAGACTTGCGCAAGCTTATACAAAAAGAGGTTGTGTACTCACCTAACTCTTCAGGAATCATGAGAGTTACTCCCTACCTCAACCTGGCAGTTCTTCTTCTTGCCTCGCTCTTTGTCCCAGTCGTCTTCATTCCTGATGCCCCTGCAGGAATCGGAAATATAATAGTTTTCCTCTACCTTCTCGCAATAGAACGCTTTTTTACGGCACTCTGCGGGCTTGATGCGGGCAGCAGTTTTGGTGGTATGGGCAGTTCCCGCTTAATGAGCCTCTCAGCCGTGATTGAACCTACAATGGTCATAGCCTTTGCTGCGCTTGCATATGTCTTAAGAACCGTAAATTTTCATGAGATGTTTGCAATAACTGCCGGATCCACAATCCCGGAGAGTCCAACTCTGACCCTTATCTCGATTTCTCTTTTCATTATCATCATAGTGGAGACCGGAAGGATTCCCGTGGACAACCCGGCAACGCATCTTGAACTTACCATGATGAACGAAGCTATGATTCTGGAGCAGTCCGGAAAAAACCTGGCTTTAATAGAGCTTACTCATGCCGTTAAACAAACAATCCTGATGGCAATACTGATAAATGTTCTAGTTCCCTGGGGACTTGTAACCAAGCTTACTTTTGCAGGTCTTGCGGTCTCATGCCTCTATTTCCTCTTAAAAGCCAGCTTGCTTGCAGGGTTAATAGGCCTTTTTGAATCTTCCATTGCAAAAATGCGGCTTTTCAGACTGCCCAGCTTCTATATGATGGCATTTTTCTTTTCCGCACTTACCATCCTGATGGAGGTGTTTGCATGATATCTTCATTCATAGCAAATCCGGCATTCTTGGAAGACATAATCAGGATTTTATTTGTCTTTGTGCTGATCACTGCAGCTTTTACCCTTTCTACAAGGAATATTGCATCGCTGCTAACAGTATATGCTGTCCAGTCCTTACTGATGGTCCTGATCGCAATATTCCTCTACATGATCGAGGGCAACAAGACTTTGATTGCGATTGCCGCTCTGACTCTTGTGAGCAAAGTACTGTTAATTCCCCTTTTTATAGATCTGATAGGGGAAAAAATCAAAATCAGCAGAGATCTAAAATTTAATTACCTGGAGCCAACAGCGTCCCTTATTGTTAGTATGGGTCTGATCCTGCTTGCATATGTCTTTCTCTCAGGCTTTTTCAGTGAATTAATTATGAGCAAGTTGTTTTTCATGGGAGCTGTTATAGGTTTATCCCTTACTTTAATGGGCATGCTTGTAATATTCAGTCGGAGGAAAGTGATTACAAAAGCCATCGGGTATCTGACAATGGAAAACGGAGTTCTGCTTTTCGGGATTTTTGTTGCGGATCTCCCTTTTATTATTGAAATCCTGATCGTAATAGATCTTATGATCCTTGTACTATTAACAACTATCCTGGCAATTGGTCTCGATTCTACAATCGAAGAATATCATCAGCGCCTCCAGACACTTAAAATCTGGTCAGGGAGTGGAGATTAATGATAATACTCAGTTATCTAACAGTGGGAGCTATAGCTCTTGCCCTTATCACGCTTTCAAAGTCTCACAGGACAATGAACGCCTTTTTCATTCTGCATACCCTTGCATTTCTTGCAATCGGAATTTATGTGTTACTCACTACCTCAATTCCGATTTTTGAGACAGGAAGTGAATACTTCTATGTGGATCATCTCAGCCTCTATGAAGTCCTGATTGCAGCCTTGTTGTTCTTCCTTGCTTCTGTATATGCAAATGGTTACGTGGAGAGCCTGGTGCAGGCCCAGGAACTGCATAGGAATAACCTGAAAATCTTCTATATGATTTTCAGTCTCCTGCTTACAACAGTAACCCTGGCTTTCTTTTCGGACAATCTTGCTCTGTTCTGGATCTTTGCCGAACTGACAACAATTTTTTCAGCTGCACTCGTAGCAATCCTGTCTGCCAAAGAAAACATCGATGCTGCCATTAAATATATCTTCATAGCCTCCGGAGCCATGCTCTTTTCGTTCATAGGACTGATTTTTCTATACACACTTTCCGGGGAAGTCCTGGGCAGTGGAACTCTGAACTGGACCTTACTGGCTAAAAACGCAGCCCTCTTGTCCCCTAAAATGTTGACTGCAAGCTTTGTATTTCTATTTATTGGTTTTGCAGCAAAATCCGGGATTTTTCCTTTCCATACCTGGCTTCCTGATGCGCATTCAAAAGCTCCTTCGGCAGTAAGCGCCATCTTATCCGGAGTCCTTTTAAATATAGGCATATACGGAATTCTACGAATATACGCGATTGTCAGGCAGACTCAGGCCGAACCTATAGTATCTCAGTTCCTTCTGGGCTTTGGGCTGCTTACAGTCGCAGTTGCGGTCCTGAATATGCTTTTGCAGAAAAATCTGAAGATGCTGATTGCATTTTCAAGTGTAGAACATATGGGCATTCTTCTCCTTGGAATAGGGATTGGAACGCCTCTTGCTCTCTTCTGGACACTTTTTTATATTCTTGCTCATTCTCTGACCAAAGCCTCACTCTTCTTTTCGGCAGGTATTCTGCACAGGCAATACGAAAGTAACCTGATTCAGGATATTAAAGATGTTTTTTCACTTCAGCCTATTGCAGGTTGGGGCTTCGTTATCAGTAGTTTTGCAATTGTAGGCATGCCTCCTTTCCCGATTTTTTCGGCCAAATTTTTTATCCTGCTGGAAGCTTTCGGGCTTTCGAAATCGCTTGTCTTTGCAGTTCTTCTACTCCTGGTCATCGCATCGGCTGCGTTTGCAAGGTTTTTAATCGAGGCCTTCACCCAGAGCTCGAAAGATGAAGGAACCGACGGTGTGGAAGCTCTTCTTCCTTATACAGTCCGAAGCGGCATGAAATTTCCAATACTGTCCATTATTTTCATGATTCTGGCCCTTGGAGTTTTCTTTCCGGAACCTCTGGAAAAACTGTTGAACACAATCGTGTACGAACTTGGATACCTTTGAATGGGAGGAAAAGAGAAGATGAATTCAAACAAAAACACAGTAAGTTTCCTGGTGTCGGCAGGCTCGAAATCAAGAGGGAATTATCAGATTCCGAGTAATTCTGCAGCTTTGGCGACTCCTTCGGTTCTGGCGACTCGATACTCTACGGATTTAATGATTAATATTGCAGGTAAAGAGCCGAAAATAATAAAGGGAAAAAATAATGAATTCTATATCCCCCTGACAGAAAAAGAGTTTTTAACAACCGTACCTGCGCTTTCAGAAAAAAGTTTTGTCCTGATAAGCCTGTTCTGCGTCCAAAATTTTGAAGAAGACCCTGATTTTACTCTCTTTTATATTTTCAGGTTGGACGGTTTTACTGACGTATTTGCGTTTATGCGATACGTCAGAAGGGAAACTACATCTATTGCGACGGTTTTTCCTTCGGCCTGCTGGTACGAACGGGAAATCCGAGACGGATTCGGTATAGAATTTACAGATGCTTTTGACAAAAGAAGACTCTTTTTACACGAAGCCTATCCTGAAGGCTTTCACCCTCTTCTGAAATCCTTTAAAAATGGAAAAATTAAGGCTATTAAGAACCCGAAAGAAGCATATCCTTTCAAGAAGGTGGAAGGTGAAGGTGTTTACCAGATTCCTGTTGGGCCTGTGCATGCAGGAATTATCGAGCCTGGGCATTTCAGGTTCAATGTAATTGGAGAACCAATCTTCAATCTCGAAATCCGGCTTTTTTATAAACATCGGGGAATCGAAAAGCTTGCCGAGGGAAAGAATCCCTCTGCCTGTATTCCTATTGCCGAAGCCATAAGTGGGGATGAAACCATTGCAAATACCGTTGCCTTCTGTACGGCAGTAGAAAAAATTTCGGGAATCGAAATTCCGGAAAGAGCGAATTACTTAAGGGCTATTCTCCTTGAACTTGAGCGCATTTACTCACATATGGGTGATCTCTCGGGCATGATTACCGATATAGGATTCCCGAGAATGACAACGCCTTTCCTTATCCTCCGTGAAAATATTTTCAGGCAAAACGAGTTTCTTACAGACTCCCGATTTATGAAAGGCGTTATAGATTTAGGAGGCGTAAAAAAGGAGATTTCAGGAGAGGCTCTTTCAAAACTCAGCCTTTATTTGAAAACATTTGTATCGCAATTTGAATCCGCTACTGAGGATGCCCATACTTCCTCATCCCTTATTGACAGATTCTCAACAACCGGGGTTTTGAAAAAGAAACTGATCACTCCACTCAATATTACAGGTCCTATTGCTAGAGCGGCCGGAACTAAATATGATGTTCGGTTTGACCATCCCTATGGTATATACAAAGACATACCTCCGGAGAGAACGATTAAAATTGCAGGTGATGTCCTTTCTCGATTTGAGGTGAAAGCTGCCGAAGTTCTTAATTCAGCTTCCCTGATAAATAAGCTTATAGCGTCAATCCCGGGAGGTGCAATTATTGCCGAGACAACTGAATTTGCAATTTCGAATATTCCAGATGGATACGCTCTTTCAATGGTTGAAGCTGCGCGGGGCCAAAACCTGCACTGGGTATATGTCAGAAACGGACTAATCAACCGCTATAAGGTTCGAACTGCATCTTTCTGCAACTGGCAAGCTATAGAGCATGCAGTGCTCAGGAATATTGTTCCTGATTTTCCCCTTATAAACAAAAGTTTTAATCTTTCCTATGCAGGAACCGACCTATGAGGTGAGATGGATGGTAAACCCACTTACATACGTCTTTCGCCCGAAAGTAACGGAAAAATTTGAGTTTTCAGATAGTGAACTTGAAGCTCTGGGCTCCGAACTGAAAACTAAAGTTAACAGGGTTTTCGGGCACAGCCTTGCAATTCGCGAATTGGATTCAGGCAGCGACAATTCAACAGAAATTGAGATTTCAAACCTCGCAGGCCCGTATTATGATATTGAGAGGTTCGGGATCTCTTTTGTAGCTTCCCCAAGGCATGCTGACGTCTTGCTAGTTACAGGTGCAGTTACTCTGAATATGGCCGAAGCCGTTCTAAAAACCTATGAAGCTATGCCTTCCCCCAAGTTTGTGGTTGCAGTCGGAGATGATGCCTGTGACGGGGGAATTTATAAAGGTTCTTATGCCGTACTTGGTGGAGTTGACAAAATCCTACCTGTAGATATAAAAATTCCTGGAAATCCTCCCTCTCCGAAAGAAATCCTGCGTGGGATCTTTTCTCTAGTAAAAAAATCTCGATATAGTCTCTCGGATTCTTAAAAATTGTTTAGAAAAGAGTTTTATCAAAAATCCGGTAAAACGTGTATAAAATATTCAAGTAACAAGCATAAGTAAAAGCGCTTGAAATCACTTTCATGATAATAACAAGGTGCAGATAACTCTCTTTTACCTCGTAGTTAACACAATCTAGAAACCAGGATAAAAAGGTGCAAAATTATATGTTAGAGAAAATATTATTCCGCATTCGCGACCTCTTTCAGGAAAAAATTGTCTTTGAGAAAGAAAGTTCTGAGTAATAGTAAAAGGAGTAAATTCCTGCTGCTAAAAAACTCAATATCAAAATTTTACAGAATATTGTTTTCAGGAAAAAACTAGCTGAAACACGAAAAAATCGTAAAGAAGACCACTAAAAAATAGAAAAGCTTAAAAATAATTTCAGGAGAAAATATGGGAAGAAAGAAAGAGAAATTGAGTAAAAAATTTTTTAAAGGAAATGAAAGATAGGGACATAGCTAAAAAAAGATATTTAAATTAAAGAAAGAAAGTTCTTTTTGGAAAAAAATATAAAGGATCAATTGAAAAGTAGCGCAATAATGCTGCGAGAAGTTACTTCAAAGTTCTTCTGGAGAAAGAAAGAACTTTTACTAAAAGAACTTATACTAATTCAGACTGATTTCTGAAAAGAAATAAAGGGGAAATATCTCTTCTGAATATAAAACTTCCCGGGGAGATGGAACAAAATGAAAACATCACTTATTGATCTGGCGTTTCTTTCAGAAAAAAGAAAGGACGTATTACTCCTGCTTGAAGAAGGGCCAAAGACCGGAGACGAGATAAAAACAGCACTTAATGTAAACTCAACATCTATAATGCCCCAAATAAAAAAACTAAAAGAAGGACGCCTGATAGTACAGGACGATAGAAATACCTACAAGCTATCTGAAATCGGAGAGATAGTAGTCGAAAAGATGGAGCCTCTATTGAATACCGTAAGGGTTTTTGAGGAAAATTACGACTACTGGACAAATCATGACTTTACCGCAATTCCAGAATATCTCCTTAACAGGATTGACGAATTAGGTAACTATTTCATGCTTGAACCCGACCTTAATCGGCTTTTCGAAATTCCGGAAGATTTTAAGAGTAATCTTCTGGAATCAAGGCACGTAAAAATGTTTCTTTCGTATTTCAACCCTCTTCACGTTGAGATATACCTGGAACTTGCAAGAAAAGGGGCAGAAATATGCCTTATCCTGACAGAGCCTGTTTTTGACAGGATGAAAAAGGATTACTACGAAGATCTGAAATTTCTTCTGGAATCAAAAAACGTTGAGATTTATATCTGTGAAAAAAGCGTAACCTTGAAAAACGTAGTTACAGAGCGTTTCTGCTCACTTGTGCTTTTCGACAAGAAGGGAAAGTTTGACCATCAGCGTCTGATGAGCTTTGACGAGAGTGCATTGACGTGGTGCGAAGAACTCTTCTCATACTATAAAGATAGATCCACACAACTGGAAAAGTTATAACTACCCTTCTAAAGTTAAGATGGATCTTCGCCCAAATACTTATCTATCAGAGCCCTAAACTTGTGAATGTCTATAGGTTTGGAGACATAGTCCACGCAGCCCATTTCTATGAAATGTTCTTCACTGCCTTTCATAGCATGGGCAGTAACCGCTATCACAGGGACATCTGCAGTCACAGGATTTTTCTTAATTCGATCAAGAACCTCAAGTCCGTCCATCTTCGGTAACTGCATATCCAGCAGTATAATATCGAATTTTGTTTCAGCAAGACGCTCAAGAGCCTTTATTCCGTCCTCGGCTTTAGTTATATTATGTCCGTAGAATTCCAGAAGGTCCAGGATCAGTTCCATATTCATGGGATTATCTTCGACAATCAGGATTTTTTTCATCATTACGCCTCTTCAGCATAGATAATTGTTTTATTCTATTAATTAACTCTTTTCTTCCAAAATTGCCTTTCTTTAGAATAGAAATAAGATGTTCTTGTAGCTCACTGTTCAATTCTTCGAGATTCTTCTCAGTAAATTCGCCAGAAGTGCACACGATAAGAGGAATATCTTTCGTACGTACATCGGCCCTCATGCTGGATATAACGTCAAACCCGCTAACCTCCGGCATTATGAGGTCAAGAATCAGAATATCGGGCTGCTGCTCCGAAAAAAGTTTCTGCAGGCCCTCATTCCCACTGTGAGCTTTTATAGCCTTAAAGCCCTCGGGTTCAATCATCGAACTTAATAGTTCTATAGTATTTTCATCGTCATCTACTATAAGAACTTTAGGATATCGGAACCGGAACTTTTGAGTAATTTCTCTAAGAGAACTTACCAGTTCAGTTCTGTTTATCGGCTTTGCAAAGGAGTAAGTAGCTCCCAGGGTAATTCCAAGCTCGTTATTATTCGTCATGGAAATAATAAGCACAGGTATAGAAGCCGTACAAGGGTCATTCTTTAGCTGCCTCAGGACAAGCCAGCCATTAGTGTCCGGCAGGAAGACATCCAGAGTAATAATATCGGGCTTCAGTTTCTTTGCAACAGCTAAAATTTTTTCCCCACTATATAGAAGAGCTACCCTATATCCTGCGTCCTTAAGGATAATAGAGAGAAGTTCGCTAGACCTTTTGTCATCATCAACTACCAGAACAAGTTCCTGCTTACTATCCCTCTTTTCAAGAGGACAGATCTCGGGGAGCTCTACTTCTTCCTGCGAATTCTCGGCACTTTCGTTTATTGAAAAAGATACTGCTTTATTCGTCCCAAATCCTGTGATTACATCTTTGATTCCAATCTCGCTGGCTTTCCAGAACTCCAACGGTTTCCTTAGAGGAAGTGAAAAGGTAAAGTTACTGCCCTTACCTGGATCACTTTCAACCCAGATGTCTCCCTGATGCAAGTTCACGATTTTCTTCACAAGAGCAAGCCCAAGCCCTGTGCCGCAATACTGCTTGGTTGATGAAGCATCGAGCTGGGTAAAGGGTTGGAAGAGCCTTACCTGATCTTCAGCAGAAATGCCTATGCCGGTATCTATGACCGAAATAAGCGCCCGGTTTCCGCTTTCTTTATAATATATCGAGACTTTTCCACCGTTAGGAGTAAATTTTATTGCATTACTTACAAGATTGCAAAGAATTTGAATTAGACGACCTCTATCGGCTTCAAGCATTGTGGAGCCGGACTCTACATTAAAAGTTACTTCAAGGGATTTTACCTGTATAAGAGGAGAGAAAACGGTTTTAACTTCTTCAAAAATAGAATTGACAGAAAATTCACTGTAGTGAAGTTCCATTTTCCCGGCTTCCACTTTTGATAGATCGAGAATATCATTTATAAGTGATAGCAAATTTTTCCCACTGGTCGAGATGTTGTTTACATATCGAAACTGCTTTTCGTTAAGCTCGCCAAAAACCTTTTCGAGAAGAATATCCGAGAAACCTATAATTGAATTCAAAGGTGTTCGCAACTCATGACTTACATTTGCAAGAAATTCAGTTTTGGCGCTGTTGGCTTTTTCGGCTTCAAGTTTTGCCTGAATTAGTTTTTCTTCCGAACGCCTGTGTGCGGTAATATCTAGTCCTGTTTTCAGGATCCCGGTAATCCTGCCGTCTTCGTCCTTTATAGGAATTGAAGTGACCGTCCAGACTTTTCCGTCCTGCGTAACCACTTCCCCGAACTCTTCATTCCCGGATTCCAGTACTTTCAACACCGGAGATTTACCCGGGTTTTCTTTATATAAAATATACAGATCTTGATAACGACGCCCTATAACGTCATCCATTTTCATGCCCATGTGATCAAGGGCTGCTTTATTTAGCCAAATTATCTTTAACTCGGGGTCCATGAAGACTACAAGCTCACTAAGAGAATCAAGGATTAACTTTTTTTCGTGCTCCTCAGCTTTAAATTTATCAGAAGTAGTTCTCAAGCGGTCAAGTGTCTGGTTTATTCCCTCAGATAGCCTTGAGAGCTCGTCATCCCCATCCATATGAAATCGTTCAGAGAAATTTTCATTCATTTTTACTTTCTTCACGAAATTATCAATTCTAACTATTCGGGATGCCACTTCCCTATCAAGAAGAAACTTGCAACTTGCCCCAATCATGAGGCCTGCGAAAAGAAGGAAAAACACCGTGTATCGGAGAGCCTTCTGACCTTCTGCATAGATACTGCTGTCCGCATCAGTTTGTATTACAATAGCCGGACTTCCGGAAAGGTCCTCAAGCATGGAATAACAGGTAACATGCTCTCCAGTTACTGTATACTTGAAATTCGGATCAGAGTTTTTAAAAAAAGCCTGCCGAACGTCCGGGGATGAATTATTGAAACTGCAAAGCGTAAATGTACTTCCTGTACTTTCCTGAACGGCTTCGATAAAGCTCGAGTCAAGATATTTTCCAAGAATGATTGTACCCGAGCTTTCTTTATTATCTGGTGCAGAGAGTACAGGCTGAATGGAGATTATTACAGGGCTATTTTCCAGCAGAAATAAACCATTTAAAGAAGTTTGAACCCCCTTAGAGAGGAAACTGCCATCATTAATTCTCTGATGAACTTCGGGAAGAGTGGGAGCATTAAGAGTGGAGGCATTAAGAGTGGAAGCACTAAGAGTGGAGGCATTAGTAGAAGGCTCAAGACCCGGAGTTTCAGAGTACACAACATACCCTGAGTTATTTACCAGAAAAATAAAATCACACTCACTGATGGAGAAGATGTCACCAAATTCAGTTTTATCGAAATTTTGAGGGTACTGACTAAACATTAAACTCCTGACATCATCTCTTGAAGAGAGAGCAGAATTGATTTTCTCAAGCTGCAGAACCTGAAAGTCAATCATGTTCTCTACCTTCTCTATGTTGTCAGTTGCCTCTTTTTCCTGCAAGTCGGAAAAACTGGAACCGAGAATGCTCTGAGACGCAAAAATAACAACCGAAATAAGAAGAGCAAAGATAATATAGATAATAACAAGGATCTTTCTACTAACGTTCATACTTTAATCTCGGTGCTGAGCTTCGGGTTAATTAAGCCTGGAAATAGATTATAGTTAAGACCTGGGTTAGAGTTTGTAGGGAAGTTTACAAGAGAATATTGACAGATGAAATTAAATTGGAATCTATATAAAAGTTTTCTATATGCATAAATAACAAAATATCAGTTTAAAGTAAAAAAAAGAAATAATAAAGCTTTTTTTTGTTAATTAAATAATTAATATGAGATTTATGTGAGAAAAAGGATTCAAAAATTGAATATTGTGGAAATAAGACTAATTTGAGAACTTTTACGCTATTTGTTTAATAATATATATTAAAAATGAGATAAAATATCGTGATATAAAACGAAATGAAAAATCAAAATTCATTTATGTTTGCTGCCCTAACCGGCATTGTGACTTCTATCATAAACCATACTCTTTGTAACTTCTATCGTAAATCACACTCTTTGTAACTTCTATCGTAAATCACACTCTTTGTAACTTCTATCGTAAATCACACTCTTTGTAATTTTGATCACCATTTAAGGTATCTGGTTGCCCAGCTTACATTCCTTCTCAAGAGATATTTCCTCAACTCATCGATTCCGAGCAATAAAATTGCAAAAGGAACAGCAATCAGTAAATATTTAAGATCGAGGGGAGAGGTATTAAAAATGAGATTCGCAATCGGATTCCAAATAATTAATGCGAGAATCAGGAGCTCACTTACAATCCCTACCAGAACCGCACGGTTACTAAATAAACCCATTGAGAAGACTGACTGATACCGTGTTCTGGAAGCAAAAACATTAGCAATCTGGCATATGACTACTGCTGAAAAGAAAGCGGTTATTGACTGCATGTAAAGGGGATTGTTGTTTGCAAGCTGCTGGCCAAAACTCCACCCTCCTCCATAAAGTACGGCAAAATAACAAAAGAAGCCTGCAAGAGCTTCTACAGGACCCTTTACTGCATAAGCTGTAAGGAGCAGGGGAGGAGTCAACAATCTTTCTTCTCTCGCCCTGGGAGGTCTTTTCATAATATCTCCTTCCCCTTTTTCTTTTCCCAGAGCAATCGCAGGCAACATATCCGTACCCAGATCGATTGCCAGGATCAGCTGTACAGGCATGGGAAGTGGAAGAGCAAAAAGGACGAAGGCTATGAAAGGCAAAATTTCAGGAATATTACTGGCAAGGATGTATACAATGAATTTTTTAATATTATCGAAAACCGTCCTGCCCTCCTCTACAGCATTCACAATCGTAGCGAAATTATCATCAAGGAGTACCATATCTGCAGCTTCACGCGCCACATCCGTGCCACTGCCCATAGCAACTCCCATATCTGCATTTTTGATTGCAGGAGCATCATTGACCCCATCTCCTGTCATGGTCACTATCTCTCCCTGGGCCTGGAAGATCTGTACGATCTTTAGTTTCTGTACTGGCGAAGTACGAGCAAATACAATGCTCGGGTTTTTCAATCTTGAAGCAAGATCAGCGCGTGAGAGTGTTGCCAGTTCGTCCCCGGTAATAATCTCAAGGTTTCCAGCATTTGCAAGTCCCACATCCTTTGCTATTGATTCTGCAGTGACCGGATGATCACCTGTGATCATGACAACTTTGATTCCGGCAGCATGACATCTTGCAATAGCCTTTCTTGCTTCGGGCCGCGGAGGATCTACAATTCCTATGAAACCCAGAAAAGTAAAGTCCCCTGTATACTCTTTTTGTTCATTTCCCTGCCTGTACGCAAGAGCAATTATGCGCTCTCCCTTTTCTGCAAGTCTCAGATGTCGATCAAGAAGCTCTTTTTGTTCAGCCTCACCCAGCTTCTTTACTCCTTCTGAAGCAAAGGCTGAACTGCACATTTTTACAACTACTTCCGGGGCGCCCTTGAGATAAACTTCGAGTTTTCCTTCAGGAGTACGGCAGATAACTTCCATTCTTTTCGTAAGCGAATCAAAAGGAAATTCTTCCAGCCTCGGATAATCATTCTTGAGCTTCCTTACATCTTCCAGGCTGTTCGCGAAAACAAGAAGGGCTCCTTCCGTAGGATCACCGGCGTATCCCGGAGCAGAATCGCGAAGTTTTGCATTATTACAGAGCCCTGCAACTCTTATGAAAACAGATGGCAACTTTTCAGGATCCCAGACAGGCTTTTCTAGAGCACAAAATTCTTCAGGTCCTGAGTCTGAAAGTTTTTCCACAACAGCTTTATTTGTATTTTCTTCGGGCTCTTTCTCTGTAATTGTTTTTTTAGTACTGGCAGGATTTTCTAGAACGAGACATTCAAAACCGATCATGATAGAGTTTACTGCCATCTTATTCTGAGTCAGGGTACCGGTCTTATCTGTACAGATAACCGTTGTCGAGCCCAGAGTTTCTACGGACTCAAGCTGTTTTATAAGAGCATTCCGCGATGCCATTCGCTTGGAAGCAAGGCTAAGGGCAAGAGTGACTGTGGGCAAAAGCCCTTCGGGCAAATTGGCAACAATAATTCCAATTGCAAAGATCAGACTTGCAAGAAAAATATCCTGGAGAAGAATTGAAAGAATAAAGAAGATTACTCCTAGAGAAATTGCGATTGCAGATATTACTTTTATGAAATAATTTATTTCCCTTCGGATAGGAGTGTCCACACCTGCAGTCTGCTGTGTGAGTGTTGCAAGGCTTCCGATCTGGGTATTCTGTCCCGTGGCGAATAGAATAGCTTTCCCATTCCCGCTCTGTACCAGAGTCCCTGAAAAAACCATGTTTCTGCACTCCAGCATGTTCGGGTGAGTGCATTCAAGGGACCGAAGCTGAGGCTCGGATTCGCCAGTAATGGCTGAATTATCAACTTTCAGAGCATTGGTTTCAATCAAACGCCCATCGGCAGGAACCTTATCTCCTTCCTCAAGCAGGATAATGTCCCCTACGACAAGCTCCGATGCCAGAATATCCTTTACCTTTCCTTCCCTCAGGACCCTGGCATGAGGCGGAAGAAGCTGACGAAAGCTTTCCATTGTTTTTTCAGCCTGGTACTCCTGTATGAATGTAAAGGTCCCATTGATGATTACAACGCCTAGCAGGGCAATCCCTATATACAGGTTTCCCTGCCCGGGATCAAGATATTCTCCTATGAAAGACAGAATAGATCCCACAGTTAACAGAATAGAGAATAAATTCCGGAATTGTCTGAGATACTTCTTTATTATGCTCTCTTTTCCGATTTCTTCAAAAATATTGGCTCCGCATTCTTTCAGTCTGCGAGCAGCTTCCTGCTCACTAAGTCCGTTTTCGTCAACGTTTAGTTTTTGAAGAAACTCCGAAATCGAAATACTATGCTCATTCCCCTGGGAAGAACAAATCTTACCGTTATCGCCAGTTAGATT
>DUGT01000117.1:0-670 GCA_013331275.1 Methanosarcina sp. | reverse complement strand
TTCAATGTAATACAAGAATAAGAAGCTTGACATAGATTCCGAAAACCATCTTGAAATCTAAAGTAAGAGAGGGAGCAAAGAAACAAAGGAATAAAGTAGAGAAAAACTGCATTTAATTTGTTATTTAATTTATTATAGATTAATTTATTATAGATTAATTTATTATAGATCAGATCTAATCCATTAACGGAGTAAAGTGAAAAAGTGGAGAACTCCATTATCATAAAAGCTGAACAACGAGGTCGAAATTTATGACTCCGTTTATTAAATATATGGCAAGAAAATATTCTTGACAAATAGCTTTTATAAGTTGTTAACTAAAAAAATGCCCGTACTCTAATGTAATCAAAGGGGCCTGAGAATTATTTTTAGTACCTTGATTTCCATCTTTGCTCGGGCGCGGTGGAAAAGGAGATTCAAGTTTATTGTTTATTTCCCAGGCAAAACCTATGATTTTAACTGCGTTTCGAAACTCTGGATTTTCTATTCCGGGGTGTGAAACCTTTTGGATTTAAAAGGTCTAAACAATAATATTGTCAAGTAGGCAATAAAATCCTAATAAAAATAAATATAGATAACTTAAAAAAGGTATGACTATGAGCGAATTTACACTCAAAACGAGACTCTTAGCTGCCCTTGAAGGCAAGCCCGTTGACAAAGTACCTGTTTG
>DUGT01000084.1:29148-33075 GCA_013331275.1 Methanosarcina sp. | reverse complement strand
AAAGCAGGAAATTATACTGTGGCTCTTACAGAAGCAAATGCAGTCGGCAGTAGTACGGTAACAAAGACAAATTATATAGTAGTAGTATCAAAACCTGCTGCTGCATTTTCAGCTACTCCGACTTCAGGAAAAGCCCCGTTAACTATTGCATTTACTGATAAAAGTACAGGAAATCCAACTGCATACAAATGGAGTTTTGGAGATGGAACAGTTTCAAGAGAAAAGAATCCAAAACATCAGTATTTACAGGCAGGAAACTATAAAGTCACATTTACAGTAAGCAATGCGGCAGGCGGCAGTACTATAACGAAAACAAATTACATAACAGTGACAACAAATACAAGACCTGGTATATACGCTGAAAGTAAGTAACCCTTAAATTGAAAAAGAAAAAAATCGAGATAAAGTAGTAGGGAAATATTTATGGCTCTCCGTCATTTCCTATAGATCAGATAATTTTCAATTCAAGACCGCATTGGTTTTTATGAGGACATTGTGAGGATATCCACACAAAACAATGAAGAGCCATGTTTATTATGTAACTATTCAGGTAGCCTTTTAAGGCTACAATTTCCTCTTTCCGAGGAGAATTGGATATAAAATGAGTCATTTTCTCCTTGATGAAACGTGAAGAGATACATTTAAATTTATGTTACTTCTCACATTTTCTAAAATTTCCACTTAAAATATTGAGAAGATTAACATCTCATATATTCACAAGCCCATTGCTATATTTTTCACCAGCAATCAGGCACTTACGCGTATACTTAATAAGATTAGAATCCGATTTAAATTTCGTCGGGCTATAGTATACATTAAATATATACTTCGAATATTGATGAGTATAAGTTGCTAAGCTCGTTGCAGATTTTGAGGGGTCTGTTATTTGATAATAGCTAGTAGCGCTACGTACACTGTTATTATATTTATAGCCTTTATTCCAGTTGTCAGACACATAATTTTCATAAGCTGTATGGACCCATCGGTTTCCAGGTTTAATTTGTTGATAAGCTTGACCTGTGTGCAACGGATTACTTAAATCTGTAAAAAAGTGGCTTGAGTAACCAAGATAAGTATATGCATTTTGGAGTTGTCCTTTACCATAATAGCTTTTTGCCTGTATTGCATAAGTATAAGCGTTAGCTACACCTAACCTTGCTTTGCTTCTGGATCGCAGTAGTGATTATAAGAATGCCAGATCTGACTATTACTCCAAGTATCAGGTACAACTGATGCATCCTTTGCAATATTCGCATAGGTATCTTTTATTTTCCAGTTCATTGCTGCAAGGTACATCATATCTTTATGCTGTTTTCCATTCCATTGAGTTATAAGAATACTATACTTGTTGCTAAGATATTCTCCCACTTTAGTATCAATGTATTCGAGTGTTTGATTGTCTTCTTCTGTAATATTATCAGGATATCGACTCCATATGTCTGTCATAGAGTGTTTCATAGATAGTTTTTCTTGGGTGGAAGCATTACAATTGTCAATATACTGAAATCTCTGTTTTGAGGAAGAAACTTCCTGGTTCATTCCTTTTTTAGAACAAATTCCAAGTCATACCCACGCTCTATAGATGTCAGATAACTGAAAAATTTTGGTTTTGAAGTGAGATTTTTGATATTGATTGCATTATTAATGTCAATATAATACTTTGCTCCGCAATCGTGGTATTTCCGTTATCTAACATAGAAAATCAGATTCATACTTCTCCTATTAAGTGAACAAATATGATAAAGTGTCCAACTTTTCATAAAAGTAATTTTCTCGAATTATTTAGCTTTGTATTCTAACTTTCCGACAAAACGACTCTAATTAATCTTATTAATCATATAACATGCAAAACTCTAATTGTTAGTTTCTCATGGAGTCTTGATAGTTGCAATCTCACTTTCTCCCTATTTTATGAACTTTTTTAATGTTAGTTATATTTACCATTTATTGAAGAAGTTCATACAACTAATATTCATAGCAATTCCTTTTTTAAGCATATTTCAAGATTAAATTAAATATTAGACCTTTGAACCTCATAAGCATTTTATATTTAGAACCAGATCTCTATAGGGTTTTACACCCCCTTAATAGAGTTGAACGCCTGCATATTAGTTACAAAAAATTTAGTATTTGATAGTTATTTATTGCAATACTTTTGAATGCAGGGTCTAGAAACACAAATATTTTAGTTACAGAAAAATGTGTCCCTTAATAATAAAGGAAATAACTTTGAAAGGAGTGTGAATAGGTGGAAAAAAAAGTCCGGAAGCCTTTAAGAAAAACGATTTCTGAACTGTTATGTTTCATATGTATATCATCGTTATTAGTATCTTTATTTTCGTTTACCGCCCTGGCTGAAGATACAAACTCGTCTTCCAGTATAAATTCAAATGATAAGATCTCAACGAGTTTATCTTCTAAACTTGGAGAAATCTCAAAAACTGAGAAAGTTCCGGTAATTATAGAGTTGCCAAACCAGAATATTAAATTTAATACTGCTGCTGGAAAATCTCAAATAGAGAGTGAACAGAAAAATCTCGTAAAGTTTCTTGAGAGTGAAAAATCAAAAAGCAACGCACAGGAAATAAAATCTATTAAACTAATTAATGCTATTGCTGTAAAGGTAACCCCTGGAGTTGTAGCTTCTCTTGCCAAAAGATCTGACGTTGCGAGAATCGAACCTGATCAAATTGTATCTATACCAGAGCAATCCGAAACTTCTTTGGAAAAAGTGAAGATATCGACTACCCAGTCTAATGCAGCATCCACAGATGCATGGGGAATTGACAAAATTGATGCGCCTGCCGTTTGGAAGCAAGGTATAACTGGGAAAGGAATAACTGTCGCTGTTGTGGACACAGGAATTGATGCGACACACAACGATCTTGATGATCTTGATGACAGTTCCAGTACAAACGACCCGAAAGTTGTCGGCTGGATTGATTATGTAAACTCACAGTCGTCTGCGTATGATGACAACGGACACGGCACTCATGTATCCGGAACGATTTCAGGAACCGGGGCTAATGGCATACAAACCGGAGTTGCACCAGGCACAAAGCTGATTGTAGCAAAAGTGTTTGATTCAGAAGGCTCTGGATATTTATCTGACAGTATTCTTGGCTTTGAGTGGGCAGTCAATAATAATGCCCGTATCATAAGTTTTAGCGGTGGATCTTCAGAACATAGCTCGTTATTTACAACTACAATAAACAAAGTTGTGGCAGCAGGTATAGTTCCGGTTATAGCTGCTGGCAATGATGGTTTGTATGGATCCGGCACAATCAACTGCCCAGGTGATGAAATCAATTCAGTCACTGTCGGTGCAACAGATTCCTCCAGTTCAATAGCATACTTTAGCAGCCGGGGTCCTGTCACTTTAAGTGGTCAGACATACATTAAACCTGATGTTTCTGCGCCTGGGGTGTCTGTTCCTTCAACATATCCAGGTGGTGGATACGCATCTGGATCCGGAACTTCCATGGCAACACCACATGTTTCCGGAACTGCAGCATTAATACTTCAGAAGAACCCTACAATGAAGCCATCTGAGGTAAAACAGAAACTAGAAAGTACAGCTAAGGATCTTGGATCTACAGGAAAGGATAATGACTATGGATCAGGACTGATCAATGCATACAAAGCAGTGTTTGGCAGCGCTCTAAGCTCTCCAGTAGCAAACTTTTCTGCATCTCCGACCTCAGGAAAAGTGCCATTAACAGTTGCCTTTACTGATACAAGCACAGGAACACCGACGAAATGGAAATGGAGTTTTGGAGACGGAACAACCTCAGTCCAGCAGAACCCAAAGCATAAGTACTCCAAAGCAGGGAGTTATACTGTGGTTCTTACAGCAGCAAATGCTGCCGGCAGTAACACGGTAACAAAGACAAATTATATAGTAGTAGTATCAAAACCTGCTGCTGC
>DUGT01000084.1:28888-29017 GCA_013331275.1 Methanosarcina sp. | reverse complement strand
TTAACAGTTGCATTTACTGATACAAGCACAGGAACACCGACAAAGTGGAAATGGAGTTTTGGAGACGGAACAACCTCAGTCCAGCAGAACCCAAAGCATAAGTATTCCAAAGCAGGAAATTATACTGTG
>DUGT01000084.1:25014-28849 GCA_013331275.1 Methanosarcina sp. | reverse complement strand
TCCGACTTCAGGGAAAGCCCCGCTAACTATTGCATTTACTGACAAAAGTACGGGAAATCCAACTGCATACAAATGGAGTTTTGGAGATGGAACAGTTTCAAGAGAAAAGAATCCAAAACATCGGTATTTACAGGCAGGAAACTATAAAGTCACACTTACAGTAAGCAATGCGGCAGGCAGCAGTACAATAAAGAAGACAAATTACATAACAGTGACAACAAATACAAGACCTGGTATATACGCTGAAAGTAAGTAAGCTCTTAAATTGAAAAAAGAGAAAAAAATAAGAGCTAAAGGAGTGGGGGAATCACTTTTATCAAATCTAACAACAATATTATTTTTGCCTTGTCTTACCAGGTTTGAGAACAGACATGCTCTTTATTTTACGGAAAAACATAGATTATCCCTTAATTTAAAACTTTACAACATATATTATTCACTTACGGTTTTCAATAACTCATCCTCACAACTAATTCAGATTAAGTTTAGGGAGTTCCAGGCTTTCATGTTGTTGATTTTCATCATGCCTAAATCCTGCCTGAGCAGCCAAACTTTCTCAGTAAATTTGTTGATCGTCAAACCGATAAAGATCACCGATGCCGAACTACACAGTTTGATAGCCCGATTATCTCGACAATATCACTGTTGTCCGGGGAGTGAATTATCATCTGTCCTTTCTTGAGATAGGGAATTCTCCGTTCATATTCCTTCGGAACTTTCAAAGATGTAATAGCTGCATCGTTATTAAGGTTAAGAATCAGTTTCGTATTTATCTGCTTGAAAACCGTATCATCGATATCCTGAGGGTCCTGGGTGATTAAGAAAAGCCCCAGTCCTTCTTTTCGGCCCTGGCGAGCTGCATCCGCAAATCGTGAGATAATAAGGCGAGAATGTTCCCCGTTTGCATTTGAGAGATATCGATGAGCTTCATCCAAGGCGAGAATTATTGGAGTTTCTTTAATGGCTTCCTTTCCCGTTGTATTTAGTTTGTTGTCCACGATCAAGCTCATGATTGTGAGAACTATAAGATCGCGGATTCTCGGAGCACTTATATATTCAGTCGGGAAGACTGAAACCTGCCCTGGCTTGAAGATCTTATCCACAAGGTCAATAATTGAAGTCGCATCCCGATCAAAGACTTTCGAAAAGAAGGGGTTTCTTACTCTTCTTACAATCCCGTCATATGAAGACTCATGCAGCTTTCCGCTGTCAACATAGTAGGAACGTGTACCTTCATTATCAATATGGTTGACGAAATTCTGGTAAGTATGGGGTACGCTTGATTTGAAGAAATCTCCGAGAAGCACTTCAAGCCCGATATACTGGAGTTCTGACATTCCGGCTGCTGCAATAAGCCAGGAATTATGTTCTACAAGCGAAAAAGGAATTGTAAACTCAATCTGCTCGGCTCTGGATTTATCTCCAGGGTATCTTTGACCGTCAACTTTCGCCACGAAAGCCCTTGTAGAGAGAACCCGGCCATAAGTTACGTTTTCGGATTCAAACCGGAACTTATCGACATCAGTTAGGGTTTCGTTGTCCTCGAAAAGCTGAGAATATTCATCCTGAGGATCCATAATTACCAGGCAAGGGTTTTTCCGTGCCTTGTCAGGAGAACTCCGCAGCCTGTACCTGTTGTCTTCCCCCAGGAACTGACGAAGAATATTTTTTGAGAGGAATGTTTTTCCTGTACCTGTGCTTCCGCAAATAAGCATATGTCTGAAAATAAGGGGGTCGCCCATAGAATAGTCATTTCTGAGATAATATGCAACCGTTTCTGGTTCGGAATTAGTTTTTAAAAGCTCACCCCCTACACTCAAGTGGCCGAGGAAGATTCCTTCTTCAGGAATATTAAGTCCTGTCTGGACTTCAAGCCTGTCAGTAACAGGCAGAATAGGAGTGTTAGGATGAGGAATCCGGTCTGCCATCCGTCGAGTGAGTGTACCTTCGGCCTTTCGGTACAGAATACAGAGCGGATCAAGACAGGCAAGGAACTTGTAATCGTCTTCATTTACAGGGTTTCCACGGGCACTGAGCATCCGCCTTGAGTGAATTTCAGTTGCGTCGTCTACCATAAACTCCTGCCTGTACTGAAGTTTTCCTACCCTGGCAAAGAGTTTTTCTCCGTTTTCGTAAGGCACAACAACGTATGTACCTAGCCTTATCTCACTCCGACGAGCTGATGTAATATAACCGGTAATTACAGCTCCTGAAGGAGTTAATTCAAGAGGTTCTATGCCTGTAGTGACAATCCCGAAAGCTTCTGAAACCGGAGCAGTCTTCAAGACATTATCATCACATCCGGCAAAGCCTTCAAAGGGGAAAGCTTCCTTTCCGAAACTTCCGAGGACTTCGGATTCAAGAGAGAAATCTGAAAAAAGCAGGGAAGCAGTCTTAGACACCGGATCAGTTTTAGATAGAGAGACGGATTTAAAAATTGATTCGTCAGGGCTTGAAAGAGCATGAGGTTCAATATTGGATTCGTTTTTTAAAGTATGATTTGAGAGATCATCGAGATCATCCGAATAATCTTTACTTAAATTATCGGATGAGGAGGCTTGAAGTATTTCCTCAGTATCAGGTATGAATGTGGAAGTTAGATCGGAAGTAGTTTCAACGGAATTTGTGTTTATTATCTCACCTATATTGTCTTCAGGGCTTATTTGATCAGGACTTTCCTTTCTTACCTCAGCAAGACTTTCTTTTCTTACCTCAGCAAGATTTTCCTTTCTAATCTCATTGGAACTTTCCTTTCTTACCTCAGCAAAACTTTCCTTCCTTATCTCAGCAGGGCTTTCCTTTGAACCTGCATTTTCCTCAGTTCCTGAACACACAGGAGCTTGCTCCTTTTTCGGTTTGTGAGAGTTAAAAGTAAAAATGTCGACATTTTCATATTTCATTCAATCTTGCCCCACCGAGTTTCATTATAAGTAGTATCTGGACTCATATTTTCAAAGAATTTATCAATCTCTTCCCTCTCTACTTTCCTGATTTTCGCCAGATGGTCTGCTTTTGTGAGGGTAAGAGGAAAACCATACAAAGAAAGGTCAAAGAGCACTTTTTTGGTAATTTGCATACGGAGAGAATCGTCTTTAACAAGTCCGTATGGAGCTTCGACCTTGAAGACCACATCTTTGTAGGGTACATAAAGCATGAAAAAGCAAAGAGCATAATCCTCAGGCGGGAAATTGTGCCTGAGTTCCTTTTGAATAGGGTCTGCGGCTGCAAGGGGTGAAGTCCCGTTAAGCAATTTTTCGTAAAACCTGTTAGGCTGCAAAAACCAGTTAGTGTAAGTAATATAATCACTTCTGGAGCCGTTGTGCTTGCCGTTCTTTCCGTTGTTTTTAGAGTTTTTTCCACTATGTTCTGAAGCGTTGTCAACTTTTTCCAGGGATAGAAGATTCCTGAAAAACTGAGAATCCAGCATCCAGGGCAGGTCGAAAGCTTCCCTTTTTTTCCGGACGCTTTCCATAATCTGCACATCAGTGGGGTTTTTTACAAAACCAATTACAGGC
Organism: Methanosarcina sp.; assembly: GCA_013331275.1. Lineage (GTDB taxonomy): Archaea > Halobacteriota > Methanosarcinia > Methanosarcinales > Methanosarcinaceae > Methanosarcina > Methanosarcina sp11020u. The sequence continues at coordinate 25,334 of DUGT01000084.1, read as the reverse complement.
TGGCGATTTTTTAGGAAATGATCCATGATATCGATGTAGTTCTGGAGAATTTTTCGGGCGTCATTGTTCTGCCGGATCCTTACATCCTCGTCGTCCAGTACCATCCAGTACATTAACTGTTTTGGATAAACCGGCCCGTCCATTATGAAAAAACTCTCAGGCTCAAGCCTATCTGTCATGAAAAGAATATGTTCGGATTCTGCCAGGTACATTGCAAAACTGTGTACCATATCAGGAGCTTTTCTTTTTAACTCGTCAGGAGCAATTGTAACCAGCTTTGCCCTTCCAAATCCTTCATCGAAGGTTTCCCAGCCTTGAGT
>DUGT01000084.1:24520-24927 GCA_013331275.1 Methanosarcina sp. | reverse complement strand
TTTGCCCTTCCAAATCCTTCATCGAAGGTTTCCCAGCCTTGAGTAGCTTGCATGGATACCCTCTGGGAAGAAGAATAAGCAGCGCACACGATTGTTCTGAATCTCTGAATATCGAGGTTAGTAGGCGTTGCAGCCAGCCCGCAGTGGCAGAAATCTACAAAAAGCCCGCTGTCATAAGTCCTTGGGTTTGTACTTCCGCTGTCGCTGGCATAAGTAAGCGGATACGGGTCATCGCCCTGTGCCATCAGTTGAGTCCTTACAATCCCACGAAAGAGCCTGTCTATAGCTTTAAGAATGACCTTCCCATCGAGCCTTAACTCCTCAAGCAAAGAATAGATATCCGAAGCCGTTTTTACCTCCTCAGACTCAAACGAACGGTCAATCTTTTTTGCAAGCTCCGAGATCTT
>DUGT01000084.1:15805-24440 GCA_013331275.1 Methanosarcina sp. | reverse complement strand
GCAAGCTCCGAGATCTTATGCATATGCACGGGCTCAAGGGTCATGGATAAAAGATACTTTGGGGAGTTTATATATTTGTTGAGTGGAAAGGGGAAAATGCAGAGACTTTTTTAGAGAACAAGTGCTAGAAAATAAGAAAAATAGGCTTTCACTGTTTCTAGTGGATGAGTTACATCTATTTCTAACTATGCGAATATTATGCATAAAAGTAGAAATGTTTTGTTAGAAATCACAGTTAAGTTCGGTATTTTTCATTTTCATATGAAGACTTTAAGACTTTATAACTAAACAATTATTTACACTCTATCCAAAACAGCGAAAAGCCAGAAAAACGTGAGATATTAAACACTCAGGTACTTTATTATAACAATTTGTCTAATGTATTATTATGTCTTCAATGTTTGATATTTCTTCTATGAATAAAGAACATCCAGAATTATCTAAATTACTCAAAATTCACGACGTTAAAGTTAAAATTTTCAAAACTTACAAAGGTAGACCCGATGAACTTTTAGAAGTTGAAACTTTAATTCGCGATCTTGAACGGCTTGGATGTAGAGGACTTGAAGATAAATTCAACGATGTAACTGCTGAGAAATTTGATTCAACCGTTTCGGAGCTAACAGTTGCAGAAATACTACTGAATAATAACTATGATACTGAATTATTATCAGACGACGATGAGCGTTTTAAAATAAAAAAAGGCCATGAAGCAAAATCTCCAGACATAATTTGCACAAGAGACACATCTACGACATACATAGAAGTCGTTAGATTAAATGATAGCAGCTTCAAAGACGTTGTAGACTTAATACAAGAGCAAGTCGGAGATTTTGTAAGATGTCTACCTTACCGAATTGATATACATCTAAAAGATGAGCCATCGCTTCCAAAAATAAAAAAAGAGGATAAAAATAAGCAAAAGCAGTCTGTCTTAGATTCACTGGAGATATTTAAGAAGTCGTTTAGCGAAGCCATGCAACCTCAAGTTCCACTCAATTTACCAAGTGATGCAGGTGCTTTCACTTTTGTGTTAAAGAAAATTGAGTCAGAACAAGGATACTTCTGCATCATCTCTACTTGTTTTGACGTACCTACTGAACTAATTGAATATTTAGAGAAATATGATATAGACAAAAAGAATAAAGCACATGATTTTCCCATAGAGCAGAGAAAAAATCCTTTTATTATTGCTATTGATTTGCATATGAGAGAGATTAAAGACGAAAGTGTTCACAGACTATTATATGGTGATGTCGTCGTTTTTTGTTCAAGTACCTTTGCAAATGATATAGGTATCTCAAGCCAAGATTACATTAGATGGACGAAAGAAGAATGGGAAAAAGTAATAACAGAAACACATAAACGCGATTCGTGGAAAAAAATAGAGAGAGCACAAAGTAATGGATGGAGTTCCTTTTTGATTGAAAAATCCTTGATTCCAAATAATGATCAACTTTCATATATCGATAAGAATAACGAAGGGATATTTGTTTCAGATAAAATGGAGGATGTTAGTGCCGTGCTATTAATTGATCACAATCGTAAATGTTTCTTATATCCCAATCCTTTTTGTAGAGAGGAAATAAACAATCCAAAAATAATAAATTTTATCAATATGACGGAAGACGCTGAGGGATAAAAATATGCGGTCCTGAATGTAGCCTCAAGTTTCTGAGTATAGTAACGGCATGAGATACTAAGAGAAGTGGACTTGATAGCAGCCAATTAAGATATTACCAAAACTTCTACCATGCTTTTTTAGACTCACAGCTTCTGGCAAAAGCTTCATGTTAAATTTATTATATTTCTGAAATTAAGCTCTAACATATATAGCTGCTTTTATGTTATTTCCTTGAGCTGGCTTATCTGGTCAGCCTTCTAGCTTAGTTGACAGCTCAATAGGTCAACCTGCTTTTTCAGTTCTTTAATTCTTACCTGCTACAGAACAATTTAGTTTAGCATGAAAGTAAGGACTTGAGTTATCTAACATGTTTAGAAAGGCTTCTCTGATGGATAGTTTTACAGGCTGACATTGGCGTTTTTAATATTTGTCTTGAATATTGGATCTATAGAAGTTTTGGTATACTATCTGTGAGAATCTCACCAATCAAAAAAATCTGTTTTCCCTAATAAATTTACGATTACTACGCCAATTATACCAGATGCTACTGCTATTACAATTTCTATTTCGAGTGGGATATAAGCATTTTTGGTTAGTGCCATGACATAGGATATAATTTTATTATTCGCAGCCATTACTAATACTGTCAGTAAACTAGTGAATAATAAAATATTTATGTTGGGGTGTGATGACATATTTTTAAAATACATATGCTACAGTATATGTGCTGAAATGTATCAGATATTCTGTTAATTGGCTATACGTTTATTAAAGAAATACCTATAATAGACACTATGGCGGCTATAATTATTGCAAGTACTGTGATTATTATTTTATTTATATATAATACAAATATTCATTATTATATGTATTTATGGGTGAGGATAGTATCAGCATCCGTACCACATGCCAAAGTTATCCCTTTAAATATTCCTTCCAACTGAGCTTTGACCAACTCAATGTAGGTATAGGAGGTATAGGAGGTACAGGTGGAATTGGCGGAATTGGAGGGATTGCTGGAATTGGAGGAATAGGAGGAATTGCTGGGATAGGCGTTACTGGTCCTCCCGCTGCACCTTTGATGAATGCAACTGCATAACCTCTTTTATCTCTGAAGAACCCGCTTTTTATGTAGCCAATGTAATCGGATTTATATGAGAACACACTCCCATTTTTTATGTGTGCAATCGGCTTTCCACTAATGTCGAAGAGAACATCCTTATTAAGCCACGCTACGACTGAACCTCTTTGATCAAATATTGGATTCATGTTAACTCCTTACTTATCCCTCATATCTCATGTTCAGAAAGTACATTAAGTTAATAAAAATATCAAACAATTATTTAAATTTTTATCATAATAGACGTTATGTAGAGAACTCTGTGTATATAGTCAGGAGTCGGTATTTTTACACAGCTACTGAAAAAGACATATTAAAGAACAATAGGTATACTTTAGGATATTTATGTATTTGTATTTTTAGGCATTTTATTGTTCTGTAACATTTGTGATTACTATCTCTTTTTCCTTAGAAAAAACGCAAGTCGTAAAACAGACACTGTAAAGTCTTATGGGGATGAGAATTTTTTCCATCTAGTATTGAACCTACAAAATATGTCCATTTTCTAAAGATTTTACGGAACCTATTCAGTTAAGGATTAAGTAAAGAATAAGTAAGGGTTCCTTATTGTCGTTATATATATTTCGTATATTCTATGCTTGAATTAAGGACTGAATACGATCATTTCCGCCTGATAATCGTCATCGATATCCGTAAACTGAATAGTTTCATAATACTGTAGCTTGTTCCAACCTACAGCATAAACAAAAGCATACACAAAAAGATAGATAGTAAAAATAGGTTGGGTAGAGTACTTTCATTCCCTTGTGCCTGTTATTCAAAGAATTTCATATGCGTTTAGTTCCTGAACAATATTTTTTCTTTTGGTTTAAGGAGTCAAATATAAAAAATTCCCTTGAAAAAGGGAATTTACTAAAATCAATTTTTCAGATCTGGTGCTTTACTAGGAGTTCCTCTGATTCTTATCCTTTCTTCTGCTTCAAATTATGAACCGAAGCTTCTGCCAAGTCAGATCCTCCACGGAAATCATATTTTTTATTACATTTAACAAAACCGCGAATGAGTCCGGTATCTGGAGAATACTCGATAAATGAATTGTCTTCCTGGACAATGCCTATGATTGTGATATTGTCGGAAGTAGAAGTAAGATTATACTGTCCTTTATTCTCATCAGTGACCGACAGCAATCGGGTCTGTTTTGAGGTATTTTTGGTAATCCCGTCACTATTCAGAACTGTGGCATATTTCTGGGTAACGTTGTACGACATATTAGTCTCAGGCCACTCAGTCTCGTGGGGTGAAGATGAAATTCTGCCATCAGCATAGAGGACATAGGGAATGGTTATATTATGCGTGCTTATGTTGGCATCGCCTAAGATGAAGTTGCCTTTCACACAGAGCATAACAATATCGACTGTACCATCCTCATCAACCTCGTCGATATATCCGGCAAATGGTGTGAATGTTGTTTTTCCGTTTGCGAAAATTTTACCGGAAAACACGTTTCCTTCCTGGCTGTTTATCTGGTAAACACTATTCTGAGCAGTTGTCCAGTTGCCGGTGAGATTAGGGCTTGCCATACTGTCATCAGGAACTGTAGTTCCGTTACGAACTGCAAGAGCCGTTTGAACCGTGACAACTCCGCCTGAACTGGAGATAGAATTCGTTGAAAAAACGTCACTCGACTCGATGACACCGCTTCGGAACAATGTTGCATTTCCGTTCTTTATATGGCTGAAGAAATGCGTACCGCATTTATCGTCAATGGCAAAGAACAAAGGAGAGCAGGAGTTATTCTCCACGATATTAAACAGCCGATCATACTGAGTGACGTTGTAAACTCCTCCTGAGTTATTCGTGACAAATCCGCCGGATGCGGAGTCGTAGGAGATACCTGACACGGTTGTAAAAACACCGTTGATATTATATGGTACTTGCTTTAACCCGATATCCGTCATCGGGGGTTCAGGACAAACACGACTCGCAGTGACTGTTCCTACAATTAAAAAAAGAATTGCCAGGGAAAGACTCAACGCAATTGCTGTCCTCCGAATTGTTTTCACTTCTTATTCCTCCCTATTTTTTATTACATTTTATAGTAATTTATTGATTTTAAATATTAGTATGTTAGATTGTAATGCTCATTGGAGTATATTCTGGCTCTCAATTATGTTTTCAGGGAAGGAATTGAGTTATTATAACACGTTCAGAAAGTACTGGAATTATTTAGTCTAGAAAAGCATAACTAAAGCATAACCAAAAATATACATAAAAAAGATAGACAGTCAAAATAAGTAAAGATAATTAAAATAGATAAAGATAATCAAAATAGATAAAATAGAGTACTTTCATTTTTTTGTGTCGGTTAGAAGAATTTCGGTATGTATTTAGCTAAGAATAATATTTTTTGATATTTTGCTTTTTAGATTAACACAAAACAGGAATGACTTATCGATACATTGCTTCATGTATTGTTCAGCTCATCGGCCTTTGCCTGCGCTGCTTCCTCCGTTTCGAAGATCTCGGGTTTTAAGGGATAACAATATAGATACACTCCATTTATAACCCGGATAGTTCTGTATATAAGAGTGTACACAGGTTTGTCCATAGCATCTGTTTTCAGATAGCTGATTTCACGCTCACCGTAATTTACCAGTGCATATTCTAAGCCACCTATTACTATTATTTCAGGAAATTCTACACCATCAAGTACCTGCTTCCCGACTGAAAAATTTAAGTCCTTATATAGAAATATCGATCGAACAAAAACTTTCGGAATCTTCGATTCTTTATCCTTATCTGAAAAAAATGACACATCTACTTTCTCATTTGCGTAGTCAGAAAAGCTCACGTTTCGAGATGCATATTCATACACTTATTCATATAATTGTACAACGATTTCATCGATTTCGACATGGGTGGTCATAAATTTCAGCCTCGTTGATATATAGACTATTTTATAGGCCAGTCTACATATCAGCCGGTAAAAAAATATAAAAATTTAAGTTACTTATTTTCTAATAATACTGGAATTTTTTCAGCAGCGGCTACCAGCATGGTGGTATCATTACGGATCAAAGATATCGTTATTGCACCTTCAATAATTAATTGAAGAATTAGGCTTAGTTCTCTTGCTTTTTCTGATGAAAATCCGCTGCTAACCAATTTCTGATAATATGCATCTGTCCACAGGTCATAGACTTCAATACAGGTTTTTCGTAAAGACTCGTTTATCGGGACTGTCTCTAAGGCCAGCAAACCGATAGAAAAGCAATTCTCTTGATCTTTTTCATTGAAGTTTTGTGCTAAATCCAGAATAAACTCTTTAAAGGCTAAAACCGGATCGCTATTTTTTGCTAATTCTTCTTTTATCTGGTGTTGGATTTTATCTCCCATCAACTTTATAGTAGCTGCTACTAATTCCTCCTTTCCGTTTGGAAAATGGTAATACAATGATCCTTTCGGCGTTCCACTTTCTTTAATTATTTCATTTAGCCCGGTAGCATGATAACCGTTTTTTTGAAATAAAAAAGCAGCTGTATTAAGGATTTTTTCACGTGTATTGGTACGTGCATTCATTTTAGGTCCCATTAAATTATTGGTAATGGGTGTGGTTATTGAAAAAGGTAAGCAAATATCTTTTCATTATTTGCCAAACATGGAGGACTTAATCTTTTTGAAATTGGCCAATAACTCAAGCCCATAACCGAATAAATTTGCTATTAATTATAATGACTGGTCTACATATTATATATCTTACTCACTACTCTAATTCATTGTTTTTCCAGTAAAACCTATGCATTTGCCTGGCTACTATGATTCCAAAACTTAAAGCAATTTGAGAATAAGTGAGCAAAACACTTCTTATCTGAAACTTAACTATTTTCATATTTTTTCAGTTTGAGCATTTTCGATACCCAATTTTATGTTGCATCCTGATACGATTTTTCAGATTGGAAATCGTTGAAATTCCAATGCAATATAATACTTGCAGATATATCAGTGGAAACTTTAAACTTAAATATTATCAAGGAGTTTTAAAATTAGTTGTGTCAACAACTATTTATTGCATTGTTGTTCATGTACACCAATATAGTTGTTAATGCAACTATTGCCTGATTAGATGGTGGTTAAATAAAATGGATACGACTGAATCTAATAGCAGCTCACATGCTAAAGAACTGTGTGGTAAGGAATTCATTGGAAAGCCTATCTCATATCTTTACAGATATGAACAAATCTATATTGGAAAAAAACTTGAGCCATATGGTATTGGAAGCGGGCAGTTTCCTTTTCTTATGAGACTGTATAGTGAAGATGGAATTAATCAGGAGAGTCTTTCTGATTATCTAAAAATTGATAAGGGTACTACTGCAAGAGCTATACAGAAACTTGTTGATGAGAATTATGTTTTCAGGCAGAGAGATGAGAGGGACAGGCGATCATACCGGATTTTTCTTAGCGAGAAAGCGAAAAAGCTAGAACCTGATATGAAAAAAATAGCTTCGGAGTGGGAGGACATTCTCTTCTCCAGTTTTGACGACAGTCAAAGAAAAGAGATTACAAATTCACTTGAAATTATGTTTGAGAATGTACTCAAAATAATGTGAAATAACGGGAAAAAATCATGCAATTTAAAAACACTCATCTTCTAATTCTTTGTATTACTACATTTTTTGCAATGGCAGGAGGTTCTCTTTTAGCACCAGTATTGCCAGATATGGTGGAACCTCTGAAGACAACATCCAATGAAGTAGGACTATTGATATCGACATATGCTATCTCAACGGCTATTTTCGCACTGGTAATTGGACATTTCATCGACCGCGTGAACCGTAAGAAGATACTTGTTCCCTGCCTTGTGATTTATGGTCTAATGGGACTTATAAGTTATTTTACTTCTGACCTGCAATTACTTCTTATCTTGAGGTTCATACAGGGCATCGGGGTAGCAGGGATGATGTCTCTGCCCATGTTGGTCATAGCGGATGTGTACAAAGATCATAAAAGTTTGTATGCTATGAATAAGATTAGTCTGGCTCTTGCCATTGGCTCGATATCTGCCCCTCTTATAGGCGGAGGACTGGCAAATTTTGGATGGAACTATCCATTTCTTTTCTATATACTTTCACTGCCGCTTGCTTTTGTTGTGATGGCTTTCCTTCCAGAGACAAGGGTTCAGAGGGACAATGACGATCAAAAAGGTATATTAGATGGATTTGCAGCACTCAGGGACTTGAGAATATTATACACAGTATTCCTAAGCTTTGCGGTTTTCTTTATATTATATTCAGTGCTCACTTACATCCCCTTTATGCTTAAGAATGCATTAGGCTATACTGCAAAGGAAGCCGGACTTATATTGGCTTTTCAGGGAATAGCTATCATGTTGATGGTACCCCGCGTGAAGACTCTAGCTAGTAAGCATTCAACGATACTAATTATCGCTACTGGTTTTGCACTTGATGGACTGGCGATATTTTCTATTTCATTTATATATTCAATTGCTGCAGTTCTTCTTTTAATGTTACTGTTCGGAGCAGGTTTTGGGCTTGCCCAAACCGCAATTGATGCACAGATAATTCAGGTCGCTCCTTCAGGATCAAAAGGTGGTGTGTTATCTATTCATAATACCATGAAGTACATTGGTCAGTGTCTTGCTCCCATAGTACTTGGTATAGTCCTGTTACATTTTGATCTTAAAACAGTCTTTATAGTATCAGGTTCCTTTGGGCTACTTGTTGCTCTAATGACATACTTAATGAAGAATTTTTTTGAGAAATCAGGTGACAAACAAATAAAAAAGATGAAAGTATCATTGTCAAATCAATAATTTGCTGGACTTTTAGATGATGTAATGTAAGATTTTGTATCAAAACATCATCTAACATCGTTACTGCTACTAACATTTTAACTCCAGAGTATGATCT
>DUGT01000084.1:13982-15664 GCA_013331275.1 Methanosarcina sp. | reverse complement strand
GATCTTTCACTAATTTCATATCTGGAGAATATTTTCTTATATGATTATTCTCAAGTTATTTTATTTTTGAAGCAATAAAACAATATTTTTTAGTAAATAAAAAAACATGATCTTTAAAAACAGATCATTTTTGAGAGCTTGTTTAATTAATAGTTTGTTTAGTTAAGAGTTTGTTCAATAAAGAAGTCCTAGTTCTTCGAGCTGTGTCTTGATAACCCGCAAACCTTCCTCGCAATCCTGCGGGCATTTTCCACCTGTAATTACCAGCTTGCCAGTGCTGAATATTAGCACTACCACCTTTGGAGCCTCAAGCTTACAAACAAGCCCAGGAAATACCTCTGGCTCATACTCGACGTTTTCCATGCCAAAGGCTGTCAAAACGGCGTTAAGGTTTAAATTTGTCATTAAGTCTGCAGAGGCTACTACATTTTGAACGCAAATCTCAGGCTCCAGATCTATTTCTTTGCAGCCTATGGAATAGAGTTCGTTGGCCAGATTGATCAGAGCTATTTGAGCTTTTTCAGTACTCCTGGCTCCAGCGCATACCACTTTTCCAGAGGTAAAAATTAGAAAGACAACCTTTGGATTATTAATTCTGTATACGAGGCCGGGAAACTTCGTTTTGTTATATTCTGCACCTTCAAGCCCAGTATCCATTAACTTTTGCAGGTCAAACTCCTCTGCTAACCTGGTAGATGCCACTATGTTCTCTATAGTTATCGTGGGTTCCATACAACACCCCTAGAATTATTAGTAATAAGCGTAAGTTATCGAAAAACGTAATCACAAAACTACATTTCCTTATTTTCAAACATGGGGAATGTACTGTTTTTGGAGTTTGTCAGTAACTCACGGACATAACCTATTATTTAGTGGTTATAATGACTGGTCTACATATTATATATGTTTTACTGATGCTAAAATATTAAATATCAAGCCAATTTTTTCATATCAATGTATCAACTACTAAGTTACCATAAAACTTACATAGTCTAACCGAGAAACCAAAACCATATTAGCGGCCACCTACTTGATATGACAACTTTAAAATTGAACAATTATTTTCAACTTACAAAAACAGCGAAGGGCCAAAAGAAAGTTCATCGGCTTACTGATATATAGATTTTCGTGTAAAATTTTCTAATTGTTACTGGAACTTATGTGACTTTAAAATATTATTATTTTTTTAGATGATACTATAAACACTCTACCAAATTTTCACTTAAATTTATTTATATCTTATTCCCAGGTAAATATTTCGTAATCAATTTACTGATTACCGGAATTAAGCTCCAGATATCAAAGACTTGCTTTTGTGCTATTTCGTTAAACTGGCTTATATGACTATCTTTTTGGCTTAACTCATTGCTAATTAAGTCGGTCTGATTTTTTAGGCATTCAATTTTTACTTTTTATAGAACAATTGAGTTTAGTATTGAGTATAGTCATTTCAAACGACAGTATATTTATATTAAGTCATTCTTTTAATTGGTAAACTGTTCTCAGATTTGGATTGTCCTTCTTATGAAAGCTATTTTGGCGTTATACTATGTAACATACTAAACAAAGGTAAATCTTAATCGGATTTTAAATTAAGTTCGAAAATTTCATGAAAACAGAAACATATTCCTTATTTATAACCCATCCCAAAAATGGTTATTTACTGTAATTTTTACAATAGC
>DUGT01000084.1:8923-13850 GCA_013331275.1 Methanosarcina sp. | reverse complement strand
TATAAATTTATCGTGACTTTTTCAACATACCTCACAGACTTGTCGTCGGGTTCTTAAAAACAGAAGGAAGTACAGTATGAAAATATCAAAGAGAGGAAAACGAAGAAAACAACACAGCTTTGTTACTGGAATATTTAAGATTGCGTTATATCTTTTTCTAAAATCAATAAAGCTGCTGTTTAGTTTTCCAATTTATTTACTAAAAGCAATGAGGCTATTGTTTAGTTTCTTGATTCACTTACTGAAATTAATGTGGCAGCTGTTTGGTTTCTTAATGCATTTACTGAAATCATTATGTCTATTTATCAGTTTTTTAATTCACTTACCTTATAGAATTATAAAACGACTTCCCCAAAATTCATCAAAGCCAGTACTACCTACATTAGCCGAAATTGATGAAATGGACGGATACAAATTTGAAGAATTTATGAAATGCGTTTACGAAGACTTAGGATATTCAGTCTATCATACTCCATTCTCAGGTGATCAGGGTGCAGATCTTATTCTAACATCAAAAAGAAAAACAAAAATCGCTGTTCAGGTTAAACGATATTCGGGTAAAGTCTCAAACAGCGCAGTACAGGAAGTTGTAGCTGCAAAAGGTTTCTACAAGTGCACTGAGGGCATAGTAGTTACAAATAGTTATTTTACCGATTCTGCAAAACAGTTAGCTGAAGCGAATTTTATTGATTTAGTTGATAGAAATGAACTTGAAAAACTGATTAATACTATCCACGATTAAGATTTGAAAGTGAGACAGGCTTTGAATGTCAACTACTTGCTTTTATGCAAGCTCGTTAAGCTGGCTTAATTTGTTATCCTTCCAGCCTAACTAATCTCCAATTAAGTTTATCTGTTTTATAAGACCTTCAGTTCCTTACTTGCTACCGAAAAATCGAGTTTGGAAAAGCATAGATAGAAGAAAAATACTCAAAAGTAAAGGAGCTATCAATTGGATATCTATTGTCAAAACTTTGTCATAATTTAACATTTTTTAGGGTTGTATTGAGCATTGTAGTTTTAAATAATATGATACTTATATTAAATTGCTCATTTAATTATTGAATTACCCTTAGATCTGATATCTTTCTAGCGAAAAATATCTGTGTTATTAAATTAGCAGATGACAAAATAAATAAAGATAAGTATTAGTAGAAATTTAAGCCAAGTTCGAAAATTTCGTGAAAATACCCTGCGGCTTAGAGCCTGTAAGAAAAGTGGTTATCTAGTGTTGCTTTGAGAATATGCAAGATAAAAAACCGGAACGTATGTACGAATACTTAGACCGATCACAATCTTACAACGCTCGATTACTGACTTTTCCGAACAGCTCTATTATCGGAAAGATCTTAATCAATACATTCTATCTTGCTAATTAATGGTACTTGTATTCAATATAAGACATATAATTACGTAGCCAAAGATTTATGATTACGTTGCCAAAGATTTCGTGGAGCTGGACTAAGTGAACCTGCTATGGTTAAGAAATAAGATAGACATGCTCAAAAAAGCAATAAATCCATTTACCGTTATATTTTGGATATTTGCATCTGTGACTGTAGCCCTTACTTTTTTAGTGTTAAAACGAAAGAAGTCACCCTGATTAGAAAAGTAATTTCGTTTTTTCTTTCCTTTTTATCCCGAAAAATAATGTCTTGCAACCTTCAGGCGTGACCTAGTACCAGACTAAAATCAATGCATGAAGGCTTTTTTCCGTTTTATACTTTTTTTGATAAAAATCCTTATACAATTGTTCAGGTATGAAGAAGTGAGTTCAGTCTTCAGTACTTTCACTCAGCCTTTATTACAGAAAAATTATTTCAATTGCTGAAATTCCTGAGTGCTTAATCAGGCTTACTCGATCTGCTTTTTCTTAATTCTTCCCGGAGCTCTGCCAGTTTACCGCGAACAGAACTATATTCATTTCTTAGATTTTCGATATCTGCTGGTACAGTTTCCATCCTTGCCTCTACCAGTTCTCTCATTTGTTCATTTTCGATTTCATCCGATAGTTTGCAGCTTAAGTCTTCTTTGATTTGCCCTACCTCCTCGATATATTTGTCGAATTTATCTACCGATTCTATCAACTTTAATTCTCTAGCTACAGCCTCCAGACTCTCTAATTCGTCTATCAGGGCATCCACGCTCCTATCCAGGTCATTCATTTTTTGTTCCAGCCTGATTAACCTGGACATTACATCCTGTTCAGCTAACTCGGACAATATATTCCCCCTTACCTTAAATTTAGTATAATATAATTAGCAATATGCACCTTAAAGCCTCTGTTTATCTGTTAACAACAGTTTTTATATTCACAAATTCCCTGAGCCTATAATGTGAAAGTTCTCATCCCACTCCGGACTTATTTATCCAGCTAATAAGCAGCCCTGAACTGGATTTGATCATTCTGTTGATAGAATACACCTACCCGGATTTTATTTTTTCAGCCTTTCAGTCTTATCCAGGTCTCCTGAGTAGATTTTTGCCTCAAGCTCATACTCAATAAAATTTGAAAGCTCCGTAGTTCACCTCGCCCTTTAATTATTTAAAAGATGTCGATCGCTACCGTCAATTGAAATTATTTAAATACATATTTGTTCAGAAAAGTTTTTGATCTGTGTTGAAATTTCTCAACGATCTTCATAGAAGTGAATGGAACTTTACTTCATTAAAGGAAATGAAGAACATTTTTTTGGGTTTTCTGGTTTTACTATTGAGATCTATCCTCAAATTTTCTTATAAATTTCCACAATTATTACTACAATTATTACCACAATTTCCCCTACAAACATTTATGAAAATATTTTTATAAATATGTTTTATAAAGGTTTTCCAGGAATTCTTTCGGAAAACCTTAATCTAAAAAAAGAATATACTATATTGGGGATAAATTAAAAGGTTAATAAAAATAATTGAAATGAAATTAAACTGCAAGGTTTTATGCCTATGGGGAGAAGGCCGAGAAACTACGAGGAGAAACTGATAACTCCGGAACAAGCAGTTGAGCTTATGGAAGAAGGCTGGAGGCAGGCAGACCTGCACGTTCATACAAGCTGTTCCTTTGACGTGCTTCCTGTAAGAGAACTGCACCCTGAGAACCTTTATGAGAAGGCTCTAAAGATGGGAATGGATTACGTGACATTTACAGATCACGATACCATTGAGGCATATGAAATTCTAGGGTGGAACCGTGAAAAACTTGTCCCTGGAGTTGAAATAAATATCTATGATCCGGAATTTGTAGGGCATTCACTGCATATTAATATCTTCGAGTTTGACAGAGAACAGTTCTTTGAGCTTATGGAAATTGCGGAAATCGAACATGACCTGAGAAGCTTTATCAGATACCTCAAGCGGAATAAACTTCCTTTTATTTACAACCATCCTTTCTGGTTTGAGTTTCATAGTGACCCGAATCCATCTTCAGTCCCAAGGCTAGCAAAACTATTCCCTGTACTGGAATACAATATGCACGAACTCAAGCAGAAAAACGAACTTACAATTGCTCTTGCTGAGAGCTTTGGCAAAGGTATTGCCGCAACAACCGACACCCATACAGGGAACCTGGGAAAGGTATACACTCTCGCGAAAGGAGAGAATTTCAAAGAATTTTTCAGAAACATAGCAAAAGGAAAAAGTTACATAGTTCCTGAAGACCTTACCAGAGAGCTTCTGATCGACGAAATGAATACCTGGATAGATCTGATTTTTGAAAAAAGCCAGAAAAGCAGAAACGTAGAAAATTACCTTACCGGAATAAAATCTCTGGATACAATGGTCAAAATCTCAAGAAGCACCCTATTGAGCTGTTTCCCTGGTCTTAACAGGACAACCATGAACCTGTTCTATATGATCTCAAACACAGGGCTTCCTGCATCATTTTACATTCATTCTGCAGAAAATCTGGCAAAGGAAATAGAAAGACAGATTGAAATTGAGAAGTGAAAGGTAAAAGCGTATTTTTCAGTTTTTTGTAATGGTTCGAATTAGCTTCCATAAAAAGGGCTTTCCTCAGTCTATTTTTCGGATAAGAAAATATCAAAAAGTTTATATTATGAAGTTGTTTAAATTATGTAGCATAAAAAACTCGAAATTCGTATTATTTTTAACTACAGTCTTGGGCACTACTGCTAACAATTTACTACGATAATTTAAACTTGTAAAATATTTTTGTATCTGTGAAATATTTTAGATATGTAAAATATTTTGGATCTGCAAAATATGTTTTAGTCCGGATGATAAGAGCTCAAAACAGGGGAAAGAAGTAGATGAAACAAATAAGACACTTAATGGGGCTGGAATTAAAAGCAAGACTAAAGCGAACGATTATCCTTGCAATACTTGTTCTTACCTTTTGCTTAACCATGTTTTCTTCAGGAGCGGCAGGGCAGGAAGATATCGAAAACAATCAACCAGTCTCAGATGACGGATTTTTGGACCGATTTATCACATACGTAAAAAACCTTTTCTCAGGGGAAGAAGGAAAAGTGCAGAGCTCAGGAGAAATTTCCAAAACAGGCACTGCAGACATGCAACAGTCAGCAGAGTCTGAACAAGCAGTCCTGAAAATTGCAACTCCGGATGTAATAAAGTCTGCATCCCTGGTTGGAGATACAAGTCTGGGAATTTTTGCTCATCTTTCAAACCCACCACTCATGAAAATGGATGCGGAAGGACATATTGCAGGGCAGCTCGCAGAAAATTATAGCGTCTCGGAAAACAACACGCGATGGACCTTCTACATTAGAGACGACCTCTACTGGAGCGATGGAGAAAAAGTAACACCAGAAGATGTTGAGTTCTCAATCCGCTACTACGGAGAAAAAACCCCCTGGGCAAGCTGGATCAACGATACCCTGGAAAATTCAACGGTTTCGGAAGCCGACAATTCCGTGACATTCAAGTTTAACAAGCCTTACACTCGAGT
>DUGT01000084.1:7563-8717 GCA_013331275.1 Methanosarcina sp. | reverse complement strand
CGGTCCTTATGTCGGCTGCGGACCCTATTACCTCAAGTTGATAGACCTCAATGCCGGAAAACTCGTTTTCGAAAAGAACCCTTACTGGAAAGGAAAGATGCCTGAGTTCGAAACTGTAGAAATCCATTTTTACTCAAATGTTGACGTTGCCACTCTGGCTCTTAAAAACGGGGAAGCTGACACTTATTACAAGTACGCAGGCTCATACCCTTACTCCGGTATTGAGCAGCTTGAAAAAACCGGAAATTTCGACTTTCTGGAAAAGACTAGTGTCGGGCTTGTTTTCCTTGCCCCGAATTTGAAAAAAGCCCCATTTTCGGATCCTGAGTTCAGGGAAGCGCTGGCAGATGCCATAAATTACGAAGAACTTGTAAGGCTTGAAACTCTAGGGTATGGAGAAGTGCCAAACCGTGGTTTTGTGCCACCGGCTATGGAAAATTTCAAGGAAACCGAAAAGCTGGAGTACAGTCCCGAAAAAGCTAGAGAGGCCCTGAAGAAAGCCGGATACTCGGACAGCAACGGGAATGGAATACTTGAAGGAAAAGATGGAAAAGATATAAAGCTTGAAATCCTCATCCGACCTGATTACGCCCGAACAGGC
Organism: Methanosarcina sp.; assembly: GCA_013331275.1. GTDB lineage: Archaea > Halobacteriota > Methanosarcinia > Methanosarcinales > Methanosarcinaceae > Methanosarcina > Methanosarcina sp11020u. The sequence goes on along the minus strand of DUGT01000084.1, from coordinate 8,116 downwards.
GAACTTCTCGATGAATATTTTGAGCAGATTGGGCTTTCTGCAGACCTCAAAACTGTGGACTCGGATACCTGGATTACTCTTAAAGACAGTTACAATTATGACCTGACAGTAACACGTTCAACTCCCTGGGGTATGCTTATGCACTCAAGTTGGGGAAGCGGCTATTTTGATTCAAGGAGGACAGGCCAGGGAGTAATGCATAATCTGGAAGACCCTGCGTTCCTGCAGCTCTGTGATAATATCCTTGCTACTACTGATTCTGCTGAACTTCAGAAGTATGCATATGAGTTACAGGATTACTATGCAGATAATCTGCCTGCAATTCCCCTCTACTGGAGCAAGTCGGTTACTCCTTTTAACAGGCATTTTGAAGGCTGGTACGCGGATCCCCTTTACGGGACATATAACCTGGATACTTTTACAAACGTAACGAAGTTGGAGGCGTAAAAACTAGTCTCTGAAGAAAGGTGTAAAAGTTAGTCTCTGAAGAAACCGGACAGAAGAATGAGGTAGGAAAAATAAGAACGATGTCAGAGATAGCAAGAACAGAGTA
>DUGT01000084.1:285-7384 GCA_013331275.1 Methanosarcina sp. | reverse complement strand
AGCAAGAACAGAGTAGTAAGAACGATGTCAAAGATAGCAAGAAAAGTAACCAGGTATTTTGCTTCATTGGTGCTGATAATCGTCATCAACTTTATCCTCCCAAGGCTCATGCCTGGAGACCCGGTAAAGAACCTGATTGGTGAAGACGCTTATGTTTCAGAAGAAGTAATGGAAGAACTGAGGGCGGAATTAGGGCTTAATCTGCCCCTTTCCGAGCAGTTCATTTCCTATATTTCAAACCTCCTGCACTTTGACCTGGGATATTCCTATCACCTCCATGCTCCTGTAGCAGAGATCCTTCTGAACAAGATGAGCTGGACACTGATTTTCGTGGGAGTGTCAGTGGTTATTGGGACCTTGCTTGGATGTTTTCTCGGTGCCCTTGCAGGATGGAAACCGGAAAGAAAAATGAGTCACTTCTCAAGTTTTACTTTTGTGGTACTCTCCTGCGTCCCACCTTACTTTCTTGCCCTTCTGACCCTTTATATCTTTTCTTTTAAACTGGGGTTCTTTCCCTCCAAAGGCTTTTATGATACCCCTGAAATAGGAAGTGTGCTGCATCACCTTTTCTTACCTGTCTGTGTAATGTCTGTGTTTTCAGCATCCAGAAACTTTCTGGTCATGCGAGGAAGCGTAATTCAGGAAAAGGAACAGCTCTACGCATTGTATGCCAGAGCAAAAGGCCTGTACAATACCGATATACTTTTCAGACATGTCATAAAAAATGCTTCTCTTCCGATAATTACCCTGCTTGCCCTGGATTTCGGTTTTCTCTTCAGCGGAGCACTGTTCATAGAAATCATTTTTTCCTTAAACGGGATGGGGGTCATGATATACAATGCAATAATGGGAAAAGATTACCCTCTGCTTCAAGGAGCATTTCTGGTAATTGCCTTTACTGCCCTGCTAGCAAATATGTTTGCTGACCTGCTCTATATCTTAATTGACCCCAGAGTAAGAGGAGGAGGCACGGATGAATCAGTTTGATTGTACTAATAGTTCCTGCATTAAAGAAGCGGGCATTGAAGATTTTTCTGAAAAAAAATCCGAAGGCTCGAACTCCGAATTTCCTGAAGAAACTTCGTACTGGATTTTTCAAAAACATAAAGGTTTCCAGGGACTGTTCAACCGAATAGGCGTTTCCCTCTTTATACTTTTTGTTTTTATGGCGTTTTTCCCATCCGTTTTTGCTCCTTATGCCCCAGAAGAACGTTTCATACCCTACGAAGCCCCCTCGGAAGAACACCTGTTAGGGACAAACGATATAGGAAATGATATCCTTTCAGAACTGGCTTTTGGGGCACGGATCTCAATGACAGTAGGTTTTATGGCAGCCCTGATCTCAACTCTCATCGGGATTGCGTTAGGTCTCTGTGCAGGCTATTTCAGGGGAGCCCTTGATGAGCTGTTAATGGGCTTTACTGATGTTGTCCTTGTTATCCCCAAAATCCCCCTTATCATAGTCCTGGGAGCGTTTATACGGCCGAGCATCTGGATCCTGATCTCTATTCTAGGACTTCTTTCCTGGGAATCCACTGCCAGAGTCACCCGTTCAAAGACCTTACAGCTAAGGGAAGCAGGTTACGTGAAAAGTGCCCAATGCATGGGTTTTTCCTCTTACCACATCATGAAATCGGATATATTCCCAAACATCATCCATATCCTGTTTCCAAAGTTCATGCTGGCAACTGCTTCGGCAATGATTTCTGAAGCATCTCTTTCTTTCCTGGGACTTGGTGATGTAAGCATGAAAAGCTGGGGAATGATGCTTTCTTTTGCTTTTTCTCAAGGTGGTTTTATTCGAGACATGTGGTGGTGGTATATGCCTCCGGGGATCTGTATTACCTTATGCGTACTGTCTATCGCACTAATAGGATTCGGGCTTGAAGCAAAGGAAGGAGAAACCTTTAGAGAAGGTGCAAATACACTATGAAAACCCTTTCCAGAAACACACTACTTGAAAGGAACACATTACTTGAAAGAAACACACTACCTGAAAGGAGCACATTAATTGAAAAGAATACATTGCTTGAAGTAAAGAACCTTGATGTCTCATTTCAGGGAATGGAAACCGTAACCATACTTTCGGGAATTTCGTTCTCGATAAAAGAAAGTGAAACTCTGGCCCTTGTAGGAGAGACCGGATGCGGGAAATCTATCGTCGCACATGCAATCATGAACCTTCTGCCTCCTGAGTCAAGGGTGAAAGGGAACATAGAATTCAGGGGGAAAAATCTGTCAGGGATGAACGAAAAAGAAATGGCAAAGATAAGGGGAAGAGAAATTGCCATTATTTTTCAGAACCCGTCTCTTGCCCTCAACCCTGTATATCCCATAGGGCACCAGCTTGCAGAACCTCTGTATGTGCACCAGAAAGAAAAGAAAAAGACTGCCCTTTTTAGAGCCGCATTAGCTCTGAAACGTATGGGTTTTGTAAACTTCTCTGAATGCATGAACTACTATCCTTCATGGTGTTCGGGAGGAATGAACCAGCGCTTTTTGATTGCTGCTTCAACAATACTTAACCCTGCACTCCTTATAGCAGACGAACCCAGCAAAGGACTTGACAAAAAATGCATAACTGAACTGGAAGCTGAACTTAAGAATCTGAAAATGGAAAGGAAGAGTGCCCTACTTCTAATAAGCCACGACCTCGGTTTTGTTCAGAGGCTTGCAGACAGAATTGCCGTTATGTATGCAGGGGAAATTGTTGAACTCGCTAATTCTTCAAGTCTATTTGAGAATCCCTTACATCCTTACACAAGAGGTCTCCTAAACAGCCTACCTGAAAAGGGCTTTATCCCCATACCCGGATTTTCTCCACCTCTTAATAGCCTTCCTTCGGGCTGCAGGTTCCATCCGAGATGTCCTTTAAGGGAAAAGCGCTGCATTCAGGTTCATCCCGAAATTAAAGAAACCGGTGAAAGGGCTGTGAGGTGTTTTCTATATCCCTGAGAGCAGACAGCATATCAAAGATATACGGAGCAGGCCTGTTAAGCGAAGGAAGATGTGTTTTTCAGAATGTCTCGTTTGAAATCAGACCAGGAGAGACCTTTGGATTGACTGGGCCTTCCGGAGAAGGAAAAAGCACACTGGGGAGAGTTATTGCAGGGATTGAGAAGCCCACATACGGCACTGTGTACTATGAGGGTTCTTCGCTCTCCGAAATGAAAAAAACCAAATATATGGCTTTTCGCCGCAAGGTCCAGATAATGTTTCAAGACCCTACTGACGCTTTTAACCCTCGGAAAAAAATAGGAAGCTCGGTTTTCGATGTTCTGAAGCTTCTCAAAATTCCCAATATAGAACATGTCTCAAAAACAAAAGAGATGCTTACAACCATAGGCCTTTCAGAAGAAGTGCTCTCCCGCTACCCTTCACAGCTCTCAGGAGGCCAGCTCCAGCGTCTTGCCCTCGGCCGAATCCTTCTGCTCGAACCCGAGTATATCATACTTGACGAGCCAACTTCAGCCCTTGACGTCTCGGTCCAGGCCCAGATCCTGCATATGCTTAAAAATGTTCAGACCGAGAAGAATATAGGTTATATCCTGATCTCACATGATCAAGCTGTAATCCGTTTTATGTCAGACACCTGCGGACTGCTTGAGAGCGGGCAGTTGAAAGTAATTGAGTGAGATATCTCAAAATCTGAATTATTTCTCATAACTACCAGTACAAACTTATTTCTCATAACTACCAGTACAAACTTCCTTACAAACCCTAAAAAATACTAAATATTAATTATTCAAAAGAGATCCAGAATTTTTTCAGGGCTTTCAAGTACTGTAATTCCCTGCAAGTTTTTTACGGTTTCAACATTGCGCATATCCACATCCCGTACCAGGACCTCGACAGGCCCTCCTTTAATTGCTTTATAGGGACAGAGTTCTTTGCAGATTCCACAGCCTTTGCACTTCAGAAGGTCTATCTGGTCTGTGAAACCGTTTTTCGTAGTGATTGCTTCCTGAGGGCAGCTTTCTCTAGGAGGGCAGTCCTCGCAATGCTTACACTGTTTTCGGTCAATATTATAGGGCATCTCGGATACGATTGAACCTTCAATATCCACGGGAACGACATAAACAGGTACTCTTCCTTTTACAGCCTGGGCAACAGCGTTGGTAACTAGGGAATCCGCAATCCCATAAGCGATCTTCGAAACCGTGTTTGAGGTTGCAGGCGTGACAAATAAAGCATCATATCGGTCAAGACCGAAGCGCCCGACCTTCGGAGAACTCGAACCCTGCTCGCTTTCCCGGAAGATTTCTTCGAGGTAGTCCCCGCTGGAGATTTGGACAAGTTTTTGCTCAAGCCCGTACATGCGTAGTACCTCCTCTCCGGCCCTGGAAATAAATGTGTTTACGGAAACTTCAGGATTTCTGAGCTTTATTTCCTTAAAGACCTGATAACTGCGGTCCAGGAAGTGCCCGGCACCTGTAATGCCCCACGCAATTCTCTGAAAACTCATGGAAAGAAGTCATGCCAGAGGAGGATAATATAATTTTCTAAAAAAGACTCAGGATAATGAGAAAGAGAAGTCACAAACTTTAACTGAGGCCGAGAAGTTATAAACTTTGATTGGGAAGCCATCACAACTAAACAATCACAACTAAACAATCACAACTAAACAATCACAACTAAACAATCACAACTAAACAAAATTCACAGCCCCAGTACCTCATAAAGTAACTTCATAGCTTTTTTCTCGTTTTCTCCCCCACATTTGGAAGCCAGTGATTCATAGTGGCGGATCATTTCGAGATATTTTTCATCTCCTGTAAACTGGTAGCGAGTCGCATGGACAGTCGCCTCAAGCACTGCGTTGAATCCTCTGTTGGGTACAGGCAGGCTTTTCCAGTTAGCTTCGTTGAAACCTGCTTTTACAGGAATAAGGTCGGCCACAAGAGCGTGATCCGTATTCTTAAGATCAGTACATTCGAAAACGACCCAGGCGGAAGCTAATTTCAGTATCGGAAAACTGAGTCCATGAACAGGCACATAGTCAAATTCAGAGGGTTCAAGATCGAAAAAAGTTGAACGCACGAAAAGCAGAGGATCATACACTATATTTGCGGCAAGATACTTTTCTTTAGAGACGTTTTCCCAGGTATGGGTACCTTTGAAAAGCCGGACAAAAGTCCTTTCGTTTTTTACGATTATTCCGATAGGGGCAGCATTAGGGGATTCCAGACCGGTGCTAATAATCGTTTCGGAAATGCCTTCCCTGATCCCAAATGAAGACAGATCGTCCTTAGAGAATTCATTCCCGTTTTTTCGGCATCCCGAAAGGAATTCGATCAAAAGCGCAATCCCCCCAGAAGAGCAATGAAAAGACTGGCTATGATGATATCGGCTGTTGAACCCGGGTTTATTCTTTTCTTAAGAAGTTCGGAGTCAAATTCCTGTACAGCAGGAAGCAGATCTTCAAAGTCTCTAGTGATATTATCAGAAGATTCAATATTACCTGAAACCTCCTCCCAAGAAGAAAGAATCTCACCTGCCCTTGTCGAAACGTAATATGCAGTGTCTTTATCGAATTTGGTCTCGATGAAAGTGTCCCTGTGCCTGGACAATAATTTCAGGAAGGTATACACAATAGCTTCGTTAATACCTGTGCCTGAGCAGTTTGAAACCGAATTCTCAGCTCCAGGACTTTGAGCGTGCATGAACTCAATTATACAATTTGCTCCCTCAAGGCAGCGTCTGAAGCCCGTTACCCACTCATTTGCTATCAGGTCATATCCCCTGGCAATATCCATAAGCTCATAAAGGGTGACTTCTTTGGCCCTTAACTCAGACGTTGACTCGGGGTCTCCAAGGTTGAATTCATCCACACTGTTCACCCTCACCCCTGCCACTTCGAAAGCCCTGTAAAATTCGACAGCATCCTCACAGTCCGTTGCCTGAACAAAAGCGTGTGCATGCACAGCAAGGGCTTCGAATTCGTCAGGTAAGAGTTTATACTGGGGTTTTCCGCGTGAATTAAAGAGTTCCCCTGCAGCCATTGAAAGAGGAATAAGTAGCAGAAAGGCGCCGAAATGAGTGTTTCCTCCTTTCTGCCAGGCAGAACTCTCACAAACCGCACTTCTGATAAGTGCACCTATCCCGTTTCTGCTTCTTGCAGCCAGCTCAAGGACAGGGTAAACGCTTACTGAAGACGCTATAAAATGCTCAAAATAGGTATCAGGATAGTTATGCTCCCTATCAACGTTTCCTGGCTTTGGAGAGGCCGAAACCTCAAGTAGCATAGCAAGCTGGGCACAACGGGCAATAAGACTTGAAATCTGTAGGTTTTCTGCCAGTTCAGGAAGCGGGCAGGTAAAACCAGTATTAATGGGATTCATTTACCGGAATTCTGGCATGATCCAGTACGTAATTTGCCAGTTGCTTTTTAAGCTTCATGTATTCTGCATCAGAGAGCTCAATTGTGTTTAACACTCCATCTCTGATCCAGCAGGGCTTGGTGATTTTACAACACCAGACAAGGCTTCCGAAGCATGTATCTTCTCCATACTCCAGCATTGTACCTTTCGCAAAGTCAAGTTTTGTCCTGGCGAACTCTTCTGCCGTATATCCCAGTTTTCGGAACTTTTCATGTACAGGGCAGGGCTTTACAGGTAGGCAGCAGAAAGCTAGCCCCCTGAAGTCTCCATCGCTGCAAACATGCTTGGGAGCATTATACCAGCCTATTGACTGCTGGTAAGAAGTAACGTTTTCCACAAGTTCCTGTATAAGCTCGGAATTTTCAAGGACTCCTCTGGCAGCAGAGACCATATCGGCCCCTCGGGTAAATATCTCTTTTGCGGTCTCAAAGTCTTTGACCGAATTATTTCCGATAAGGAAGAGCCTTGTGGCATCCCTGTAATTAAGGATTGCATCAAGATCGGTACCGAAGCCTTCATTTCCGGCGTCAACGTGTATAATATCCGCACCTGCCTTATCGATAAGCCTTGCAAGTTCGACATCATCAACCACATTTGCCCTTACTTTTACTGAAAGCACAACTCCGGTTTCCTTTATCGCTCTGATCCACGCCGAGAGCCTTGGAAGATCACGGAGAAGAGCTTCTCCCAGCCCGGCTTCGAGCATTTCGGGCTGCCTG
>DUGT01000084.1:0-121 GCA_013331275.1 Methanosarcina sp. | reverse complement strand
GCTCCTTCTTCTTTGACAATTTTTGCAGCTTCAATAAGTGGGTCAAGCGTAGTACTCCTGACATTTACAGCTACGGCACTTCCGGACGTTACTGCCCTGATTTCCTTTTTTATAAGCTCCA
>DUGT01000155.1:4218-4550 GCA_013331275.1 Methanosarcina sp. | reverse complement strand
TTATTATTCCAGAAAGTGAAGTGTAAGCTTTACGACATCTCGCTGACTTACAACTCCTACTATTTTATTTCCTTTGTCTGTTACCGGAAATAAAAATTACTGAAAACCCGTATCAAAATATCTTTATTTCATAAGTAGAAAGATTTCCATATAACTAAAAACTTTATACTAAATCACTTTTTGAAATATCTGACTTCCTGGATATATTAAAACTCGGATCAATCTCTTTTTATCTGTCTTGAATTCCTTCTCATGACCTCTGTTTTTTCCTGAGACAATTACGCTGGACTCAATATTTGGAATTTTTAAGGTAGTATTCAATTTCCAGCATC
>DUGT01000155.1:3659-4073 GCA_013331275.1 Methanosarcina sp. | reverse complement strand
GGTGAATCTATTAAGTATACAGATAAAAATAAGTTCAGGCTTATTTTTCAGAAAATATATTTCAAAATCTTTTTATTATCCAAAATTATTATTCATACGAGTTATTATAAAAACAATAATTGTCTTTCTGTATCTATAATTTATAATTAACGGGGGTAATAATTTATGAAAAGAAAGTCAATCCAAAATATTTGCGTAGTTTTCCTTCTTGTAATTGGGGCAACAATTACTCAGGCAGGNNGCTGCGGACTTTACCGTAGGCGTTGGCGGGGGAGAAAATTATACTTTTATTCAGGAAGCTGTTAATAATGCACAGAATGGGGATACAATTATTGTAAGTCCTGGCATATACATAGAAAATGTAAATGTGACTAAAGAAGTTACAATTGTCTCGAAAACTGATATTTCTGGCGA
>DUGT01000155.1:3182-3488 GCA_013331275.1 Methanosarcina sp. | reverse complement strand
CACCTATGTAATAGGCGCAGTTCCGTCAAGTGACGTCTTCAGTATTAAATCAAATAACGTGAAAATAACCGGTTTCCATATTATGGGAGGTCCATCGGGGATTGACGCTTATCAGGAAGTCGGGCTTTTCCTTGAAGGTGTGCAGAACTGTACCTTAAGTAACAATACTCTGATGTTGAATGATGTTGGCATCGGCCTCAATAATTCCCAGGGAAATTTCCTTGACAATAATAAGATAACTCTTAGCTCTGCCGGAATCATTCTCTCAGGATCAAACGAAAATAAGTTGTCAAACAACCTGGTAGA
>DUGT01000155.1:2714-3061 GCA_013331275.1 Methanosarcina sp. | reverse complement strand
AAGTTGTCAAACAACCTGGTAGAGGCAAATGACGAGGGAATTCGGCTGGATAATTCTACTAATAACACTCTCATGAATAACACCGCAGAATCAAACGATGTAGGAATCCGCCTTGGCACTTCAAAAACTAATACGCTTACAGACAACTCCATTTCAAGAAACAGTTATGGAATAGTCTTTGAGAATATGGCAGAATCTAATGTTCTGACCAATAACAGCCTGTATATGAATGGTCTTGGAATGTACCTTGGAGGGCCTACCGGTAATACTATTTCCCTCAATAAGTTCTTCAATTTCATCAATGCCGTGGATGAAGGAACGAACTCCTGGAACAGCAGTTCAGCAGG
>DUGT01000155.1:304-2603 GCA_013331275.1 Methanosarcina sp. | reverse complement strand
GGAACAGCAGTTCAGCAGGCAATAAGTGGAATGATTATAATGGGACGGATGCTGATGGAAACGGTATAGGTGACACTCCTTATGTTGTTAATCAGACAACAGGAAGCATAGATTATATGCCTCTGGCAAATAACGTTTCCTCAGGTGATCAACAACCAGGTAACCAATGAAATATAGTAGTAATTACATAGGAGATGTTAAAGAGTAATTCAGTAAAGAGATGTTAAAGAGTAATTCAGTAGAGAGATGTTAAAGAGTAATTCAGTAAAGAAATGTGCTAAACTTTGCTGGTAGGATCTTAAAAAGAAAAAACGATTTTTTTCCCTTTAATATTTTTTCACTTTGAGCATCTTTTTTCAATATTTTTTTCATTTTGATTATCTCTTTTTAATACGTTTTACTTTGATTTTCTCTTTTTAACGTTTTCTACTTTGATTTTTTCTTTTAACTTATTCTCTTCATAAAGTGATGTCTTTAAGAATACTCTCTGTAATCTTCTATTTTCAGCTCTTCTTTGTAGTTTCCCGAACACTCATTTCAGTTCGGTTTTTTTCAGTTCTTCCCTGATATTTTCTACAGTCTGCCAGGACTGCCTGACTATTCCGGGAAACTCTCCTGAGTGCTCTTTTCCCCAGTTTAACAGGAACTCTTTTGTCTTCGGGTCTGAGGGGTAACCGCTTCCAAAGTCGAGACCCCATTCTTTCTTGAGTTCCTCTATCAGCTCATCCCTGTGCACCTTTGCAATAATAGAAGCTGCTGAGACTGTGGGATAAATAGCATCGGCCTGATGCATGGAAACTATCTCTATTTCCTTTGCATGGTCAGGGCTGGTTTTTGCGTACTGCCTGCGGAGATTGACCGCAAAACGTTCGGCGTTGACATCAGCGGCATCAGCATATACGATGTCAGGCTTTAGCTGTTCAAGTACTTTTGAAAAACAGACTACCATGATTTCGTTCATTGTCATAATCTTCCGAAGCTCGTCAATCTGGGAAGGACTGACCTCAAGAATAAAAAAGCCGTCGGCGTGCTTTTTAATCTGGGCTGCAAGTTGCTCTCGCTTTTTTGGCGTCAGTTTCTTAGAGTCCGCAACCCCGAGCACTTTAAGGATATGAGCTCTGGATTCCTCAATTTTTACGCCTCCTATGCACATAGGCCCGATTACAGGGCCTTTTCCGGCTTCATCAATTCCTGCGATCATCATTTTTCGGCTGCCTCCTTATTTGAAGGAAGAGAACTTTTTTATGATTTATAAAATTAAGGATTATTCCTTTATTGACTTATTTTGTACATAATTCTATTATTACCTATAGGTAAAATCACTTTCAAAGTTAGATTTTTCACAACTTTTTTGCTTGAAGAAAGACTGTCTTTATAGGAATGAAAAATCAAGGGAATATAGTCTTCAAAGAAAGATATGGTAAAATAAATATAACTTTTTAAAACTCACTTTCCGCAGATGTCTTCAAAAAAATAATATTTTTTCTGTTATCGTTTTTGGAGAATTATATTAAAATTTGCAGTTATTATCTCAACTGAAGCTTAGAGACACGGTTGCTGGAAGTTTTCGATAAAGACAAAAGGTCGAAGATTTGAGAAAATTTTAAAAATACACTTTTGAGTAACCAGGACGATTATCATAAAAACGATGGCAGGAAACGTTATGGGAATTGAAAGGACATTTGCGGAAAGTTGGTAAAATACAAAATCTGTAGGCATTTTTTTAGTGAAACAATAGGTACCATATTTTTTGGGCTCGCTAATCTTCAGGAAGAAGTTCTCCGAACTTTGACTATGATTCCTGAAAAGTATCCACATATTTGCAAGCTAGTAAACATCATATAAAAACATAGTTTGGGATGGAGAAAATTACAGGAACACGTTCTAAATAATTCACAGCTTATTCCCTAATCTTAACCTTAAGAGAGTGTCAGTTATGACGTCATGTCTTAAAATTAAACCTGGTTCTACAATTGAAAGACGAATTTATAATTCTTTATTAGATAACTTAACTTTTAATTATTGAATGTTTTCTTTTTTACATTAAATTTAATTTTCATTATCAAATCTTTCATTAAAATACAAGGAACTATATAATTGTAAAATCAAATAATAATGAGGTAAACATATGAAAGCGTCTACGAAATTGGCAGATGTTGGAAGACAGCCATCAGTAGCTAGAAGTGCGCTTACATCAGTAACTGATAGTGCTGGCGATATGCATGTCTACTATTTTGGCAGTAACAACCATGTCTATGAATTGGCATGGTTTGGAGGTAGTTGGCACCCTAGAGATGTA
>DUGT01000155.1:0-173 GCA_013331275.1 Methanosarcina sp. | reverse complement strand
GAGATGCAGGTGGGCAGCTAGCAGTAACTGGAAGCGTACTGACATCAATAGCTGATGGTGCTGGCGATATGCATGTTTACTATCTTAGTAGTAACAATCACGTTTGCGAACTGGCATGGTTTGGCGGTAGTTGGCACCCTAGAGATGTAGCAGGAGATGCAGGTGGGCAGCCA
>DUGT01000079.1 GCA_013331275.1 Methanosarcina sp. | reverse complement strand
CTCTGCCAATTCTGTTAACTCTGTTAATTATATTAGTTTTATTAATATTTAAAGCCTGAATAAAAGAGAGTGTTCCGGCGTTTCCAGAAGCATCAATATCCTTTGTCATATCACAACCCTCGGATCAAGTTTCCCGTATATTTTGTCAACCAAAAGATTGCAGATAAGTATGGAGACTGCAATTACCAGGAGAATACCCTGAATAAGCGGATAATCCCGGCCGACTACAGCACTTCTGAGTGTCATCCCTATGCCCGGATAAGAAAAGACATTTTCAACCAGTACAACACCCCCCATCATTATGCCAATCATAAAACCTGTTCTTGTGACTACCGGGAGCAGTGCATTTCGGAGTGCGTGACTGATCCAGACATTTTTTTCACCAAGGCCTTTAGCTCGGGCAGTCCTGATGTAATCCTTTGTGGTCACTGTAATCAGTGTATTTCTGGTGAGCAGGTACACGCCGGTTAGCTGTGAAAGTGATAGAGTCAGAACAGGAAGAAAGGCATGGTACAGTATATCCAGGACCTGATCTGTCGGACCATTATAATGTGCAAAGGGTGTAACAGCACCTGCAAGCGGAAAAAACCTGAGATATACACTAAAAATCAGAAGAAGTATCAGGCCAAGCAGAAAAGAAGGAATTTCTGCAAAGGCAATCATGCCCGTCATCATAATTCTATCACTCCCCTTCTTCCGGTTCTTTGCCGAAAGTGTTCCGAGAACCACACCGGAAATTGTACTGATTACTGTAGCACTCACGACAATTAATATAGTCCAGGGAAGATGGAGCATTATTACGTCACTGACAGGCATTTTGTAATAAATACTCCTTCCAAGATTGCCAGTCATCAGGTTCTTCATATAGGATGAAAACTGTTCATAAAGTGGCCTGTCAAGTCCGTAATAGTTTACGTAATAAAGATGCTGCTCCTCTGTCATTACAATAATCTCTTCCCCTACGTCATCTGCGGAAGTGGTTGAGAATGGGTCTCCAGGCATCATCCTTGGTAGAAAAAAATTAATGACAAGAATTACAAGAAGCGTCGATAATAACCTGAAAATAAACGAATTCCTGTCATTTACCATCCAATCATCTTATCCCTATTCCATTATTTGCCGTTAACTTCCCAAACCATCATACCGGTATATACATCCGACTCAGAACGGTAAATTCCATCCGGAGAGGCGTCTTGATAATAATCCATTATTTTTTGTTTAGTTTCATCATCAAGATCCCGTCCTCGTCCAATGAACCCTATTGCCTGTTCTGCCGTTTCTTTCCAGTTTAGTTCTTCCTTCCATTCGGAATGGTTGACCCGAAGCGACGGCCTGTAGCCTGAGAGGTAAAGATACATGAATGGATAAATTATGCCATTCATGTTATTCTCGGATTTTTCATCAAGTATCGAACTCCTGATATCGCGGTACGCCCTGTCTTCTTCTCGTCTCAGAAAGTTACTGTAGTAACAGAAATTTTTTGAGCACGCCATCATTTTATCAAAACTTTCGATATCCTTTACTCCCGGAGTCATGGACGCAATTACCAGGTCATACTCGTTCCGGAATCCCAGGTCATCTATGTCTGCGGTCCACCAGGAGCATTCAATGATATCTACCGGAAGAGATTCTTTTTTAACAGAATCTTTCAGTCTGTCAAGCATCCCGGATGAGATATCAAGTGCTGTCACCTCTGCTCCGAGCTTTGAAAGAGGAAGAGAGAGAGTACCGGGTCCGCATCCGATATCCAGGACTCTGGAACCTTCCGGATTGAAGCCGGCATCTTCAAGAAATTCGAGAATCTCATCGATTCTCTTCTTTCTGTTATCTTTTTCAATATTATTGGCATAGTTCCCGGAACGTTTGTTCCAAAACTCTGCCATCCTGCCCTCGTCCTGGATCAGACCATTACCTGTAGCTTTTTTCCAGCACTCGATCAGGTTATCAATGTTATCTTTTTGCTGCAACTCCATCCCTCTCTAAATACGAAAGAATACACTGTGTTCTTGCATGGTGGTCATACCTGTTCATCCAGCCGTCATACTTTGAAATGCGCCATACATCATACGATGTAGTATAATAGAGCGGTATTGCGGGTATATCATTAGCAAGCGTGGTCTGCATATTGTATACTATTTCTTTCCGTTTACTATCGTTCAATTCCTGCAATTCCTGGGTACCAAGAGTATTCAGGGTATCATTGTGGTAACCAAACACTGATGCGCCAGATGATACACTTCCTGACTGTGAACCTGTATCACAGTATCTTGTACGGAGATAATCGGCATCCTGTCCCCAGCCACCAAAGCCGCTGATTGCAAGTTCAAAATCTCCATTCTTTAGATTGGCATCACGGGATTTACTCTCAAGGGCTTTCACCTGGACATCAATTCCTGCTTCACTTAGCCTTTCTTTTATAAGTTCACCGATACGGACTTCGCTACTGCCGAGAGATAATATATATGACAGTTTTTCCCCGTTTTTATCACGTATTCCATCACCGTCTGTATCGGTCCATCCGGCCTCGTCAAGCAATGCCTTTGCCTTATCCGGATTGTAGTCATATTTTGGCTGGTCAGAGTTATACCAGATGTGGTCTTCAGAGAGTATGCCCATTTTACCGGCTTTCCCTGCACCTCTTGCGATCTTTTCCACCAGTTCATCACGATTAATGGCATAAGCAAATGCCTGCCTTATTTTGCTGTTATTTAGCTCCGGACATTTTTTCATATTGAAGTAAAACTGGTAACCCCAGAAAGCCGGCTGCTGGATTATTCTTATATTAGTATCTGATTTGAAACGGTCAAGAGTATCAGGCGATATACTTGTGAAATCGATTTCTCCCTGTTCAAAAGCTATTAACGAATCACTGACCGGAACAAATTCGACAACTTTAACTGCTTGTTTCGGTCCCCAAAAGTTCTCATTTGCCACAAACCGGTATGTTCCATGCTCTTTATTGTACTCATCAAGGATGTACGGACCAGTACCAATGACCGCTTTCGGATCAAGGAAACTGGCAGGATCTGAGACATTTTTATATATATGCTCAGGTATGATTTCAAAACTCGTGAGTTTATAAATGAATGTAGAAACAGGCTGGGCAAGTACGAACTTTACGGTATTTGAATTCACGACCTGAACATTGTCTATGATACCGGCCTCAATTCCACCTGAAACGGGTACATTTTTCTGCTCATAATCGAAAGTAAATTTAACATCATTTGCCGTAAAAGGTACTCCATCGCTCCAGTTGACACCTTCACGAAGATAAACCGTATATTCTGTTCCGTTTGAATTGACATCCCAGCTTTCAGCTAGCCAGGGAATTATACCCTTTTCATCCCTTTCAAACAGACTGTCAAAGATCATTCCAACTTTTGATGACCCAGGGCCCCTAGGGTATATTGTAAACGGCTGTGGATAACCACAATCTCCGCCACTTAGATTAACAATATCCACATACTTTGATCCGTCTGAAAGGTTCTCAACCAATGTCCCGGTCTGACCGGAAGCGTTTGCAGCCGGGACACCGGCCTGAGCACTGTCCTTGTCAGTACAGCCCGCCGTCATTAAAATCAGGGCTGTCAGGAAAATAGAAAATAATAACTTCTTTTTCATCACAGAGCACCTTATTTGTGAATTTAACCTACCTAATCACCTGTAATATGAATAAAGACACTAACGACACGTAGCTGATATTACCTGAATATATAAGAGTGTTACTAAATGTATTCAAACTAGAAAGACTTTATTAATTAAACTACTCAAATAGGAATATTAATTTGAGAAGAATACCCAAAACAAGGTCAACTCATCAAAAATATAATTCTTGCCAAAAAAGAATTATTTTCCACTGAACTTACATCCAGAGTTATAAGTCCATATACATAACCTAAAGAATACTTAGGGCTCTACAGAAATCTCTGAAAAAAATACAAAACGAAATCAAAAACTACAGAAATTTATGAATGTAAATCCTGGAAAAAACATCGAAAGAAGAGTCTCTAAAAAACTTTCAAAGCCAGCCTATAAAGTTTATGATTTAAATTTATGATTTAAATTTATGATTTATCTCGATGTAAAGGAATAAAATAGCCTCAACTATTTTTCTCTTTTTTGAAGAAATATTCCTGATAAAAGGAATCTTTACATTTTTTTCAGGTTACTTATAAATTTCGTAATTTATAATTATATAATATTATATTTGTCTTTTTAAAGTTATAACGGAAAATATATATGTATCAATTTCTAATTTATTTTGGTGCTACTATGAAAATCGGTAAGATATTGATTCTATGCACCATTACAGGATTGATAGCAGTTCCTACGATTTCTGCTGAAAAAATATACTTACAAAATCCGAAGAGCAAAGCTATTTTAGACTCAATGGAAAAAATTACATTATTAGAATTTTTATATCTAAGTGTTTTGTTACATAAAAATTTGTTTCTTCTTATGGTCAACCCAGCCCATAAACCAGGGGCAAACAATAACTAACAATGGAAATGTGGGATCAGGAGTGAATTATCTCGAAGTTGATTTAAACTGGAGAGATACCAGTGATTCCCTGACTCTTAGTGCTTATACTCCCTCAGGAAGCAAACTCGGAACTTACCGCGATAACTCTGACGGAAGCGTAAATGGTAGGATACATATCAATATAGACCACTCCCACGGATATGTGCAACAGGG
>DUGT01000179.1:28378-35701 GCA_013331275.1 Methanosarcina sp. | reverse complement strand
AAGAATTAGGGCTTGTATTCTAAAACAAAATAACTTGTTAAAACCGAAATTACTTCTCAAAACAGAAGCCAGTTGAGAAGTCGCTTAATTCTCCGACTGGTCTGGACTTTTAGTCCAGGCTTTCGGACTTTCGGATACTTTTTGGATATATTTCGAATACTTTCTGGATACATCAGAGTGTTTTTTACTTTCTTTCACGGTCACCATGAATTTTCCTGCGAAATATTCTATAGTTTCCTTCACAGTCTCTCACAGTATTGTAGCTTTTTATGAAAGTGATATCCTTTTTAAGTACATCTATTTCAAATGCCAGTACATAACCCAAGCTGGTTGATTTTGATAGGAAAAAAGTGTTCAATGACTCAAATAGGTTTACTCAAGTGAGTTTCCTGCAATCGGTACTGAAACCTTTAAGATTTGTAAAGATAAAAAGGATAGCTGCTTACGAGAAACGGTCATAGACAGATAAGAAGAAGGGAGTGAAACTTATCTTTCATAATAACCGTTTTGTTTCTGGTGTGTGAAATGAGGCTTTAATATTTCATCGTAAGCAACCGGATTCTTATTGCTTATATATAATATAAATAATTTTCCATGTTAATATTTTTAGTCGAATACTTCTAAGTCTATTCAGGCGTAAAAGTTTCAAATATTTCTTAATAGTGCTTTTTTCCCATGATAAAGCTCATATCCTCTCATATCCATACTTACTTAAGAGAGAACCTGGGGGCACGAAGGATTCTACCGCTCGATGAGAATGAAGCTTTGGAACTTGGACTGAATCTGGTTGATGAAAAGAATGAAACCGAAACCAAAGAAGTCCTTAACTACTTCTTCGAGCTTGCATTGAAATATGCAAAAGAAGGACAGGAAGAAGACACAAAAAGATTAATCGAATATATTAAAAAAATAGGGAGAGCGGCAGCTATTTCCGGACTTGAACCCGTAGTTGTTAGTACTCTTTTGATTTATCCCCATGTTGCCACAGAAGTACGCAAGCAGAATATGGAAAATGCATTTGTGAGTATAGCACTTGCATTAGGAGAGATTGGAAAGGTCGCAGCAGGACAAAAAATGGAAACTCCTGCAAAGATCGCAGCCTTCTGCCTTGGTGAGATGGGAAATACTGCAGCTTCTAGAAGAGACAAAAAAGGAACGATTGCAGTTATTTTCGCTCTTGGAGAGATCGGAAAAAGTGTTACATCACAAAAACTGGGTGACGTTGCAAGCAGAACAGTTGCTCTTCTCGGGGAGACAGGGAAGGTTGCAGCAAGCCAGAAATTTGAGGACGCGGCATTAAACGCTGAGCTGTTGCTGCAGGAGATCGGAACTGGGGCAATTGAAAAGAACTTAAAAGAAACTGCAGACATGAGTGTGCGTTCTATCCAGGACATCGGAAAAACTGCAGACAGTCAGGGGCTTAATAAGGCTTTACTCCAGGCAACCTATTCGCTCGAGGCAATTAAATTCAATGCCGAAGATCGCTATCTCATGAGTGCATCCATAATTGCTGAAGTAGCTCTCCTGCACTTTGAAAGATTGAAAATTGAGAGACTGGAAGATGAGCTGAATAAAATTTCCAGGGGAAAGAAGAGAATACCAGGTACAGGTTTATGAACTTTTCCGCTCAGTTTGATGATTATTCGTACTGAGCCAGTCAATTCGATATTAAGTCGCAACTCCTGCATTCCTCAAAGGGAAAAGAATGCAGGAAGAATTATCCAGCTTTGAGGTGCCTTTTCCCGACATAAAAATTTTTAGTGGGGTGTTTTGAATGTCTATTTTGAACGAAACCGGGGCAACGGATCTCGGGTTAACTTCAGTAAAGGATAATGATGAGCTTGGTGTGTTAAGATCCATAGATTTCCTTACAGAACGGGGGACCGAATATATAAACCGAAAACTCGAGCTCGATGCAAAAAAAACTATTATCAGTATAAGAGATATAGGTAGCGCAGCTGTCTTTCAAAAAATGGAAATTGGGGTATTTTTGTCGCTTTTTTCACTTGGAAAAATGGCTGAAATTGCAAGAGAACAGAAAATGACTGATACCGGTCTAAGCATCCTTTACTCGCTCTGTGCAATCGGGAAAGCAGCTGTTGGGCAAAATATGGAGTCCGCAGTCAGGATCGCAGTCGCATATCTTGGAGAAATCGCAAACTCCGCCTCGCTTCAGAAAACGGAAAGAGAGGCGATTGCTGCGACTCTTGCTATAGGGTCCATAGGAAAGGAAACTTTCGGGCAGCAGAGTATTCAGATACCGGAAAACGGAGGATTTCTTCCTCCAAAATCATATATCCTCTTATCTCGGCCTCCTGGAAAAGAGGCTATTCTTTTCTCCGGAGAGTTTCCGGGTATTCTCGGCCTGATTGTTCAACAGGGAGGAGAAATCGACTCCCTTGAGGATATTCCTGTTCTTTCGGAAAACGAATCTTCTTATACAGGTTTTACCGACTTTGAAAATCTAATCATAAGAACTACAAATTCTCTAGGAACAATGATTTTTGAAGTTAAAGAAAAATTTTTAATAAGCCATATGCTCATGACAAAACTAGCCCTTGACACTCTAAACGGGTCTGAATATATACACGAAGCCGAATCTCTTGATTGAAAACTTCTTAAATTTTAGAGATTCATTGGATCTAGATAGCTTTGATCCTGGCTACGAGTCCAGGAAATTTTCGGATTTCAAGGTAGATGCTAAACTAAAAAACGACATAACTGCGTTAAATGGCTGTATCGACAGAGTACTGGAAATGGTGCTAATTCTGTATATTACTAAGAGGCTTGAGAAACGCAGGAAACTTTAACATTTAAGGGATATTTTTCAGAATATATATTTCATAATGATTTTTATGCCAATTATTCCTCTTACGAGTTGTTAGAAAAGCAAGATTTCTCTTTTGCTGGAATAACTTTAGTAATTAGGGGGTCATTGGTTCATGAAAAGGAAAACAGTTCAGGTTATTCTCATAATTCATCTTTTAATACTTTGGATAGCGGCAACGCAGGCTGAGGCTGAGGTTGTTACTGTCAATAATAATGGGGACGGGAATTATACATCGATCCAGGAAGCTGTCAATAATGCACATGACTGGGATACAGTCCTTGTAAGCCCTGGTGTATACAGAGAAAATATAATAGTCAACAAGGAACTTACAATTCTCTCCTATCCCGTTTTCTCAGGCAGCCAGAATAACCGCACTTATATTATAGGTACGGTTTCTGACAATCCGGTCTTCAGTATCAGCTCAGACAATGTAACAGTAAACGGTTTTCATATTGCAGGAGATCCTTTAGGAAAGGACACGTATCAGCAAGTCGGGTTTTACCTTGAAGGCGTGAGAAACTGCTCCTTAAATAACAATACGCTAGTACTGACTTATCAGGGGATTGTTCTTAAGAGTTCTCAGGGCAACTATCTAAATGGAAACCTTGTAAGCCTTGGAAACGATGGAATTGTGCTTGATAACTCAGAAGAGAATGAACTCTCAAACAATTGGATAGTAGAAAATAATCAGGGAATTTCACTGAACAATTCTTTTAACAATACTCTTGTTAACAATACAGCATGTTCAAACGAAGTAGGCGTTATCTTGCAAGTGTCTCAGGGAAATAAGCTTGCTTATAACCTCATTTTGAAAAACGAGTATGGGATTCTCGGCCAGGTAGCAAGATCCAATATTTTAACCAACAACAATCTCTACCTTAATGGCATTGGCGTGGATCTAAAGGGTTCATCAAACAATTCGTTATATGAAAATGAATTTATTAACTTTCTGAATGCTGCAGACGAAGGAAATAATACCTGGAACAGTAGCTCAGCAGGTAATTTCTGGAATGATCATACGGGAGCAGATGCTGATGGAGATGGTACAATCGATAGTCAGTATGCCATTAACCAGATCACCGGAGCTATTGATTATATGCCTAAGGTAAATAGGATTTTTTTAGGCAATCATTACGAAACTTTGGGCGCTAATGGAAATATTTTACTGGCACTATTTGAGAATAAATACCCTGAAAGGACAACAAATAACCACGAAAAAGGAATTGTTATCGAAACAACCGATCTTGGGCAGATAAACGAATTCCTCAAGGAAGGTCCGGTCTTTTTGAGACTTGGAGCTGAATGGTGTGAAGCCTGCCAATCCATGAAACCTATTCTTAACGAGCTAGCCTCCAGGTATGGAGATAAAGTAACGTTTATTTCCGTAAATATAAACAAAAACCCTCCGCTTGCAACTTATTTTGATGTGGGTTATATTCCAGACTCTTCAATGATTGTAGGTACTGAAAATGGAACATATGTTTACATGCAGCTGGATGGGAATATTACCACAGACAGAATTAGGGCGAGAATTGTCGGACTGGAAGACAAAGAAGTGTACGAAAAAGTTCTTGAAAACGTCCTTGCCTATGAAGAGAAAAGCAACTTCGGATAACAGGAACTTTTGGTTGATACTTAATTACAGCCAAGCTCAAAATTAACTTGCTGCAAAAAACGGATAGTTGTTTTTTGAATTAACCGCCTCTGTTACAAAATAGTAACACTAATAACCTCGTAATTTCATAGAGTAAACCAGACTCAGTTTCCTGCGCAGGCTGTATAACTTACGCAATAATCTGAAATTGAAATTATGCGATGAAACATACAGGCAAGAATTATAAATCCGCAGGAAAAATTGAAGATTAATGTATTCAACCAGTAAAAAGGAATGCTAGCAATAAAGAGGGATGCTAGAAATAAAAAAGGATGCTACCAATAAAAAGGGATACTAACAATAAAGAGGGGCAAAAAGAATGATTACACTAAACGAGGCAGAGGCAGTTGAAGTAAGTTTATCTGCAGTTGATGAAGGAGATGAGAACAGAGCTTTCCAGGCCCTTGACTCCCTAACAGGGATTGCAGCAGATTTCCTTTCAGAAAACGAAGAGGCAGATGCCGAGAGAGTTATCCTGTCAATTGAAAGTAGCGCACAGGCAGCTGCAGAGAGAGAGATGGAGCTTGTTACGATTAATTCGATCCTTTCCCTCGGGAAACTGGCAAGGAAAACAGTAGATAAGGGGTTTGAGTCAGTCCTGGACAAGGCTTTTGTAGCAATAGGAAAACTGGGAAAAACTGCAGCTGCGCATTCACTAGAAGCTGGCTCAAAGGTCGCTGCTACAACCCTTTTGGAGATCTGGAACTTCGCCCCTGAAGAATGGAGTCAGGAAAAAGTAATTGCCTTTTCTTTGCTCTTTAAAGAGATCGGAACCTCTGCTGCCAGGCGCGGTATGGAGGAAGTAGTGTTAAGTGCAGTAACCTGCCTGGGAGAAATCGGGAAAAAAGTTGCGGCAAAAAGCCTTGAACTTGAAACTGTAAGTAGCCTGCTTTTGCTTGAAGAAATAGGCAAGCTCGCGGTGGAGAATTACTTTGATGAAGCTCTGAGTTCAACAGCGCTTTCCATAGAAGAGATCGGAAAATTATCTATAAAGAAGGGACTTAATGACGCAGTTTTGCAGTGCCAGTGGACGCTTGAGACTCTTCGAGTCCAGGCTGAAGAAAAGTCTTTAAATAACTCTTCAATCGTGGTGGAAGTAGCTCTTGATAATTTTAAAAATATCGGTTACACGGGTTCCGAGGAGAAAACGGAGAAGTTCCAGGGAATAAAAGCCCTTCAGAAAAAAATTCAATCTGATCTGGAAATTCAGGAGTGAGAAGTTCTCTTACGCAGCCATTTATATAGTTAAGATGTTTACTTTCAGTTGTTTGTTTGAAGAACCTGCTTATCCAGGCAAAATGTTTAACATAATAAACTTTTCGTTCGTTTGGACTGCCTGGTTTTATTCTGGAGCTTTAAATCTTTTATTAATTTATTTTTGATATACTTCTGGATTACGATTTTTTAAACTCTCAACCAGGAATTTTCTTCTCTTATCAAGGACATTGAAAGGATTTTAAAAATTCAAGCCCTTACGAAGTCGAAATAAACGCCCGATCACTCTTTGAAAGTTTATCACTTTTTTGAAACCATAAGTTTTAAATAAATTATTAAAGTATTTCTCTAAAGCAAGTTGTTATTTCCTTGATAAGTGCTTGAGGTTTCAAAGTGAATTGTTATAAAAGCCGTTTAGATTTAGTCTGCACTTAGCATAAAACACGGTTGTTCGGGTAGAAGGAAGGTAAGGAGTTGAACCCTTCCTCCTACCTCGGAGGTTGATTTTGCTCACGCAGGAGAATATGCCAGAAACCCGGCGTGAGTTTTTTACTCAGATGATATATATTATGCATGAAATGTATTTAACTCTTTCTATTTTATCTTTATGTTCTTTGTTCAGGCTAGCTTTGCTTTAACTCCAGTTTAGTTTCGATCTCTGTCAAGAAAATATACAAATTATATCTGAACAGAAAACTTGAAGTTCTTGACATATTTTGAAAATTATAGGAAGACTAATATCTGAGTAAACCTATATAAATACTTGAATTTTCAAAATTCGAGAATTTCTAACGAATTTTACTGAAAGGGGTTTTAATATGTTCTCACTGAATGAACAAAAGGCTATTGAACTTGGAGAATCTGGAGAACGAGCAGTAAGAGAACAGAATGAATATGATGCGCTCCAATATGCTGAGTACCTCCGGGAATTCGGGCAAGAACTGCTCGAAGGAAATTTAGAGAATGACTTGAAGAGAGTCGTTATCTCACTCCGGAATATTGGAAATAAAGCTATCCAGAAAAAGATCGAGAACGTTGCGTCCACAGTCCTAGGTGACCTTAAATCTCTTTCTGAAGCTGCAATCGATAAGAATTTCTCCAATGTAATGTGGTCTTTCTCAAAAGCTACACAGGAGATTGGAAAAGGAGCGGTACAGTTCCAGATGCTTGAATCTGCAAAACTTGCTCTCGACACGCTTAAAACAATAGGCTTGGGTGCAGTTGAGAAGAAAATGGAAGTTGTAACCCTTTGGACAACAATGTCACTTGAGGAAATGGCTTATCTTGCAAACAGGCAGCAGCTTGAAGATCTTACTGAGGAAGCAAAAGAAGCTAGAGAAGAAATTATAGAATATTCCGAAGACTCAGAATTTATTACAAGGGAACAGATTGAAAAATACCCACAGCTTATTGCCCAAACCGTAAGTCAATTCTCAGAGCTTCAGAATCTTCAGCCTGCAGGTTATGAGGCCAGGCCCAATGAGGAATTTACAGAAGATGAATTCTTTGAGGAAGAGGGAGAAGATGTGCAGCAGGAGCCTGAAACTAAGGCTACCAGGAAGGACAAGTAAGCCTGACAATTAAGGAAAAATTATCCTGATTCAAGTAAAATGTGGATGAGAAT
>DUGT01000179.1:15961-28229 GCA_013331275.1 Methanosarcina sp. | reverse complement strand
AAGTAAAATGTGGATGAGAATCAGGCAAAGCAAACCTGATAATCAAGTAAAATGAGAATGATAATCAGTAAACGAACCTGATAATCAGACAAATGAATCTGATAATCAGACAAAACGAAGCTAGTAATTCTAAAAAATCTCTTGAGAAATATTTTGGCTGTTCATACAGCTGTTTGCTTATTTTTATAGTTTTTGGAAATTTCCAGAAAACTTTCTATTATTTTTAGCCCATCAGGAGTAAGCACGGATTCGGGATGGAACTGTAAGCCATAGATCGGATACTTTACATGTTCCACTGCCATAATGCTTCCGTCTTCAGCCCTAGCAGTAACTTTTATCCCTGGCGCTGGTTCCCCAATCTCAAGCGAATGATAACGGCCTGCCTGGAACGGGCCTTCAAAAGCTGAAAATAGTGCAGATTCCTTATGCAGAATCTTTGAACTTTTTCCATGCACTGGGCCAACTTTGCTTCTTCTGACAACTCCACCGAAGGCCACATTAATTGCCTGATGCCCCAGGCAGACTCCAAGAAGGGGAATTTCCCTACCCAGTTCCCTGATTATTTCAAGACAATTTCCTATATCCCTTGGATCTGAAGGATTCCCTGGACCTGGAGAAATAACCAGGGCATCAGGCTTAATCTCTCTAAGTTCTTCCAGGGAAACCGTATTGGGAAGAACCATGGTATCGGTCTCAAAATAAGAGATATAGTCTACAAGATTCCATACAAAAGAATCCTTGTTGTTTATGAAAACCACCTTCATCTGAACATACCTCCTGAACTTATCATTTTTAGTTCATTTTCTCCTCGTTTCTCTTTTTTAACCTCCTTTTTTCTGGAAAACCTATTTACTGGATATATTTTATGTAAAGCGTCCATATTTGAACTTTTTTTCACAAATTTCACCCCATAATTACCTAATTAAACTTTTTAAAGTTCCCCGTCGATTGCTGCAAGCATTGCTCCCATCTTACGTTCGGTTTCCCTGAATTCGTAACCAGGATCAGAGTCAGCTACGATTCCTGCTCCGGCCTGCACTGACGCCTTCTTATCCTGTACAATAATTGTCCGAATTACGATTGCAAAATCAGCGTCCCCGTTCCAGCTATAATATCCGACCCCTCCACCGTAGATCCCTCGAGGGGAAGTTTCAAGTTCGGAAATAATTTCCATGGCACGGATTTTCGGAGCTCCCGAGAGAGTTCCTGCCGGAAATATTGCCCTGAAAGCATCGAACTGGTCACATTCAGGCCTCAGAGTGCCTATAACCTTACTTTCTATATGCTGGACATGAGAATATTTCAGGACTTTCATAAACTCGGAAACCTTTACCGAACCGCTTTCCGTAACCATTCTCACATCGTTTCTTCCAAGATCGACAAGCATCACATGCTCAGCCCTTTCTTTCTCATCATGCAGCATATGTGCAGCAAAAGCCTCATCTTCGGCTTCATTTTTTCCACGGGGACAGGTACCTGCAATCGGATTTGTGATTAGAGTCCTTTTATGTACAGTCAGCAGAGTTTCAGGGCTTGCCCCGACAATTGCCAGGTCTCCAAATTCAAAGATGTACATGTAAGGACTTGGATTAATTGCCCGAAGCTGCATATAAAGTTCAAAAGGCGACTGCTCAAGCGTAAATTCACGTTTTCTGGAAAGGACTGCCTGAAAGATATCTCCTGCAAAAATATGCTCTTTCGCCTGAATTACCGATTCCTCAAATTTCTGCTGTCCGTCGCTACTGTCCGAAACAGATAAGCCAGAAAAAATTGATCCGCCATGTATCGCTGATTCTATTGAATCTCCTGAAAAAGGAGCTTCCTTTAGTATGGTATAGAGCTTTTCGGCTTCCATAAGAGCTGTGTCATAGATTTTTCCTGCATCCGAACCCGGGTTTATAAAAGGAGTGAACACGATATATATTTCTTCAGTCATATGGTCGAAAACAAAAGTTTTCGAGACCAGCAGGTACTGGAGTTCCGGAATTTCGGATTCAAAGCCTTTTTCGACCCCTAACCAGCTATCGTAAATAGCATCATAAGCTGTATAACCTATAGCTCCACCCAGGAAGGTCTGCCTGTCAAAACGCTGAGCATTCAAAAGCCCCATCCCGTTTTCAGGAGGAAATGCCAGGCGAAGGGCATCGAAACCATCTTTTCCCTGAGGAATTGGAGCCGTGAATTTTACGCTTCCCATTTCTGAGTTTTCTTTCTCCGGATTTTCCTCCTCTATGGTTTCATACCCGCAGGTACCTTTGATTTTCGAGAGAACTCCTTCAAAAAAAGTCGAAGCACTTGGGTTAAGGAGCTCAAGTGAAATTTTCCTGTCACTTATTCTAACTACGGCATCAGGGTCATTTCCAACAAAGGAGTATCTTGCCTTAGTTTCCTGTTTTTCCACTGATTCCAGCAGGTACGAGTAACCTGAGGTCCCTGAGGCACGCAGGGTGCGGTAAAGTTCAAGAGGAGAACAGGTAATGTTATCGATTCTTGCAAGGAGCTGGATAAAACCTGACTGGGTCATTCCAGAAGCAAGCTCTTTGAATTCTTCTTTTCCAAGGTCAAAGGAAAGCATTAGCACACCTCACTTCTTCAATAAAACTTTTGATTTTTACGGCATCTTTTTTCCCGCAGGTCTCAACCCCGGATGCCGTGTCCACAGCATAAGGAGAAACAACTCTGACCGCTTCCCGCACGTTTTCAGGCTTGAGGCCACCTGCAAGGATAAGGGGAAGCTGAGTTTCTTCTGAGATTCGCCGGCTCAAAGTCCAGTCGTGCACACAGCCTGTGCCACCTGGCTTTTCGGGCCTTGCCGAATCAAGCAGGATGGAATCTACAATGTCTGCATCTTCCAGAAGGCTGACCTCTTCAAGCAGGCTTGAGGCAAAAGCCGACTTTCCTGGACTTTCGCTTGAAGTTTCTCCCTGTGCAGGTACGGACAGAGTTTTTATGATAGGGATTCCCGTTTTTTCTTTTATTATTTCGAGTTCAAGAAGAGGCAGCCTGGAGTGTATCTGTACTATATCGGGTTTTATCTTTTCAATCAGTTCCAAGGCAATATCCGCATTTTCAGGCATGATGACCAGTACGGAACTCAGAGTTTCAGGGACTCTGGATACAAGGTAAGCAGCGGTATCGGAATCTAGTTTTCTTGGGCTTTCAACAGGAACTTCCGTAATAAATCCAACTGCATCGGCTCCGTAAAAAGATGCGAGTTCGATTTCTTCAGGGCTGCGGATTCCGCAGATTTTCGTTCTTGTTTTCACTTTCGCTGTCATGCCCTCTCTCCCGGGGTCGGGCTTAATATGGACGTTCCGGAGCGCATCGAAATTTTTTTCCCCGAAAGATTTCTCTTACTTTTCTGTCTGTAAAACCCTGAAGTAAAAGTCCTGAATTGATTGAATTTAACCATGACTTTTCCACTGTCTATAGCATCCTCGGCAATAGGAATTGCTTGCCTGATAGATCCTACTATACCGCCAACATAAAGAGCTGCAGCCGCATTCAAGACTACAATATCTCTTTTTGGCCCTTTCTGGCCCTTAAATATGCATAGCAGATCTCTTGCATTTTCTTTTGGAGTACCACCCTTTATATCCTCGGGATTTGCCTGCAGCATACCAAGATCTTCCGGAGTCAGCGTATAAGTTGAAACCCTTCCGTCTTTTAACTCCGCAACATAGGTTTCACCCGTATTTGTGATCTCATCCATTCCGTCTCCGTGCACAACAAGAGCATGCTCGGTCCCTAATTCCGCAAGAGCACAGGCAATTGGTTCACAGAGCTTTTTATCAAAGACCCCTATTACCTGCCCCTTAGCACCTGCCGGATTTGTCAGGGGCCCAAGAATATTGAAAACCGTGCGGACCCCAAGTTTTTTCCTTACCCCTGCAACCCTTTTCATAGCCGGGTGAAAAACCGGAGCAAACATGAACCCTATTCCTATCTCTTCGATTATTTGCCTGACAGCTTCAGGCTCCAGGTCAATTTTAATTCCCAGCGCCTCAAGTACATCCGAACTCCCTGACATTGAAGTTGCAGCCCGATTTCCATGCTTGGCTACAGGAACGCCTGCTGCAGCAGTAACAATGGCAGCTGCGGTCGAGATATTAATTGTATTTAGGCCATCTCCTCCTGTCCCGCAGGTATCCACAAGCCTGAAAGGTGTTTTGGGCCGGATCGTGTTTCCGGCTTTTTTCATCCCCCTTACAAAGCCCACAATTTCTTCGGGCTTTTCACCTTTTGCCCTTAGAGCCAACAGAAATCTTCCGATTTCTTCGTCCTGTGCTGTGCTCAGAATTTCGCCTACTGCGGCTTCGGCTTCTTCGGGGCTCAGATCCTGTTCTTCCTCCAGCTTTTGAATATATCTCTGCATCTCTCCTCCCTCCTCCTTTTAATTCCTGATTTATTCCTTTCAGATTGTTATAAAATTTTTAGAATTGTTGTTTTTCTTTATTTTCCAACCGTTGTTTTTCTTTATTTTCCAACTGTTGACATTCTCTATTTTCCAACTGTTGATGTTCTTTGTATTCCGGATTATTTCCCTTCAGCTGGCTCTTCTGATTCCGGATTTTAGTTCACTTGCAAGGGCTTCAAGCCTTTCGTTTACGTCTTTTCCTTCCTCTATAATTTTAACAAAAGCCGAGCCGACTATGACCGCATCCGCTCCTGCTTCTCTAACTTCTGCAGCCTGCTTTCCTGTTGAAATCCCGAATCCCACAGCCTTAGGAAGCCCGGTTTCTACTCTGGAAAGTAGCTCTCTGGTAGAAGAGGAGACATCTTCCCTGGCTCCCGTGACCCCAAGCCTCGAGACAAGGTAAAGGAAACCCGAGCCTCTCTCCAGGATCTTTCGGACCCTTCCCTCGGTTGTTGTGGGTGCAATTAGAAAAATCAGGTCAAGCCCGTGCTTTTCGCAGCTACTTTTCAGGTCAGCCGCTTCTTCTACAGGGATATCGGGTACTATCAGTCCGCTTATTCCGGCATCTGCAGCTTTTTCTACAAATTTTTCCACTCCGTACCTGAATACAGGGTTATAATAGGTCATGCAAACAAGTGGAACCCCAACATCCAGGGTTTTAATAAGCTCAAAATAGCGCTGTGTATCCATGCCTGCGGAAAGTGCCCTCTGGCCTGCCACCTGGATTGTCGGGCCATCCGCTACAGGGTCCGAAAAAGGAAAACCGAGTTCTATGATATCTGCACCTCCGTTCACCAGAGCTTTTACAATTTCCTCGGTTTTTTCTGCAGACGGATCTCCTGCCATTACGTAACAGATCAGGGCTCCTTCTTTTCTCCCCCTGAGTTCGGAGAATCTTTCGGAGATTTTTTGTCTATCCATCTCAGATCCCTCCTCTCAGGTTAAGGACGGTTTCCAAATCCTTATCGCCTCTTCCAGACAGATTTACAACCACTACCTCTCCAAGTTCTCCGGCTTCCGAGGATTTTTTCAGGTAGGCAAGTGCATGGGAAGATTCCAGTGCAGGAATTATTCCTTCAAGCCTGCTCAATTCGTGAAAAGCTTCAACGGCTTCGTCATCAGTCGCATACCGGGCTGTAACCCGGCCGCTCTCGGACAGGTAAGCCAGTTCAGGTCCAACCCCTGAATAGTCAAGCCCAGCGGAAACGGACTCGGATTCAAGGATCTGTCCGTTTTTATCCTGCAGTACTTTTGTTCTTGCACCGTGCAGGATACCTTCTTCTCCTGCACAGAGGGAAGCTGAGTGAAGGGCAGCTTTTTCCGTGCATTTCAGTGATTTTCCTCCGGCTTCTACAGCAATCAATTTGATTTCTTTATCCTCAATAAAGGGATAGAAGATTCCCATTGCATTGCTTCCGCCACCTGCACAGGCAATAATGGAATCAGGCATACGCCCTTCTTTTTGCAAAATCTGTTCCTTTACTTCGCGCCCTATAACGCTCTGGAAATCCCTTACTATTACAGGATATGGATGAGGCCCTACAACCGAGCCCATGAGGTAATGTGTGCTTCCTACGTTTGTGACCCAGTCCCTGAAAGCCTCGTTAATGGCATCTTTAAGGGTTCTTGATCCGGTTTCCACAGGCACTACTTTAGTGCCCATGAGTTCCATGCGATAGGCATTCATTTGCTGACGCTTGACATCTTTAGCACCCATGTACACGATAGTTTCAAGTCCAAGGTTTGCTCCTGCCATAGCTGTTGCAGTTCCGTGCTGTCCTGCACCGGTTTCGGCAATCAGCCTGGTTTTTCCCATGTATTTTGCAAGTAGGGCCTGTCCGATGGCGTTATTTAACTTGTGTGCCCCTCCGTGCACAAGGTCTTCCCGTTTGAGGTAAATCTTTGACCCGTACTTTTTGCTCAGGTTCCGGGCAAAATAAAGAGGCGTTTTCCTGCCTGCAAAATCCTGCAGGTAATGGTCAAGCTCGGCAAGGAATTCAGGATCGTTTTTATACCGTTCATATCCCTCTTCCAGCTCTTCTAAAGCCGGCATGAGAACTTCGGGTACGTACTGTCCCCCATATTTCCCATATTTTCCTTTTATCTGGTCCATCTGCTCGTTTTTCAAGTTCTTCTTCGAATCTGTGAGCTCATTTAAGTATGAGTTCTTTGCAGGAAATTCTGAAATTTCAGTTTCTGTCAATTCTATTACTCCCTTATCTTTTTGATGTAATCCTGTAACGTGATTTTGATATTGCATTCGGAAACGTAGTTTGTGATTTTATCATGGAAACAAAATTTAGTTTTGAATGATTTTTGAGTGGTTTTTTAAAGGATTTTAATCAGAATTTTAATAAATTTTATATGAGTTTTGAACGGTTTTGAACGGGTTTTAAACAAATTTTGAATAGATTTTGAATGGATCTTAAATGAATCTGAGTGGATTTTTCAACCCGTCCAGCCAGGCCGAAAGCTCCGAAAAGTCTGAAAAAATAGTTATTAACGCCAACCAGCGCTCTGGACAAATTCTTTTGTTTTATCAAAAACCGAATTACTTTCCATAAGTGCGGAACCTATCAGCACGGCATCCGCACCTGCCTGAATTACCCGTCTGACATCCAGTACGCTGTTCATCCCGCTTTCGCTTATTATAAGATGCCTGGTTCCATGATCAAGGTCGCACTCCCGGATAATAGGAGCCAGTTCTTCTGTGGTTCCGAGATCGATTTTAAGCGTCTCTAAGTCCCGGTTATTAATTCCTATAACTCTTGCACCAGTTTTAAGAGCTAAATCGAGTTCTTTCCTGTTATGGACCTCTACAAGAGGCTCAAATCCCTTTTCAATAGCAAGCTCGACAAAAACTCCTAGTTCTTCCCCAAGGATACCTGCGATCAGCAATACAAGGTCACTTTGAACTTCATCAAGCTGCTTCCTGTCAATAATGAAATCTTTCCTCAGGACAGGTAAACAAACCGTATTTCGCACGGCATCCAGGTTTTCAAGTGAGCCCCTGAATACCAGAGGCTCGGTCAGGACCGAAACTGCAACAGCTCCGGCTTCTTCCATCTCCCATGCAAGCTCGGCAGCCGTTCCAGGCAGAATATCTCTGAAAGCTCTCCCTGGTGACGCGGGCTTTACCTCTGCAATTACAGGCACCTTCCCGTCGGCTTTTGCATCTGCCACAGCCGAGATAAAGTCCCTTTTCTCAAATCCCATATCCAGACCTTCACGGCAGGTCTGAGGCCCCAGGGCCTGGATACGGGTTTTTGTTGTATTGAGGATATGGAGAATCGAAGCGTGCATATTTTATCACTGAAGTATAGTTTTGTACATCAACGTCTAATGAAGTACTTCCTATAAATAGGTTTTGGATACGCACAGATGTATGAACTGAGATTCTGATTTTATAAAAGCCGGAAATTCTTGCGTTCAATTAAACTTATTTTGGATTTCAAGAACAGAGTCTATTTCTTGCTCGTTTTCAATGGTGTACTGCTCACCACTTATTCATAGCGTGAAGAAAAAATCGCAAAAATTATCGGTTCTAAAAAAACTGTTAACGTGTCTAATTTTCGTCTTGTATTCCATTGAGTAAGAAAATTTCAGATTTAAAGAAAAAACTTTATAAATTAAAATAGTTGTAAGTTATTAACATTTTTATATATGAATATGGAGCGAAATATAAAGGAGGAATTTAAAATAAAATATCAACAAGCCGATATATTTAAAATAACGTCAATTTGCTTGACTATCCTTTTTCTGGGATTAATAAGCACACCTGTTACGCACGCTGAAAGTTATAATTTTGTTACAAGTTGGGCTCAAAATAATTATGGGCATTTTGATTCTCCAGAAAGTACTGCTGTAGATTCATCTGGTAACGTTTATGTTGTTGATGTAGATAAGAATCGAATTCAAAAGTTTGACAGTAAAGGTAACTTCATAACTACGTGGGGTTCCGAAGGGACCGGGAATGGACAATTCGAATATCCAGAAGGTATTGCTGTAGACTCCAAGGGCAATGTGTATGTTTCGGATAATAAAAACAACCGCATTCAAAAATTCGACAGAAATGGCAAGTTTATCAAAAAATGGGGTTATTCCGGCACCAATAATGGACAATTCAACAGCCCATGGGGAATTGCTGTAGATTCCTCAGACAATGTTTATGTTACCGATTCTGGAAACAATCGCTATCAGAAGTTTGACAGCAACGGCAATTACCTCTCACAAGTAGGTTCTTCTGGTGGTTCTAATGGACAATTTAAAGAGCCAAAAAGTGTTTCCGTAGACTCTAAAGGCAATGTTTATGTTGCTGATTCCGGAAACAATCGCATTCAGAAATTTGATAGCAAGGGTAAATTCGTTACTACATGGGGTTCGTATGGTTATAATGGAGAAGGTAAATTTGAGTATCCAAGAGGCATTGCTGTCGACACTAAGAGCAATGTTTATGTTGCCGATTCCGGTAACGATCGTATTCAGAAGTTTGATAGTAACGGTAATTACCTTACCCAATGGGGTTCATATGGTTACAGTGGAGAAGGGAAATTTTACTCACCAAG
Source organism: Methanosarcina sp. (assembly GCA_013331275.1). Taxonomy (GTDB): domain Archaea; phylum Halobacteriota; class Methanosarcinia; order Methanosarcinales; family Methanosarcinaceae; genus Methanosarcina; species Methanosarcina sp11020u. The sequence goes on along the minus strand of DUGT01000179.1, from coordinate 19,247 downwards.
AGGTATAGCCGTAGACTCTTCAAATAATATTTATGTCATCGATACCAATAATAACCGCATACAGAAGTTTAACAGTAATGGTGGATTCCTCGCTCAATGGGGTGGCGATTGTGGATGGGCTTCGAATCCAAGTCCAAATAGCGTTGCTGTAGATTCTTCTGGCAATGTTTATGTTGCCGATGATAGTAATAATATTCAGAAATATAACAGTAAAGGTATTTTTCTTTTCGGATTTGGTTCTTTTAGCAGTATAAACAGCTATCTGGATCCAAATGATGTTGTCGTAGACTCTAAAGGTAATCTTTATGTTGCCGATACTTCTAATAGCCGGATTCAGAAATTAAGCCATAATGGCAGCTTCATTACCACATGGGGTTCTTACGGAAGCGGAAACGGACAATTCAGGTCTCCAAAAGGTATTGCTATCGATTCCTCAGGCAATGTTTATGTTGCTGATACTTACAGTCATCGCATTCAGAAGTTTGATAGCAACGGAAACTTCATAACAGGATGGGGTTCTCGGGGAAGCATTGATGGACAATTTTATTATCCATGCGGTGTCGCTGTAGACTCTAAAGGCAATGTTTATGTTGCCGATACTGATAATCAGCGCATTCAGAAGTTTGATAGCAATGGTTACTATCTTACTCAATGGGGTTCCTCTGGAAACGGGAACGGACAATTCAGGTCTCCAGAAGGTATTGCTGTAGATTCGTCAGGGAATGTTTATATTGCAGATGAGTCGAATCATCGCATTCAGAAGTTCGACAGTAAAGGTAACTTCATTACTACATGGGGCTCTTACGGAAATGGGAATGGACAATTTAAGTATCCGTCTGATGTTGCTGTAGATTCTTCTGGTAATGTTTATGTTGCCGATAGTTACAATAATCGCATTCAGAAGTTTGCTCCACCAACATTACCAATTCCTACAGCAAAGTTCAGCAGTGATATTACTCAAGGGTATGCTCCGCTTAAAGTGAAATTTACTGATATGAGTACCAACAGTCCAACTTCATGGAAGTGGACTTTTGGAGACGGAAATACCTCAACCAAGCAGAATCCTACATACACATACAGTAAAGCAGGAAAATATACTGTTAGCTTAATGGTAAAGAATGCTGCAGGCAGCAACACGATAACAAAAACAAATTATATCACCGTCAAGTCGGCTATTGTAAAGCCTGTTGCTGAATTTTCTGCAACTCCAACCTCTGGGAAAGTTCCATTAGCAGTAAAATTCACAGATAAAAGTACAGGAACGCCGACTAAATGGAAATGGACTTTTGGTGACGGAAACACTTCAACAAAACAGAATCCAACTTATAAGTATTCAAAAGCAGGAAAATATACAGTGACACTTACAGTTACCAACGCAGCAGGTAGTAATACGGTAACAAAAACGAATTATATAACAGTAGTAGCAAAACCCGTTGCTGCATTTTCCGCATCTCCAACGTCCGGGAAAGTACCATTAACAGTAAAATTCACAGATAAAAGTACAGGGTTGCCAAGTTCCTGGAAATGGACTTTTGGAGATGGGAGCACTTCGACAGTTCAGAACCCAACGCATAAGTATGCCAAAACCGGAAAATATACTGTTAGCTTGACAGTAAAGAATGTTATCGGAAGTAATACCAAAACTATCTCTAACTATGTTACAGTGAAAAGTAAGTGAAAATATTAATGAGTGACTGATGAAAATAGTCAAGGTCTAAAAGGCATTCAAATTCTGTCAAATCTGACCCTTTTAACCTTGTTTTAAATTTTTCAGATTGATTTAAACTTTCTATTTTAATACATATTGTCTTTGTATAATAATGCTCAATGCACCTGATTTTATCTCAAAAGTGAATAAGTCAAAAACATACTGAGGTGTATACATGAAAAAAATTGAATCAGATAAAACATTCAGAAATCATCTCCTCATTAAAGCTTTGGGAATTACGGTACTTACATTTTTAACATTGGTAAGTATCACAGGCGCAGCACCATTTGCGTATGTTATTAATCAAGATTTGCCAAGTGGTATTAATGTCATTGACACTGCGACAAATAAAGTAGTATCCTATGTGGATGGAGATGCATCAGGTCCTGGAGTCGCAGTAAATCCAGCAGGAACAAAGGTCTATGTGACGAACTCGGATAAAAACACTGTCTCCGTAATTGACACTGCGACAAATAAGGTTGCAGTCACGGTAAAAGTAGGAAATGGTCCTTATGGAGTTGCAGTAAGTCCTGAAGGAAAAAAGGTATATGTGGCAAACAGCGGCAGCAACACAGTTTCTGTAATTGACGCGGCAACAAATAAGGTTACAACCACGGTAAAAGTAGGAAATGGTCCTTGTGGAGTTGCAGTAAATCCAGCAGGAACAAAGATCTATGTGACGAACTCAGATAAAAACACCGTCTCTGTAATTGACGCGGCAACAAATAAGGCTACAGCCACAGTGAACGTGGGAAACAATCCTTATGGAATTGCAGTAAATCCTAAAGGAACAAGGATATATGTGGCAAACAGTGGCAGCAACACAATTTCTGTAATTGACACCACGAAAAATAAGGTTGCAGCCACGGTGAAATTAGGAAATGGTCCTGATGGGTTTGCACTTAGTCCAAATGAAATAGCAATTACCCCAGATGGAAAAAAGGTATATGTGGCGTGTTCAGTATCATCAATGGGTTATTATAACTTTGTCCCGGTTATTGATGCTTCAACAAATAAAGTAATAACCAATATAGATGATGGATTCTATGATAACGTTGGAATTGCAATTACTCCGGATGGAAAAAAGGTATATGTGATAAATCGGGGTTATACTGGCGCTGGATACGGTGTTTCTGTAATTAACACGGCAACAAACAAGGTTACAGGCGATGTGGATAGTGGGGAATATTTCTTGATTCCTATAGCTTTTGGACAGTTTATAGGTCCTTCAGTAAAATCTGTAAAACCTGTTGCTTCATTTACTGCATCTCCAACTTCAGGATCTAAACCATTGGTAGTTACATTTACTGACAAGAGCACAAACAATCCAACTTCGTGGAAATGGACTTTTGGAGATGGAACTACTTCAACAACCCATAATCCGATCCATACATATACTAAAACAGGAAGTCATACTGTGACTCTTACAGCAACCAATTCTGCAGGTAGTAATACGATAACAAAAACAAATTACATAAAAGTGACAAATCCCGCAAAACCGGTTGCAGCTTTTTCTGCATCTCCAACTTCAGGAACTAAACCATTAAAAGTGCAGTTTACTGATAAAAGTACAGGCTC
>DUGT01000179.1:12848-15760 GCA_013331275.1 Methanosarcina sp. | reverse complement strand
ACCAAAACTATCTCTAACTATATTACAGTAAAGTAAGTGGAAATATTGATGAAAACTAATAAAATATCCAAGGTCTAAAAGGTATTTAAATTTGATATAGTCAACCAATCAATCCTTTTAGCCTTGTTTGAATTTTCTGTAATTCTTTTAATCTTTTTGTTTTAATACCTATTACTTGTCTATCCGAAAAATATTACTTTAATTTTTCAACGTGCATTATTGAGTTTTAGATAGTTTCTTAGTGCAGGAACAAACTCTGAGAAATTTATCTTTAAATGTGAGTACGATAGCATTTGAAAATCTCTTATAGTTCTCAGCGTAATTCATTTATAAAAAATAGTTACAGACTCTTTACATAATCTCATTTACATAATATCAATTAGTAGTGCCACAGCATACACGAGAACTTTTTTTGAGTGCCATGGCGAACATTTTTTATATATTAACCTGATGTATGCTCCAGATTGAGGTGCAGCCGTGGAAACAAAGACCATTAAAATTAGTGCCGAGCTCTACGAAGCGCTCGATTTTTGTAGAGACAGGAATAGTGATAGTGCCTGGGAGTCGAGGAGCACGATAATCTCAAAGTTATTAGTGCGATACGATGACACCTGCCAGCTTATACATGAAGACGGCAGCTACTGGTTTGTCGTTAATGGCAGGAAACGAGGTTTCCCGGAGCTCACGCATACTACGGAAAACGTGAGAATTACGCAAAACCTTCATGACAGGCTCAATGAAGCAAAGATCCATCCTGATGAGACAATAAATACCGTCTTGCAGCGCTTATTGTTTTCTTACTATGGCAACAAACTGGTTTACCGTATTAATATAGAATCCACCAGCAGCAAAGACAGCCAGGACTTAATATTCTTCATGCACGAAGTTCTTCTGACAGAACCAAAATTCAATAACGCATTGTTTATCGAAGTTGTAAATGTAGAAAATTACCCGGAAATGAAGAGCAAATACGAAAGAAGTACATTACCTCTATCGATATTGTACGATTTTGAAGGCCATGAGGTCTGGCGCATGGAAGGAAAGCATGATCTATATGAGGTAAGAAGAAAGTTGGAGTCCTTTATCGATTCATTAGAAGAGTTTATTGACTGATGTGCAAGACAGAAGAACTTGCAAACAGGCGTGAGATACATTCGCGCCAGAGTTCTCTAGCTTTCATCCCTGTACAAGTTACCAAGTATTCGACTGGAATAGAGTAACTTCCAAACCCTATTAAGCAAGGTAGATATGCCCCAATTTTCAGATCTGACCGATGGTCTGTTTCCACTTGAGGAGCAATCAATAACGAGTCCAAGACAATTCGTCACGCACGGTGTGATAAATTTTTAAATTTGCAAAGTTGGTTACCACTTTTATTAAACTTTCAAATTATAAATAAGTCACTAATTGCTAAGTTTTTGATTTTTTGATTATCTTCTTTTACAGCGCATCTTAGATTTGCTTTTTCATTTTTTTCATAATCCTTGTGTTCCAGCTGCGCTGATGCGTGTGACAAAAAGGCCGGGTGAAGCTTCTCAGTTGCCTCGGAATATTTATTTCTCTCAATTAGTCACGCAGTGCGTGGCCAAATTAAAAATTTGAAAAATGAACCTTAAACCCGGAGAATTCTCACTCTTCATAACCCAATTCCTTCAATAATTCTGCATTTCCCTATATGACTCGTCTTTCTGCTTTATAAGCTCTTTTAACTCTTCATTGGCTACTGTTACGTCAATTTCAGGCTCAGACTCGGAATTGTCCATGTACATAGAGACGTTCAGATTGTAATTGTTTTCTACAACACTTTCTTTCCCGATAACTGCGGAGAACCTCTCAATATCCTCGAAACTATCGTAAAGCAGAAAAGACGAGAATTGAGTTCGTTAAGAGTTAAGGGCATGTTTTTGAGTCCTGTTCTGATGAGAATATTAACTGTAATTAATAGTAACTGTATGTTAAAATTTTGTATACAGAATTGCAAAATTGAGAGATTAGAATAAAATTATATGGCAGTCTAATTAATTATCTAGTAAATATCTTGCGATTCTATTTTTCGATTTTTATCGTTTCAAAGATAGCAACTCTCTTTGGTACTCTAATTAACCTTCAAATTCTCTGAGTTTTCCCTTCCGGATTCGGTAGAAGTTTCAGTTAAAAAACCTCTGCCATGATTTTCATATTTTTCTAACATCTCGATAATAATAGGTGTAGTGTTATCAGATCCTTCAGGGGTCAAGTTAGCAGGTGTCGTCATATCGTCAGGATATCAGAGGCTTGCATTAAAACGTTCTATATTTTCGTTTAAGGAAACCAGGGAATTTTCGATCTCACTCGAATTTCCGGGGTTTGATTCCAGCACACAGAGTATTGAATTCACTACTGCTATGCCTGCCTCTATCATCTGAAACACGGGTGTAAGAAACCAAAAGTTAAGGCCTATTTCCTGGTCCGTTACTTCAGTTTCATTATATGTTGACGCGAAATCAGTTTCATTGTTTTCGTCTTCAAAAGTGGTCTCCTCTCCATCAGTTAGTGCCACTGAAGTTGAAAGCGTTGACAAAATAACCAGGAAGCTTGCAGCTATCCTCAGGTAAAAGACCTGGACACTATCCATAATAATTTTCCCCACTAATACCTCTCAAATTTAGTAAAATCACCAGTGACTAAAAATAGGCATCTAAGACTATAAAAATTTACCCATTCCCATAAATTATTATAGCAGGTGTAAAACCTTCATAAGGATAAAATAGGTTACTAAAAACATCTGGTGAATAAGACTTTAAGCAAACGTTCTCTATAAAAATTTACAAAAATATGTGAAATCTATGTTCAAGATACTGTTTCATAACTGTACTTTAAGTTAAATGAAACTGTAAACCATGGAGAAATGAAAGTAAGGAAATTATAAGACT
>DUGT01000179.1:3822-12704 GCA_013331275.1 Methanosarcina sp. | reverse complement strand
GACTTCTCTAAACCGAGAAAAAATGATGATAAATGATAACTTCAATGCGTTAAAAAACCAAAAACATGATAGAGACATTTTTAATTTGATAAAGTCCTATAATGAAGCACTTTCAAAACCGAGATTCGAAAAGTATCATATCTGAAACTCTGTTTTAATATATTTATAAATGCCCAAAATTAAAGTGTCCAGAGTTTAAGTGTCCAGAATTAAAATGTCCAAAATTAAAGTACCCAAGATTAAATCATTTGAGTTCTTATCTGGTTAGTTTTCCGATAAAATTATCAGTCATGGATGAATAAAATGAGATAGGGCTTATTCGTTAGTCCTTTCTAATAAGTGCCGGTTATGCAGGAAAGACCTTTCAATAAATTTTAAGTTGTGTGCAATCAAGGTCCTCCTGCGTCTGTACCCCGGCGGAGGATTGTACAAATGAGCCCACTGCTGGTTTTCTATTTTAATTAATGATTGAATTCGTGGTTGATTAGTCAGAGTGATTGATCAGTATCTGATCAACCTCTCTTACCACCAGCCGCCCCAGCCGCCACATTCGTCGCTTTTAATCTTACAGGCACGAACTGCTGTTATGCAACAAACCTCTTTCTCCTTTTTGCATCCACAACCACAGCCGTCGCCGCCAAAGAAACCACCAAAGCCGCCAAAACCGCCAAAACCGCAGCCGCAGCCACAATCATCGAACTTTTTAAAGAATGGAAATCCTCCCATTGTATTTACCTCCATATTTACTATATTTCTATTACTTTTCTAGTCAATTTACTTAATATTTTACATATTTTGGAAGATATAATATAAGATTCGATTAATACTTCTCAAATCAAATTTTATATCGACCTAATAACTATTTTATTACCCCTGATAATCGCATTTTGGTCTGTCTTCACATGAAGAAAAATCAATTTAACTTCAATTATCAGGAAGTACAATTAATAATATAATTGTAAATTATATAAGCATAATAGAATAATATGTTCTTAATATTAAATAGTCATTGAAAAAGCTGGGAAATCATGCTCCGTAAAACGCGTTAAATTTCAAGCTTAATTTACGAATTTTAATTCCTTTAATTTATATAAAACCAGGAGTTCAAGTTTTTAATTTTATATTTATCCAAAAAATAAAGCTTCTATGGCATAGATAAATTATATCCTCTGATTATTCCCTTTTTAGAGGCTTTATATAGGTTAATTTAACAAACAAAAATAGAGTTACTTATGTGATTTTTGAACCTTAGTACTTTAAGGTTTTTACATAGAAGTGAATTACTTATAAAAATAGATTATTGATAAGGCTAATTATTTGTTTTAAGTACTTTATTTCAAATTTAAATTGAGTTATCACGAAAAAAGAATTAAACAGAATAAATCTTAACGTAATTGGAGTAATTAAGCGTGTTCCAGTATGTGATTCGCAACTCGATAACTATGAGAAGTTCAGGTAATTATAGGAAAATAAAGTAAATGCAGATCTATTTTTAGATCCGTAAAAACGTCCACAATTATATCGTCTAAGCTCCTATGAAACTGGTTCTAAACTGCGTTAATATTGCTTAATAAAGAGAGATGAGCTCATTCATTAAAGAGTGCCGGTTAGTTACATAAGAGACCTTTCAGTACATTTTAAAACTCTGATACAATCAAGGTTCTTCTGCTTTTATATCCGACAAAAGGCTGCATGAATGAGCTATCATTGGTTTTATATTTTATATTTGTCTATTCAATATGTGGTTTGATTAGTCAGAGTGATTAAATCAATATCTGATTAATCTCTCTTTACCACCAGCCGCCCCAGCCGCCGCCGCCTTTAATTTTACAGGCACGAACTGCTGTTATGCAGCAAGCTTCACGCTCACGACCACAGCCGCCCCAGCCGCCCCAGCCGCCGCCCCAGCCGCCGCCGAAGCCGCAGCCGCCGCCGCAGCCGCAACCGTCAAATTCTCTTCCTCTTCCAAATAATCCAAATCCTCCACCCATTATATTTACCTCCATATTTACTATATTTGTTGTTTTATGTTTTTCTAGTGAATTCACACGATTTTTATATATTGGGAAAGATATAATCTAATGATTAGAGTATATATCTCTCAAATCAAATTTTATATCGACTTCCCGACTCTATTATTACTCCTGACAACCACCTTATACTCTATATCCCCTTAAAAAGAGGCAGATTTAACTTTAATTGCCAGAAAGTACAATCAATAATATAATTATAAATTATATAAATAGAATAGAATAATAAATTCTTAACATTAAATAGTCATTGAAAAAGCTATGAAACCATGCGCCGAGCAATCCTGTTTAGTTTCGTATTTAATTTAGAAAATTTGAGTTTTTAAATATGTAGATAAATCAGGACTTATAGTCTGCAATTTAATATTTATAGATAAATAAAACCTGGATAGCGTATATATACTATATTATCTGACTATAACCAATTTGGAAGCTCAAAAAAGGCGTATTTAGTAAAAGAAGATAAAATTACTCATTCTGTTTTTAAACTTTTCCACTTGTACATATTAAGAAAAAAGTGTATTATTTCTGAAACAAATTATTCTTATTAAATAGTGAACTTTTGATTTAATCAGCCTGAATAGAAACCCGCTTTCAAACATATGAAGCTTGTAGTTGCTAACTTACAGGTAATAAATATATAGCCATCAACTCAAGACAATTATTCTGGAATGACCTTCCTGTCCTGAATTGATGACTACTTTTATTCATCCATACTCAATATTTATTGAGCTCAGCCACTGGGCCTAGCGTTTGTTCTTACCACCAGTCCCATAAGCCGCAGCCGCCCCAGCCGCCGCAGCCGCCCCAGCCGCCGCAGCCACCCCAGCCACAGTTTCCAAACCACATTATATTTACCTCCTAAATGCGTTCAACAGTTCTTGAGCTCAACAACGGGTCCGGTGGTTATTCTTACCACCAGCCACAGCCGCCCCAGCCGCAACGACGCCAACGACGCCAGCCCCAGCCGCCGCAGCCACCCCAGCCACAGTTACCAAACCACATTATATTTCCTCCAGGATTTTGCTATGTTATTTTAGACTTTTCAAATGTCATATAGTGGGCTTTTTAACTTAGAGGATTACATCTCTAATTAATGGTCTTCACCCACTCCCAGCAATACTTTCACGGCGACTTTTTTAAATTTATTGGGATTATTTATTTCCGATTATATAGAAACAATCCTGCCATGAAAGTACAATTTAACATAGAATTATAAATTATATAAAAGACCTAGAATAACTGTTTCTTAATATAAATAATCTTTATAAAACTAAACAAACCTTCTGTCAGTAAAACAAACTTACTTTTACATTTATTGTATAACTTATAATTTTATTGAAGCGCTCAACTAATTAGGAACAATAATCTGGAATTGAATACTTAACTAAAAAATATTGCCTTGATAATCTGTATAAGCCTTAAATTCAGCCTAATCTCAATTTAGAGCTTTAAAAAGTGTTTATTTTCTTGAAAAAGTTAGGCAACTCTCTTTATTTTTCAACTACATGACTTATGCATTTTTCTTCCTGTGTAAAATATTCATATAAAGGATTACTTTTCAATAGGATAAGTTTTTCGATTCAGCATGTAAATAAAAAAGAAATGAATTGTAGATAAATTATAATTACATTATTTTATTTTGGCTACTTGTGTTTTAAAAATCACAAATCCCTATTAATTTCTTTGCCCATTTCAATTTCTTTTTCTTAATCGGGTTTACATCCTTATCTTCAAAATCAAAACCCACCAGCTTAATTTTTTTAGCTCCAAGTTCCATGGCTACAAAAAAACACCGGTCTCCATCACTAAAGCCTCCAAAATTATAGACCTTGTCAAAAGGTCTTGCCTGGGTAGTTGCAATAAATCGTCTAAAGCGAGGTACATATTTTTCAAGCTTATCGATATTGTCCCCATGCGCATGAATAAGGACTATTGAGCCCTTTTGGCAGGCAAGAATTTCTTTTTCAATATCGGCTTCGGAATTGCCGTCAAGGTCGGTACAGATGACCTCAGGCACAATGTCCATATCCATTAGTACAGCAGCAGCTCCATCGGCTGCAATTACCGTAAAATCAGAAAGGTTAATTTCCGAAAGGTCGCTTCTGAGCCCTGGAGCGTTTCCACAGACTAGGACATACTTTCCGGAAATTATAGCTTTAAGTTCAGACAGACTAACGGTGTTTTCTTGGGTCAGCATGCCGGAAAGGAAAGTGGCTGCCTTTTCATCACCTACTCGATCGAACCCGAAATCCTCAAGGATTCGTTCGTAAATCGGTTCCCAGGTAGCAAAATCCATATGAATCAGTTCCCTTTCCATCTTATATTTTGAGTTCAGAGTTTCTTTGATTTTCAATCTTTTTTAAGGATTTATTTTTTTACAATACCCATCCTCATTGCAATGCCTTCGACATCCCAATCCTTTACAAGAGCTCCGAGAATATCGATATCACTGCCAATGTCAAGGATATCGGCTCTTACCTCTTCTGCAATCAGGTCCTTAAGGGTTTCAACAAGCTTCAGGACTCTTTCATCTTCGATCCGGACCGAGGCACGGATGTTTTCGTCCACCACAAGGTCAAGTTCCTTCCGCATGTCCTGAAGTCTGCGAATTACTTCCCTTGCATATCCTTCAGCCTCCAGTTCTGGAGTCAGGTTTGCGTCCACATAAACAAGACCAGCATCAGATTCTGCACTTGCGGTACCTTCTGGTAGGGTTTCTTTGAAGTTTGCCATGTCTGGAGTAACTGTAACTGTTGTTCCGTCTGCAAGAGAGAGTTCAAACTCACCAGTTTCGACAAAGGATTTTTTCAAAGCAAGGCCATCAACCTTCTGCAGGGCAGGAATGACTTTTCCTGCATCTTTCTTAAATACAGGGCCTATTTTGCTCGGATCAGGGATTACTTCAAGCCCGAGTTCATTCCAGCTCTCACCAACAGGTGTAAGGACAATTGCCTTGGAATTTGTCTGGTCCATAAGAACTGAGCGCAGTCTCTCAACAGCCTTTGATGCACCCTCACTTTCAGGAGAAACAACTATTCGGGAAACAGGCCACCTGAGCTTTCTTCCTGCTTTCTGACGGGCGTTTGAGGCTGCTTCCACAATAGAACGTGCAGTGTTCATAGCCGCTTCGAGTTCAGAGTCAAGGTAGACTTCATTGACCTTTGGCCAGTCGCACATATGAACCGATTCCGGCGCATCTGGATCTACATTTCTTATCAGGTTCTGATACATCTCTTCAGCCAGGTAAGGCATGAAAGGAGATATCAATTTTGTAAGGGTTACATAGACTTCATAAAGCACACAGTAAGCTGCAAGCTTGTCAGGGTCGTCGGCTTCGGTCCAGGTTCTTGGACGTATAAGCTGAATATACCAGCGGGAGAGGTCTTCCAAAGTAAATTCAAGAATCTCGCGCACAGCTTTATGCAGGAAGTACCCGCTCATTGCTTCATCTACAGTCTTAACAACGGACTGAACTCTTGAGAGAATCCATCTATCCTCTTCCCTGAGCGCATCTTTTACGGAATCAAGGCTAACTTTAAGCGGATCAAAATTATCGAGTGCCATATAAGGCAGCGGGAATCTGAAAACATTCCAGAGAATATTGATCGAACGGTGGACGTTTTCCACTTCTTCCAGGTTAAACTTAAGGTCATCCCAGGGTGCACTGGAGGAAAGCACATAGGCACGCAGAGTGTCAGCCCCATACCTGTCAATGATATCAAGCGGGGAAATTACGTTTCCAAGGCTCTTTGACATCTTCTTTCCGCCTGCATCAAGTGTAAAGCCATGCATGAGTACACTCTTGTATGGTGCTCGTCCGAAGCTAACCATGCTTGCTCCGAGCTGGGAATAAAACCAGCCACGAGTCTGGTCATGTCCTTCAGTGATAAAGTCTGCAGGCCACCATTCATCAAACTGTTCCCTGGTCTGCGGGAACTTCAGGGTAGCCCAGGAAGCGACAGCTGAATCAAACCAGACATCGAAAACGTCTTCAACACGTTTTTTCTCTCCCCCGCATTCACATGGGATAGTTATTTTGTCTACGTAGGGGCGGTGAAGTTCGACATCTCCGCTTATTCCGGATTTTTCCAGCAATTCGGCTTTGGTTCCTATTACCTCAAGTTTTCCGCATTTTTTACACTTCCAGACCGGAATCGGAATTCCCCAGTAGCGCTGCCTGGAGATGCACCAATCTCTGGCGCCTTCAACCCAGGTCCTGAATCTGGCTGAACCTGCCCAGTCAGGGTACCAGTCTACAGCATCAATTGCCTCAAGCATTTTATCCTTTATCTCTGTAACCTTGAGGAACCACTGCTCGGTTGCAAGGTAGATTATGGGAGTCTTGCAGCGCCAGCAGTGCCCGTACCTGTGCGTTACGGTTCCTTCTGCAAGCAGTCTGTTGCGTTTTTTCAAGTCTTCAATGACAATCGGGTTTGCCTCTCTGACGTTCTTACCGGCGTATTCTCCGGCTTCTTCAGTGTAGGCACCGTTCGGGCCCACAGGACAGAGGATCGGCAGCTTATATTTCACGCCAACGTTAAAGTCGTCCATACCATGCCCTGGGGCAATATGTACACAACCTGTGTTTTCTGCAGTTACGTAGTCAGCAAGATAAACACCATGCTTTATCTCGTTCTGCACAGGCACAAGATCCCCAACAGGACTTTCGTACTCAAGTTTCGTCAGATCTTCCCCGAGCATTGTCTCAAGTACTTCATAATCAACATACCTGCCCTGTTTAAGGACATTTTCGATCAGGTCAGTAGCTGCAATTAAAATCTCTTCAGAGCCGTCTTGCCTAATTGCTCTGAATTTTGAGTACTCAAAACAGGGATGTACGGCTACAGCTACATTTGCAGGGATTGTCCAGGGCGTTGTTGTCCAGATGACTATGAAAGTATTTTCTTCGCCTGTGATCTTAAATTTCACATAGATCGAAGGGTCAGTCCGATCAGAATATTCGACCTCGGAGTCTGCAATTGCAGTCTCACAGCGCGGACACCAGTTGACTGAACGCTTGCCCACATCCAGCAAGTCTTTTTCACTGGCCTGCTTGAGAGTCCACCATGCAGCCTCAATGTAATCATCTTTTAAGGTCATGTAAGGATCTTCCCATTGCATCCAGACTCCTAGCCTCTGAAACTGTGCAGTCATTTCCTGCTTCTGGCTGATGGCAAATTCCTTACATTTCTCAATAAAATTCTCTACCCCAAAGCTCTCAATATCCTTTTTGGACTTGAAGCCAAGCACGCCTTCGACCTTAACCTCAATTGGCAAGCCGTGCATATCCCAACCAGGGCGCTCGAGAATATTACGATTATTCATGGAGTAATAGCGAAGAATGGAATCTTTGATGATCTTATTCCAGGCAGTTCCCAGGTGAATATGTCCGGTCGTATACGGAGGGCCGTCAACAAAAAAAAGTCTTTTTCCAGTCTTGCGGTGCTCTCGGGTCTTTCGATAAGCATCGCTATCTTTCCAGAGCTCAGTTATCTTTTTTTCGATTTGCTCTGCGTTATACTTGGCAGTGATTTCTTTTATCATATAGGGTCTCCCTGAAGAAAGATTAGCTAAAGTGAAAGTGCGGTCAGTGCAGTCCTGTCCTGCAGATGTCCTGCAGCTGCCCGATAAGTATTAATAATAAATGCAAACCGGTGGACTACTGGAAAACTTTACTACCGCCGCTTATATATCAAACTTCAAATAAATATTTAACGAACATAATATCCGTGTTCGGGAAAGAACGTTTTTGTCTGTCCTGAAGAAAACGGATCTTCCACATGCCAATCAATTTATTCAGTAATTACTGTACTTGATTTAAGCTTTGTTATACCACAAGCCTTTTCAAAAAAGGCTTGAGCGAAAACCCCAAGCAATTTTTGGATTTGAAAAACTTATCCCCAAACCCTATAGGCGTGATCAACCTTTGCCCTCAAAAGAGACAGAAGCAGGCTAATTTAGGATAAAGAGAAGATAAAGAAAAAGGGAAAATCAAAGTTGCGCTGGCGCACCCCGCTGCAAGCAACGGGGTATGTTCGCGCCACCGCTCGAAATTCCGTTACAGGAAATAGTAACCCTAACGGTTTAGTTTGAGCAGAAGTTAACACCCGAAATAATAGAATTGATAAATTGTATAATCATCAACGGTTACCGGGGAAGTTTCCATCCCCGCAGCAAGCTAGCGGGGTATTCGACTGAAATAAAACTCAGACATAGAGTTTTATTTATCTGGAGCTCTTAAAACCGGTTTTTTTCTGACAAAAGCTCTTTTGCTAAAGGCTACCTTGTTCAGTAAAAACAGTTTTATCGGGGAAACCGAGTCATCAAGGCTTATTACAATTGCTGCTGTAAGGATGAAAATGCAGCCAGTTAGCATCCCACTATGAATCGGGCTTCCCAGTATCGTATAATCGAAGAATATACAGGAAACCGGTTCAAGCAGGCTAAAGAGACTTCCCGTAATAGCGCTCACACCTGTTACACCCCTTATATAGAACACTGCACCGATTCCTGTAATCAATACCCCGAAGAGCATCAGGACTGGAAGGTTTCCGGTAAGTATATCTCGTGGAACGGAAACTGCGAACGGTGAAAGGAAGAAAAGGCTGATTGCACTCTGCCAGAAGAGCTGGGTAAGTCCATTATATTCATCTCTGAGATAACGAACCGAGATTATTACGCCACTGCTGAAAAGACCTCCCGTAAGCCCGAAAAGCACTCCCTTAAGATAACTGCTGCCAAATTCGATCTGCTCAAAGCCTCCTTCCGGCCTTGTTATATAGAAAACTCCTATCAAACCAAGGAAGAGGGCAAGAATAGTTTTTCCAGTGTTCTTTTCCCCCAGCATCA
>DUGT01000179.1:2613-3658 GCA_013331275.1 Methanosarcina sp. | reverse complement strand
TAACGAATTGCCGAATAATAGGAAAACATTTGCAAAACATACAGGATTCCCAGAAGAAGCAGGTACTTCTTTTTTCTTTTTAAAGCTAGCTGGCCTAAGTTTCGAGTAATTGAAAGATAGAATAAAAGAGCTGTCAGTCCGAAGAATATTCTATAGAAAATAATTGATCCTATAGACATATCCTCAAGCTGTTGCATGTAGATTCCAACAGTACCATAAATCACGCAGGCAATTAGCAATTCAAGGTGATGTTTGAACGTATCAGTCATATATTATTTAGAGTGATTAAATGTATATATATTTTTAGTAAGATAACACAGTATAATATTTATTACACTGTCTGGGGTGTAGATTTCATAGCAGCCTCCTGATTCGGTTTCGAGAGTATAAACAGTTTTTAGAGGTTATACTTTTATATTTTCACAGGTTACAACTCTATAGTTTTTGTAGACCACAGCTTTATGTTTTTTAATAGATACAGCTTTATAGTTTTTTGCAGATCACAACTTTATATTTTTCAAAGGTTACGGCTTTATGTTTTTTAAAGATTACAGTTTTATGCTCTTTACATACAATAACAATTTTAATTTTTAAATTTTTGGAGGCTAAGGACTACATGCTGTCTGCTTCCGGTCCTATAAATAGTAAGCCCCTTTAATCCCTGTTTCCAGGCATAAACTAGAGCCTGTTTGATATCCTCTTTTCTTGCGGAAGCAGGCATATTTATAGTTTTCGAAATTCCAGCATGGCAGTGCCGTTGAAATGAGGCCTGCATATCAATATGGGCCTTCCAGTCAATGTCAAGGGCTGACCTGAAAAGCTGCTTATCCTCTTCACTTACAAGTTCTGAGTTTTCCACATCCTGCAACGTACCATACTTATAGACATGCTCCAGAAGCCATTCATAGTCAGCTTCTGACAGTTTTGGTTTGAAATACGCCTTAAAAAACGGATGAACAAGCATAAATTCCCTGCCTACGGTCTGAGTTCGCCTGTAGACCCAGCTGAAAACAGGTTCAATTCCTGCCGAACAACCGGCAAGAAT
>DUGT01000179.1:0-2424 GCA_013331275.1 Methanosarcina sp. | reverse complement strand
GAATCCTCATATTCCGGAAAACTTCCTTTTTCCGTAGCAAGCTTCCTTGATTCCCTGATCGAAGCCCAGGTAATCTGTTCCATAAGCTTTTCCGCAAGCTTGAGGGCTTCCTGTGAGTCATAGGGCAGTCCGAGCTTTAAAAGCATATCATGAAGCCCCATTACTCCAAGCCCTACTTTCCTGGTCCTTTTAGTTGCAGCCTCGATCTCCGGAACAGGATATGTATTTTTATCAATTTCGTAATCCAGGAAACGAATAGCTTTTCCGGCTACTTCTCTGAGGAAGTCCCAGTTTACCTTTCTGTCTGTAACGAAAAGTGAAAGATTTAGGCTGCCCAGATTGCAGGCTTCAAAAGGCAGAAGTGGCTCTTCACCACAGGGATTTGTAGCTGAGATGTTACCAAGGGCAGGTGTGAAGTTATCTCTGTTTATTCGGTCATAAAAAAGAATGCCAGGTTCACCATTTCTCCATATTCCCTCTACAATCTCGGAAAATATATCCCCGACTGTCACACCTGTTTGCCTGTTCCAAACTTCGTCAGCCTTATTAGCTTCAACAAGTTCCATGAAAGCATCAGGTACCATAATTGAGAGATTGAAATTGCTCAACTCTCCTTCGACATGCTTTGCTCTGATGAAAGAAAGGATATCGTTATGGGAAATATCAAGGATGCCCATATTGGCACCTCGTCGCCTTCCAAATTGTTTTACGATCTCGGTTGCCTCATTGAACAGTTTCATGACAGTTACAGGACCGCTAGTCCCGTCATTACCACATGAACTGGTAAAACCTTCAGGACGTATTTTTGAGAAATCAAACCCTGTACCTCCTCCCGTTTTTTGGGTTAGGGCTGCAGTTTTTATCGAATTGAAGATTTCCTCGACTCCGTCCTCAACAGGAATTACAAAACAGGCTGCAAGCTGTCCGAATTCAGTACCCGCATTCATAAGCGTAGGCGAGCTTGGAAGAAAAATCTTTCTGACCATGAGGTCTTTGAAATCCAGATACTCTTCCTCAGTTAATGCAACTGCCTTTGCAACTCTCTCACATACATCCTCCCAGTCCTTTTCTCCCTCACGCAGATACCTGGCTTTAAGGGTTTCACTTGCCAAAAAATCCAATTCCTCTTCTGTTTTCAACACAAAAATCTCTTCTCCTGTGTTCAACAGGCTTCAGTCTCCGATAAAAGAAATCATATTCTAATTATGCGGGCTTTTTTATCATAGTATCCGAAAATTAGATCCGAAATCGTGTGCAGAAATTGAAATCAGAAATGGTGATCAAAAATAATAGTCAGAAAAAAGATTCAAGAAAAAAGATCAGAAGGGGTGTATAGAGGACATGATTAGATATAGAGATAAAAATAGTAAATAAGTTAATAACCGAATAGCAAAAACGGAAAATAGAAAATATGAAAAAATAAGAGGTAAAAAACAGATAATAAAAGAACAGATAATATAAGAACAGATAATATAAGAACAGATAATACAAGAACAGGTAGCTGCAAAGATAGGAAAAATAAAAGGCATGAATTGCCCTGAAGCATTAAAAAGTTTCAGACCAGTTCAGCCTTTATAATTTTCACTTCGGTTTTCGGGCGATCCTGGCGGTCAGTTTTGACTTTTCCCATAGAATCCACAATATCCATGCCTTCGACTACCTTCCCGAAGACAGGATGCATCCTGTCAAGATAATTATTGTTTACGAGGTTGATAAAGAACTGGCTGCCGCCTGTATTAGGGCCTGCGTTTGCCATAGATAAAGTTCCCCTGTCGTTCCGGTTATGGCTTGTGAACTCATCCGGAATCTCGTAGCCTGGCCCTCCCATACCTGTACCTGTTGGGTCTCCACCCTGAATCATAAATTTGTCGATCACCCTGTGAAAAACAACTCCGTCATAGAAGCCTTTCTCCACAAGTTTTGCAAAATTTCCTGCCGTAATCGGCATGTCTTCAAAGAGCTCAATTGTTATATCGCCCATAGTGGTATGTAGAATTACCTTCTTTCCTTTCCATACAGCCATTGGTTTTCCTCTACCAGTAGTCCAGTTTTATTTTTATTTTTGCCTGTCTTTTAGTCGGCTTTTCGTGCACTTTATGTTCACCTTACATGTAAATGCTTCGCTGCCCGAGTTCCGTCTCGGGAGGACGGGGCCCTTTTCGCTACGCTCAAGAGGGCTGAATCAGGAGTCAGGAGGGCTAGCTACATTTCCAACAAGCTCAGAACACCTGATATCTCTAAACCTCGTTTTGGGTCATCTGGCAGGCATGGTTACAACTTTTTGATAAAGTCTTGAGCGCGATCCTTTTAAAAAAGGCTTGAGCGAAAACAACTGCTAACTCAAAAACATTACGACAGTGTGATCACAAGCCTTTTAGAAAAAGGCTTGATCGAAAACATCAGTAACGTTTAAGTTTTAAATTT
>DUGT01000220.1:30806-36304 GCA_013331275.1 Methanosarcina sp. | reverse complement strand
CTTCTTGCACCTATGGCAGACGTGACAAATCTGGCTTTCAGGCTTCTCTGTAGGCAGAATGGGGCTGACCTTACATATACTGAGATGATCAGCGCAGATGCCTTGCTCAATGAAAACCGAAAATCTATTCTCAAAGGGCTGTCGTCCCCTGAAGACCGACCTTTTGGAGTTCAGCTTGTAGGAAATTCTCCAGAGAAACTGAGGGAAGCTGCGCTTTTTATTGAAAACGAGTACAAACCTGAACTCATCGACGTGAATATGGGCTGCCCTGCAAAGCGTATTACAGGGACAGGATGCGGCTCGGCTATTCTCAACTCCCAGAAACTTGTATATGAAATTATCTCTGAGCTAACCGGTGTGCTGAAGACTCCTGTAACTGCAAAAATCCGCATTCTGAGGAATGAGGAAAAAACCCTCGAAATTGCACGCCTGATCGAAGAGGCTGGGGCTTCGGCCCTAACTGTACATGGTAGGAGGGCAGAGCAGATGTACTCCGGAAATTCAGACCTTACAGCAATAAGAGCCGTTAAACAGGAACTTTCCATTCCAGTGATTGCAAACGGAGATATAAGAGATGAGGAATCTGCCGAAGCTGCCCTTGATTTTACTGGCTGCGACGGGCTTATGATCGGCCGCGCAGCAATGGGAAATCCCTTTATCTTCAGAAGGATAAGGCATTATCTGGAAACCGGAGAAAGGCTGGAACTTGACAGACAAGTCCGGCAATTGAAGGACTTTGAGAATTATATCGCCTTACTTGAAAAATATGATCTCCAGACGCCTACAAATCTAAGGATGCATGCTCACTGGTTTACAAAAGGGTTGCGCGGCTCGCGGCAGATCAGGGAAAAGATTAATAATCTGAAAGATGGAAAGGCGATGATTGAGTTAATAAAAGATTTCTCTAAGGAGAAATATTAAAGTATCCCATATTTTTTGGGAGATAATTGTCTACAGTTATTAGCAATAAAAACGTATGCGTGAGACAGGTTAACCTGAAAATAGCAAATATAATAAATTCAAAAAAATAATTGTAAATTAGAAATATATAAAGAATATATTTCAATTCACCGAAAACCTAATAATATTCTACACTATTATCCATGAACTATCAGGCATAAAACAGTGTGAACCTAGAATTGAAAATAAATCTTTGAATAATAATTATAATTCATGATATGAAAGAGATCCAGGTTAACAATTTACCATATAGGTTTTTGGATCCTGACATGAATGTACATATCACACTTATTATATTAGAATAATGCTTGAAGAAAGAAGAGTCAGATGCTATTATTGTTCTGACAAAGTAACAAATGCTGACTATGTCTGATAAAGTAAACAAATGCTGATTGTATCTGACAAAGTAAATAAATTGGATAACATCAGGTCAATTCGTTTAGTATTCGATTAATAGCAGTGTGCTAGACTAATTAAAATTTGCCAAACAGACTGCCA
The DNA here is from genome assembly GCA_013331275.1 of Methanosarcina sp. Taxonomy (GTDB): domain Archaea; phylum Halobacteriota; class Methanosarcinia; order Methanosarcinales; family Methanosarcinaceae; genus Methanosarcina; species Methanosarcina sp11020u. Next base: position 34,846 of record DUGT01000220.1, on the reverse strand, counting down.
AGAAAAGCAAAAACATAGACAAATTCAAAAAAATTCGAAAATATTCGAATATGTTCGAAAACGTTCGAAAATGTTCGAAAAACAATAGATAAAATCTCATTAAAAGGAGAATCCAGATGAAGGAAATCAGAATACACGGTCGAGGAGGCCAGGGTTCTGTTACCGCGGCTGAAATGCTTTCTGTTGCTGCTTTTGAAGATGGAAAGTTTAGCCAGGCCTTCCCCGCTTTTGGGGTAGAGCGTAGAGGTGCCCCAGTCCAGGCATTCACGAGGATTAACAATAATCCTATCAGGCTCCGAAGTCAGATCTACACTCCGGATTATGTTATTGTCCAGGATGCAACTCTGGTTGAAACTGTTGACGTTGCAAGCGGGGTAAAGGATGACGGAATAATTATTGTTAACACAACCGAAAAACCGGAAAGCCTGAAACTCAATACAAAAGCTAGGGTCATGACCGTGGACGCTACCAAGGTGGCAATGGATATTATAGGTGTCCCCATTGTAAATACTGTCCTCCTTGGAGCTTTTGCGGGTGCAACCGGAGAAATCAATGTCGAATCAATCCAGCATGCAATAAGGGCTCGTTTTCCAGGAAAGGTAGGAGAAAAGAATGCAAACGCAATCCAGAAGGCCTACAAGCTTATCAGGGGGGAAGAAGCGTGAGTAACGAATCCGAACAAGACCGCAAGATACGACCCGAAGTTCTGAAAAACGAAGAGGAAGAAGAAGGTTTAAACATTTCACGCTGCAGAGTCTGTAAACCTGGTTCTACCCTTATAAATAAAACTGGAGGCTGGAGAAACTTCCGTCCTGTTTATATTTACGAGAAATGTACCAAATGCGGAATCTGCCATATTGTCTGCCCTGATATGGCTGTCAAACCCAGAGAAGACGGCTTTTTTGAATATGATTATGATTACTGCAAAGGTTGCGGCATCTGTGCAAATGAGTGTCCTGCAGATGCGATTGAAATGATTCTGGAGGAGAAATAATGATTGACCCGGCTTACAGAAAAAAAATGGTAGTCGTGGAAGGCTCCTACGCTGTGGCTCATTCCGCAAAAGTCTGCCGTCCAAACGTAATTTCAGCCTACCCGATTACTCCCCAGACGCATATTGTTGAAGACCTATCCCAGTTCATAGCAGACGGGGAAATCCCTAACTGTGAGTATATTAATGTAGAGGCAGAGTTCTCGGCAATTTCTGCCCTTATAGGAGCATCAGCAGTAGGCGCAAGGACCTATTCAGCCACAACTTCTCAGGGACTTCTGCTCATGCATGAGGCACTTTTTAACACTTCAGGTATGAGGCTTCCGGTTATAATGACAGTGGCAAACAGAGCAATTGGCGCTCCAATCAATATTTGGAACGATCACCAGGATGCGATTTCGCAGAGGGATACAGGCTGGATTCAGCTTTACGCAGAGGATGTCCAAGAAGCATGTGATACCCTGCCCCAGCTCTACAAGATCGCAGAAGACAATGAGGTCATGCTCCCAGGTATGGCCTGCATGGACGGCTTTATCCTGTCTCATGTTTACGAGCCTGTTGTCCTGCTTGAACAGGAACTGACCGACGATTTCCTTCCGTCTTTCCAGCCTGAAAATGTTCTTGACCCTGAAGACCCCAAAACCTTCGGAGCCTTTGCAGCCCCAGACACTTATGAAGAGTTCAGGTATCTCCAGGAGCAGGCAATGCAGAAAGCTCTTCCGAAGATCGAAGCCGTGGCAAAGGAGTTTGAGGAAGTCTTTGGCAGATACCACGGAGGGCTTATTGACGGATACATGCTTGATGATGCCGAAATTATTGTCATGTCTATGGGCTCTATTCTTGGTACTATCAAGAATGTTGTTGATGAGTACAGAGCAAAAGGAGAAAAGATCGGTGTCTTAAAGGTCAGATCCTTCAGGCCTTTCCCGAAGGAGCAGATCTGCAAGGCTGTTAAGAATGCCCACGCAGTTGTCGTACTTGATAAGAATATTTCGATAGGGACAAACGAAGGAGCTCTCTTTACAGAAACCAAATCCTGCCTCTACAACAGTAAAGTCCGTGTACCTGTGATTGGCTATACTGTGGGGCATGGAGGCCGTGATATTCCTGTGGAAAGTATTGCAAAGGTTATAGAAGAAACCAAGAAAGTTGCAAAGTCCGGAATCACGGTTGAAAGCCAATTCCTGGACCTTAAGGAGGAGTTGCTATGAGTAAAACTGCACCAAAAACATATATCACTTCCGGGCACAGTGGCTGTGCAGGTTGCTGTGATGCCTTTGCTGCAAAATTCGCACTTATGGGCGCAGGCCCAAATACAATTGTAGTTAACCCGACGGGCTGCCTTGAAGTTATGTCCACACCTTTCCCGTATTCTTCCTGGCAGGTTCCGTGGATCCACTCCCTCTTTGAAAACGCAGGTGCAGTAGCTTCAGGTGTGGAAGCTGCCTTGAAGGCTCTTGGCAAAAAGGATGATATTAAGGTTATATCAATCGGTGGAGACGGTTCTACTATGGACATAGGCCTCGGATCCCTTTCAGGGGCATTCGAGAGAGGCCACGATTTCACCTATGTGTGCATGGACAATGAAGCTTATATGAACACTGGAGTCCAGCGCAGCAGTGGAACACCTTTTGATGCAAGTACCACAACCACTCCAGCCGGAAAAGTTTCCTTTGGAAACCCGCTTCCTAAGAAAAACATGCCTGCTATCATGGCAGCTCACGGCTCCCCTTATGTGGCCACGACCTCCATAGGTTTCCCAAGAGACATGATACGAAAGGTTAAGAAGGCAACTGAAATCGTGGGACCTACCTATATCCATGCCCAGGCCCCCTGTCCAACAGGCTGGGGTTTTGATACATCCAAGACCCTGGAAATCGCCAAACTCGCAGTCGAAACCTGCCTCTGGCCCATGTATGAAATGGAAAACGGAGAAATTACTCAGGTCAGGAAAGTTAAGGATCCCAGGCCAGTCGAGGAGTACCTGAGGGCCCAGAAAAGGTTCAAACATCTCTTCACCATGGAAGGCGGTGAAGAAGAAATAAAGAAAATCCAGGCTACTGCAGACTGGAACATAAAACACTTCGGACTTCAGTGAAAACTGAAGTTTTAATTATTTAATTTTATTTTTTATTTTACTTTTTAATTTTAATTTCTCTTTTTTGATATTGTGAATATTTGAGATACTGATTTTCGTCCGCCTACAAAAAATAAGAACATATTGATATATTTAAAATTCTTAGATTTTAAATGATAAATAAAATCGAAAGTAATATTAAAAACAGTTTTTTCTGAAGGCTTCTAAAAATGACTAATCTGAGTTTTCCTATACAAGAGGTAACTGAATCTGGTTCTTAATTAGTCTCAACTTGTTCAAAAATGAATGTTGAAGCAAAACTCGGGATCTTGGTTACTTTACTCTTAGCAATGATATGTGCCTCATACACACTTTATAAAAACTATCGGGAAAAACAGAAAAAACTAAAGAGTCTATTTAACCTCATATGGAAAAATTCAACTTCAATAGGGAAAGAAGAAATTCTGGGAAACAGACCTTTTAACGAATATTATTTTTTAAGACCTGAAGACGAAAGGTTTGGAATTGCCTGGATAATCAAAAAAGTGTACTGATAGTAGGCCCACATCTTGCTGGAAAAACCAAAATGGCTTATGAATCTTTGAGAAAATCAAAAAAGAATGACCTTATAGTTCCAAGGTCCACCAATATAGAGATAGAATCCTTTATTTTACCCAGACAAATGAAATTCTGGAAACTCAAATTGATGTTTATCGATGACTTACATCGTTTTGCAGAACAGCAAAATTTTGAATATTTGTTTGAAGTCTGCCGGAAAAACGAAATTAACCTTATAGCAACATGCCGTTCCGAAATAGAATATAACAAAACAGTTGCATGCAACATTGAGGAACTAACTGATTTCTGCAAAATGAATGAAATCAAATTATGAAACTTTGTTGGATAACGAAAATAAAAAAGACTCAGATAATGCATAATACAGGCATCTGTTTTTTAAGATACCGTTTTTTA
>DUGT01000220.1:24168-30520 GCA_013331275.1 Methanosarcina sp. | reverse complement strand
TTTTTCAAAGACACCGTTTTTTACAGATGCCTGGGAATTCAGATATCTTATAATTATATAAAACTACGGATGTACTGAAAATGAAATATAAAATTCTGGAAGTACTGTAAAATGCAAAGGAAGTTGAGATATAATAGAGAAGAAATTTTCTTTCTACATTCAATAAAAATGGAATTGTGGAAACATCTTCAATTGATGGGACTCTTAGAATTACTGGAATTAATAGAATTATTGTGATCTTAAAATATAATAGAGTGGGGATCTGATTTTGAATTTGATGAAAAAGAGAAATTTAACAGAAAAAAAGTAAATTACTGGATGGATTACAAGTCAACCAATGGCAATTGTCTTCTCAGGTCAGGCAAATAGCCTTCTCTGTGCAGGGCTATTTTATAGTCGCTTATTGTTCTGCATAATTTGCGAGTGTATTTTATGCAGTCGGTACCAACATCTCCCCTAAATAACAACTTCTCAGTTTTTTCTATGAATTCGGGATAGGTAAAAATAAGCTCCTCTTTGGTGTGCAGGAATAGAGCTGTAAAGTCTCTGTGAATGCCCATGCTTCTTTTAAGCAGTTCGACATTCAGGTGGTCCTCAGACAGATAGGGGTTGAACTTCACAAAAGTATGAAAATCTGCGATATTCTGGTTTAAGGAATTAAGGATTGAGTATAGAACGTTGTCAGTCTCCGGAAGGGGAATATCCGGAAGATCGAGGCAGTCTCCATCAAAAGTCTCATTTTCTTTTATGTTTTGATCCCGGGTTGTATCACGATCCATTTTATCACCCTGATTGTAACAGTTTACTTTAGTAAATAGCCTGATGGCTTCCATTTTATATAACGGGTTCAATTACTTACTTTAATATAATTTTTAGAACACTTACTGGATTGGCTTAGGTAGCTCCAAATAAATCCATTGTGTTTAGTCTATCGGCGTATCCGTCGCTTCCCCACTCGAAACGGTTGTACGCGCATGGGTTAGATGCTTCAGATTCCGTTTTTATCTCTACAAATCCAGCCTAGAGAGGTTTAGTACTGGGTCCTGTGAAATTAATCAATTAAACGTTTAGGCTCTTACATCTCACCATATATAAACTTATGTCTTAATAAAACGGAATAAATATAATTATAATAATATTATGAAAGATTATGAAAAATCGTCCTCGAATAGCTACTTAACTACTACTGGATAAGTACTGGATAAGTCCATAAATGTCCATTTAAAGCCTGTAAAATAAAACTCAGGATTTTTAAGTTCCTGAGATCCTTATATTTTCGAGTATTTTCATTCCAAAAGCCACAATCCCATATACAAGGCTCAGTACGAGAATGATCGTTGCACCGGATGGAACATCCAGAGCATATGAAAGACCTATCCCTGTAACACTTATTACAGTTCCGAAAGCTATGGAAATCAGCATCATACGCTTCAGGTTATAAGTAAATTTACGGCTCAGAGAAGCAGGAATGGTAAGAAGAGCGATTACAAGGATAATACCCACGATCTTAATAAGCACTACAATTGTTAGAGCAATTATACAGAGAAGGAAAAGGTAAAGCTTCTCGGTAGGAAGGCCCTGTACTGTTGTGAATTCTTCGTCAAAACATAAGGTAAGAAATTCTTTGTAAAGTAAATAAACAGCACCTACTATTACTATATCGAGAGCTAGCATAAAGTAAAGGTCGGAGTAGGGAACTGTTAGAATATTTCCGAAGAGGTAAGTCATGAGATCAGGAGCATAGCCAGGGGTTAGATAAACAAAAATTATTCCGAGTGCCATTCCAAGAGACCAGAGTATGCCTATAGCACTGTCTTCAGGGATTTTAGACTTTTTGCTCACTGTTCCCATCACAAGAGCCGAAAGCAAGCTAAAGGGAAGAACTCCGAACATAGGATTAATTCCGAGATAATAGCCCAGCCCGACACCTCCAAAGGAAGCATGAGCTATCCCACCACTTATGAAGACTATTTTTTTGACGACAACATAGACTCCTATAATCCCGCAGGCTATGCTTGCAAGAACTGCGGCTGCAAGAGCGTTCTGGATAAAATTATATTGCAGAAAATCAAACATTCTTATTTCTCCATCTGTTTTTCGAATCAGCCCTTTTCGAACAAGCCCTGATCTTCAGGAGTTCTCCTCATGGTTTTTCAGCACCCTGTGAGGAATTCCATGAGCGATCAGCTCAACAGGACACTGGTAGGTAGCTTCAAGATCTTCAACCGGAATTTCTCTGGAATTGTGATAATGAAGAGTGCGGTTTAAACAGGCTATTTTGTCGACATAAACAGAAACCGCACTGAGATCATGAGTAACCATGATAACTGCCATTTCCTGCTTGAGTCTGCTTAGCAGGCGATAGAGTTCATCTTGCATATGCGGGTCAAGCCCGGAATTAGGTTCGTCCAGAAGCAGAAGTTTAGGGTTTGTAGCAAGAGCTCTTGCAATAAGGACTCTCTGCCGTTGTCCTCCAGAAAGCTGCCCAATCTGCCGGTCTCTGTATTGAAACATTTCTACAGTTTTAAGGGCTTCTTCGGCAGCCTTTTTGTCCTCTTCTTGAAATTTCTTCAGAAAACCTGTATGGCTCATCCTGCCTGTAAGCACAATTTCCCAAACACTGATAGGAAAGTCAAAATCAAAACCTTTGTATTGAGGAACATATCCTACAAGCTCTCTGCTCTTTTCTGGTGGTTTTCCAAAAAGCCTTACACTGCCTTTATAAGGTTTCAAAAGTCCAAGGAGCACTTTGAGAAACGTAGTCTTTCCTCCCCCATTAGGTCCGATAATCCCAAGCAGTCCATTAGGCTCTTTTAATTCAAAATCGATTGCCTCAAGAATCGTCTGGGTTCCATAACGAACCCATACATCCTTCAGTTCTATAACCTTCTCCATTGCCTTTCCTTCAGAATATCGTTTTTATTTACCGGATTACAAGCACTTGATATTACCTTGATGTTAGATAGTACTTGAGTTCTGATTGAACCAGAACTCGAGTAATAGTTTTACTGATTTTATATTATACTGATTTTATATTATACTGATTTTATATTATACTGACTTCATACGAGGTTTCTGGCAAAAATGTCGGATACATTATCCATATTTGCAACGTAATCCTTTGCAAGTGGATCTACAGCTACAACTTCGCCACCTATCTCTTCAGCTACCGACTGCGCACTTCCCGTACTGAACTGAGGCTGGACAAAGATGACTTTAACCTGTTTTTCTTTTGCAAGGCTTATAACCTTTGCCAGATCCTGAGCACTTGGCTCTTTTCCTTCAATCTCAACTGGAATCATAGTAAGGTTGTAGTCAGCTGCAAAATAGCCCCAGGAAGGATGATAAACCATGAAATTTCTTTCCTTTTTTCCCTCGAGCTTTTCGCGGATTCTTGCATCCAGAGCGTCAAGTTCCTTAAGATAGGCATCTCTATTCTGAGCATAGTAAGTTTTGTTATCAGGATCTGTTTTGGCGAGTCCCTCATAAATGTTCTCAACCATTATTTTTGAGTTTGCAGGAGATGTCCATATGTGGGGATCCAGTTCAGTTTCTTCGTTGTTAGTTTCAAGTTCCTCTGCATGTTCTTCTGCTCCTCCCTCTTCTTGATGATCGTGAGCAGCAAGTTTCCTGAGTTCGATTCCATTAGAAGAGTTTACTATAAGAGTTCCGGTGTTAATAGATTTGAATCTGTTGATCCAGACCTCCTCAAAGGGCATATCTACACCGACTGTAACATACATACTAGCTTTGCTCACTTCTCCCATCTCTTTAGGAGACGGTTCATATGTATGAGGGTCTGCTCCTGGAGGAATTATGACAACAGTTTTTACTTTGTCTCCACCAACTTTTTCTACAAACTCGGCCTGTGGAACTATACTCACAGCTACGGTTACAGGCTCGTTCGACCCTGCTACTTCAACATCCTGTACTGTACTCTCATTAGTTTGAGAGTCATTCTGACCTGTACAGCCGCTGACAAAAAGGCTCAGACCAACAGTCAAGAGCACTAACAAAGGTAGAGTTTTCAAATTCATATTTAGATCCCGCTTTCTTCACTTTCACATTTTCTTGCTCATGAATATATTTCTGGATGAGATCAGACAGATATCGACAAAAACGCACTTGCATATGCCCAGATTTAGCATATATCCAAATTCAGCATACATTCAAAGTCTCTACACACCCAAATCCATATATTCAAATTTGGCATATGCCCAAATTTATAAGTTATTAAGGGAATTTTTTGGTATAAGCCCAAATAAATCTTGGAGCTCATATTTGGCACTTGATTAGCACTTTAGCTTTTCGTTTAGCATTTCATTTAATGCTTCATTTGTTCAAGTGCTCAATGATGTTTTTCTTCATGCAAGCATATCTCATGGCTTATTTCCCCGCATACTCCAAACATTGGGTGGCCCATTGAGCTGCAGATCTTATTTACAACATCCCTTGAGACAAAAGCCTCAAAACGCGAAACTTCGTTACATGCTTCATCCGACGAAAGACCGTAGTGGGTTAAAAGAAGACTGAGAATCCTGTGCCTTCGAATAAGGAATTGTGCGTATGCTTCACCCAGTTCCGTCAGGTTCACACCCCTATAAGGAACATGGTTCAGGTAGCCCGCACTTGCAAGTTCGTTTAAGGTTTTAGTTGTGGTTGAAGGATCTACCTGCAGGCCTGAGGAAATCTCCGTAGTTTTTACAGTGTCTCCTTTTTCAAGAATAAACTTAAGATAATCTACCTTTCTCGGAGAGAGTTCAAGGCCCGTAAATTCAGGATAACTTTGCTCATTCATATAGAGAAATATAAAAAACTGGTATTTATTTTTTGCTATATACCAAATTATGGAGTTATAATTTTACTGCAACAAAATCAGAAAATTGAGAAGAATTCCAGAAGAACATAGGTTAAAATTCTCAATAAAAGAAAAAAATTCAGTAAGGTAAGAAATCAGTAAAAGAAGATATACATAGTAGAATCAGTAGGAAACTCACGATACCCACCAAGGCTCTCCCAAGAGTATTTGACCTGAAGACCTCAGAGGGTTCTAGCTCTGCAAGCTCACCGAAAATCCAGAAGAAAGAATCATTGACATGGGAAATTAGAAAAGTGCCTGAAGCCATTGAAAGAATAATAACTTCTGGAGGAAACCCAAGTTTAGGAACCAGGGGTAGTAAAAGAGAAGTTGCGACAAGCATGGTAACAACCCTTGATCTCTGAACGGTTTGAAGGGCTGCGGCAATGAAAAAAGGCACAAGGATATGAGGAGGGCTTAATTGCAAGAAAAATCTGCCAAGAACTCTCCTGCCCCGGTCATGGCAAGGGTTGCCCAAAGAGCACCTCCTCCACAAAGGTCAAGAAGAACAACCCCACTTCTCCTCATAGCTTTTTCGACCAATTTCCTCAGTACGGGAGACCCGAGTTTTCTGCCCGAAAAGATGGAGAGAAGGACTCCTATAAGGAGAACAATGTTTGGGTTTCCCAGAAAGGTGAGCACAGAATGGGGATACTTAACGCCTGTTTGAAGGAAAATAAGGAGTAAAGAAAAAAAGATTGGGGAGTAGGCTTCAAGCCGACTTGGCTTTTCATCAGGGTTATTATATATTCCTGAGGTTTTTTCCTGACCTTCGGCTTTTTTTCTTTTATTCCGTTTGAAAAACCTGCAGTTGCAGACTTTCCCAGATTTTTGGAATATAAGTAGCTTGCAATGGAAGTGGGAACTGCGATAAGAAGTCCCATAATAAAAAGTCTGTTCACGTCAGCCGATAACTCTTCTGCTGCAGAAATAACTACAGGCGAAGGGTAGACAAGGTTAAACGAGGCAACAGCTCCTAGTGCAAAGATTGTTGCAGTGGAAATGGGGGGGTTATCGAGTCTGGCAGCCAACTCTTTAGCTATTGGAACAAAGATAACATAGGCAAAAATATAACACATAAGGGGAACGGAAAAAAGAAAGCCAAGAACATTAAGAGCAAGTAGAGGATTTCTGGAAAAACGTATAAGATCAGAATCTATTAAGGGCATTCCTCCAGTTACTGGAGCAGAATTCCAATAATACTTCCACAAGTAATAATAATAGCAAAACGAGAAAACACATTGCCCAATCCTCCGATTATTGCTTCGACGGTGGCCAGAGGTTCACCTGCAAGAATTCCTGTAAGAACAGACACAAGGACAAGACTCAAAAAAGGGTGCAACCTGAGTCTGATTGTGAAAAACAAGATCATGAGAAGAGCGAAAAGGAATAATACTACAGGGTGCGTGTTTAAAGCCTGATTGTGAATCTTTAATATTAGATTTAGGAGAATTTAATATTAGATTCAGAAAGTTTAATATTAGATTCAGAGAG
>DUGT01000220.1:18916-24002 GCA_013331275.1 Methanosarcina sp. | reverse complement strand
AGAGAGTTTAATATTAGATTCAGGGGAGAACAAATGTTTAAATTTAAATACTTTTCTAAATATTCATTTTGGGAGAAAACTATTTAAGTGAGTTTAAACTGTCGTTTTCTATGGAATAGAGTTCAGTAAGTTTAAATGTCCTCTTTCGTAGAGGCGATTTACTCAGTTAAAGCAATTTCTTCTGGAAAAGATAGCTCACTGAGTTCTTCGATTTCTTCTTCTCCAAGTACTCTTGCAAGATTTAGTAGAATAATAAGCCTGCTACCTATTTTCCCAACTCCTCTTAGATATTCTGCATTAATTTTCGATTTGATCATCTCAGGAGGTAGTTGAATTGAAGAAAATGGCAGGCTCATAACCTCTTTTACGGAATTTACAAGCATTCCAAGGACTGTATCTTTAACCTCAACTATGATAATTCTAGACAGGCTATCAGTTTCTTTCGAGCTGAACTCAAGCCGCTTGTTAAGGTCTATCACAACGAGGATCTTTCCCCGCAAGTTAATGAGCCCTTTTATGCATCCTGGGGCCTGAGGAATACGGGTGATCCTTGGAACCGGAATAACTTCGGAGACTTGCATGATATCTACTCCGAACTCTTCACCTGAAAGCTCAAAGGTCACCAATTGAAGATTTTCTTCCGAAAATCTTGAACCTTCATCTAGTACTTCTTTAAACATTTGAATTCCTCAAATTAACTCCGAAATTTTAACTTGACATGTTTTCTGATCCTTCTTTTAAGTTACCAAGTTTGAACTTTTCCGTAGCTTTTTTCATTCTTTCTCCAAGTAAAGAAAGCTCACTGGCCATATCGGCAAGTTCTGACATTGAAGCACTCTGCTCTTCAAGAGCTGCAGCAGTTTCCTGGGTTCCTGCGGCGGACTGTTCCGATATTGAGGAAATATCCTCTAGAGTGGAAGTGATTTCTTCAATGGACGAGGACTGCTCTTCTGTAGCAGCTGCAACATCTTCGATCATGTTTGTAATTTCATTGATTGTAGTAACAATCCCTGCAACCATTTCAACTGCGTTATTAACAGATAGTGAGCCAGCCTGCACATCTTTTTTACTGGCCTCTATACTTTCCACGGTTTCGCTGATACTGCCTCTTATTTCTTCGATTAAGCTGGAAATGTTATTAGCAGCACGACCGGATTCATCGGCAAGTTTTCTGACCTCATCAGCTACAACAGAGAAACCCCGACCTTGCTCACCAGCCCTGGCAGCCTCAATTGCAGCATTCAGAGCAAGCATGTTTGTCTGATCCGCAATCCTGGTAATGAGCGTGACAATTTCATTGATTTGTTGAGATTTGGAGTCAAGCTCTGTTATTACTTCCTTAGTTTCATCAACAGAGGAGCGAATACGGTCCATTTTTACCAGAATTTCTCTTGAGGCATTTCCAATGTTAGTGACAGTACTATTGACAATACTAGTGTTCTTGGAGACTTTCTGAGTATTCTCTGCAATTTCCTGAATATTATGTGTCATATCCTGCATTGCATGAGTGATATCCAATATTTTTGTACTCTGCATTTCGGTCCCGTTTGAGATTTCAGTTGCAGTGTCAGAAATTTTCCTTGAAGCTGAAGCCACTTCCTCAGAAGAAGCAGACATTTCTTCTGAGAGTGTAGAAAGGTGAATCGAATTTTCCTGAATTCCTTTTATCAGGGTACGAAGATTTTCAACCATTGATTCAAAAGCTTGTGAGAGTTGAGAAATTTCACTTCTCGAGTTTCTATTGATCTTAACATCAAGATCTCCGTTAGAAATTTTCTCGGATGCGTCGAGCAATTCGTAAATGGGTTTTCTGTAGAGGTTCAAAATCACAAAAACAAGTAAAGCGCCGATAAGTATCGAAAGAAGAGTAACGAGAAGAATCTTACTTATAGAGTTTATTATCAGGGTGTCAAGCTTCCCTTTCTGATCTTCACTGGCAGCTTCAGCATTTTCTTTAATTTTTGCAGCTATGGCTGCCATATTTTTCACATCAACTGCCTGCCTTTTTTTAAGAGTTTCCAGGCGATCAAAATCATTCCGGATTTCTCTAACATTGGAGATTATTGCGTCTTCACGCTCAAGATTTTCAGGATTTACGGTCTGCTTATTTAAGTTCTTAGTAACTTCACTTATATTCTCCATAGTTCGATCGAAATTTTCTGCATACTGATCTTCGGGAGTAATTATATAGCTCTGGTATTGGTCTCGAGCCTCTACTGCAAGTATGCTAATTTTCTGGACTTCCTGAGCATTAGATAATTTTTGCTGGAGAACTTCACTTGAAGAACCGTTTTCTGCGTATTGCTGGTATTGAAGCATTTGGTCTTGATAAATCTCATCTGCTTTCTGCAAGATAAGATCGCCTTTAGAAGTGATATTAGCTCTCACGGCTATCTCTTCGTTGTTTGCTTCAACATAGCTATCAAAGCTTTCTTTAAATTTGTCAGAGACTTCCAGAATAGAATCCATTCGATCCTGATTTACAGGATCGAGGTAACCAAGATATATTTCCTTGGATATAGCTGCTTGTGTGGGTACACGATCAAGATGTTTATAAGTGTCTTCCTTATAAACAGGATCACCATAAATAACATAATTTTCTTGAGCTTCCAGGACTCCCTGCATATTATTCATGATAAAGGTCATGTTTTGAATGGCTCGGCTTTTTTTTTCCACGTCATTCATACCCTGATAGCCTGTATACCCGACAAGGAAAATTAAAACCAGAAGAAGAGCAAATCCTATTACTACATGCCCTATTTTTGTGTTTTTATACATCTATCTCACCCTTGCCTCCGGTTTCTTTATCTCTATACCTCTTCTACCTGCATAGATTGTTAACATGTCAGTAGTATCTGCTAAGGAAAGTAAACTGACGGAAATGTTTCTATGAAGATTGTCTGATCTTCAACCAATTATTCAATACAGACTAATTAAGAGTTGATAAATTTTTTGATTAATTAAAAAAAGAAACAGAGAAAAGATTTCTATGTGGTTTAAAACCCTATTTTGCCAATATCTTTTTAGATGTCTACCAAGTCTGTTCTTTAGACAACTGTTTCTTTATTTTTACGCATATGTTATAACTGTCTTTTTATTTGCACATATATTATATCTTATTATATCTTCAAGAGTCTCTATTTTAAGAAAATCTCGATCTGTGAGCCAAAGTCACCAAAGTTTATGGGTTTGGCAAGAACAGCATAGCATCCAGCTTTAAGGTATTTTTCTTTACTTTCAGGATCGGAATAACCTGTGACTGCAACTACCTTTATACTCCTAGTTTCAGGGTTAAGTTTGATTTCTTGAAGCAATTCAAGACCATGCATTTTCGGAAGTTCCATGTCAAGCAATATCAGGTCAATTTTCACTTCAGTGAGAATTTTAAGAGCTTCAAAGCCGTTTTTCGCCTTTTTCGGCTCGTGTCCAATGGACTTAAGTAAGTCTGCCTCAACGGTCAGATTAAGTAAGTTGTCTTCAACAATCAGGATTTCATGCACTTAAACCAACTCCTAAGTGGGGTTGCTTGAAGATTTAGTAAGCTGAACTTTTTGCAAACGAGGGTTTTAACAGATATTATTTGTAAACAAGATTTTGTAAACGAAATTTCTCAAAGAAACGTTAAATAACGAATTTTCTAATGAACTGATTTTCTAGTGAATAACGAGTTTTATAATAAATTGATTTTCTAGTGAATAACGAGTTTTGTAATGAATTGATTTTCTAGTGAATAACGAATCTTTTGAGAAGGTCTAAAACAAGAAAATACGGAATGAAATTTCCTTGCATCTTCAGTTTGTATACTTTAGTCCTCCCTAAAACCAGAAATGGAAAGTTATAAAGCTATTACTTTTCAACAGTTTACTTTAGGTCTATAAATTGTCCCAGAGTTATTCTCAAATTACAATAATATATGAAGTTTAAGTAAATATAAATTTATTTGTTAAATATAGAGACATAAATTTAATATAAAAGTAGTAATAAAAACAATTTATTTGAATCCTAATATCATTTTGGATGTTACTTTTCAGAAGAAATTAAAGTTAGTTCCAGATTAAATATAAAACAAATAGGGAAGCGTTTTATTTATAAAAAAATAATACGATCAATGTTTTATTTAAATCTGTAAACTAAAAATGGAATCAGGTTGAAGATAAGAAAAGAGCCTGTAACTTTTGCAAATATTTTTTTAACATGTCAATTAACCAGAGTATCTAAATAAATTTCAGCCCTCCAATTTTATAAAGACAATTAAAAAATTTAATATAGCAGGTATCGTATATATTTTTCTACACAATTGGGATTAATATATCTTAACAAATAAACTGCGCTGGTTACAGTTGTTAACCTTAAGTAATTTTTAAATTAGGTCTTGATTCGTAGTATGAATTTGTGGAGAATATGCAGACAAGGGGCGAGATTCGGCAAATATAGGAATAAGATGTCGAAAGATGTCGAAACATTCCAAAAAAAGGAGTATTATATCATCCGATATTGTCGCTTGTTCAAGAGCGGAAGAAGGGAAGTGCATGGCCAGAATTATGATTGTGGACGATGCCGAATTTATGCGGATGATTATTAGAGATATTCTTCTGATGCACGGACATGAAGTTGTTGCTGAAGTCAATGATGGAGAAGAGGCAATTCAGATTTATCTCGAAGTAAAGCCCGATATTGTGTTAATGGATATAATTATGCCGGATATGGATGGAAAAGAGGCATTGCAAAAAATTCTTACTATGGACCCTGAGGCAAAAATAGTAATATGTTCTTCTATTGGTCAACAGGCATTCATAACCGAATCAATGAAAATAGGAGCTATGGGCTTTATAGTAAAACCTTTTGAGCCTGATGGAATGCTCGATGTAATAAGGAAAATTGCCGAACCGAATTAGATCCGGTCTAAATCTAGTGGTAAATAAGGCTCTATTATAAAACTGCGTTAACTGAGGCTGCACTAAACAAAACAATTAACGCTATACTGAGCAAAATAACTAAAGCTGCGTTATAAACTAAACAACTGAAGTTACGCTAAACCAAGTAACTAAAGCTACGTTAAGCCAAATAACTGAAGCTACGTTAAGCC
>DUGT01000220.1:18198-18752 GCA_013331275.1 Methanosarcina sp. | reverse complement strand
AAGCTACGTTAAACCAGATTAACTTAACTGAAATTGAACAAACTAATTAACTTAACTGAAAATAAATAAACTAATTAAACTAACTGAAACTGCACTAAATCAGTTTGTGTTAGCTAAATCTCTACAAAATGAATATGCAAAACCAGACAGTTAGTAATATTTTTAAATAAACATTATTAGATAAAACTAATAAATAAATTTACATTTAGCAAAAGTGCTTGAAATAATTATCTTTTAGACAATTTCGTGTCTGTTCTTGACGGTCTTAAGACTCATTCTCGGATTATGAAGGAATGTTGACTCCTGTTGTGATGATTATAGTATATGCGAAATCAGAGAAGAACCGGATATAAACAAAAAAATAGAAAAGAACAGGTTCCAGAAAGAAACAACTGCTTCCGTACGAAATGCTTCTTGCAATAGACGCATCAGATCTCTGGAGGAACTCTTAGGCTCCTTTGCCGTCGATATCCCTGCGCTCCTGGCACCACAGCATATACATACATTTTTTATGGCATCCTTTCAAAAAATTCCATAAAAATCCATAAAAATCC
>DUGT01000220.1:14845-18161 GCA_013331275.1 Methanosarcina sp. | reverse complement strand
TAAAACTCCATTAAAACTCCATTAAAACTAGAAGTGTCGTGATTAAATTGAAAACTAGCACGAAACTGGTGTAGGGATTAAAATATAATTGAACGTGAGACATAAACTGGAATCCAATCCCAAATTGAATTCAATATTGAGAAACCGTCTAAAAAGGAAAGCTGAACTTCCACAACGGCAGGGAAAATTATGGATATGTCAAAATATATGGNNGGGATTAAAATATAATTGAACGTGAGACATAAACTGGAATCCAATCCCAAATTGAATTCAATATTGAGAAACCGTCTAAAAAGGAAAGCTGAACTTCCACAACGGCAGGGAAAATTATGGATATGTCAAAATATATGGACATTTTCAGGGCAGAGTCTGAAAAATGCATCAAAGAGTTGAGCGACTCCCTGCTGGTACTTGAGAGTGATCCTGAAAATACGGAACAGATGAGTACATTATTTCGTGCAGCTCATACATTTAAAGGCATGGCTGCAACTATGGGGTTCAAGCAAATTGTAGAGTTAACGCATGAAATGGAAAGTTTGATAGACAGACTGCGCACACGGCAAATCGTACTTAACTCTTCTTTGATTGATGTTCTCTTGATATGTGTGGATACCCTTGATGAGCTTGTAGAAAATGTCTGTAAAAGTGAAGGAGATAAGCCTGAAAAAGAAAAAAAAGAGAAGGCTAATAAATATGAGTTCTATCCTGAGGTTTACGAAGTGATAAAAACATTAGTGGAGATAAATAGTTCTCCTGAAAAAGCCTTCACTCAAAGAATAGAAGATAATAAACTCCTTTTTGCGAAGAAAAAATCAATAAAAGAAATCGATCGACGACAGAAGGAAGAAAAAAATCTAGCTTATCCAAGATTGAATCCTAAAGTAAAAATTATTCAAAACTCAAGAATAAGTACTGAACAGCTCGACAAATTGATGAACCTTGTGGGTGAGCTTGTAATTAACAGGAGTAGAGTAAACGAGCTTACACGCAATCTGAAATCAAAGGAGCTTGAAGTTGCACTTTCGGATTTTCATAAACTAACAAAAGAACTGCAAGATGAAGTGATCGAGGCAAGAATGGTGCCTCTGGACCATATTACCTATGTTTATCCCAGAATGATAAGAGATCTCGCACGTGTACAAAGTAAAAAAATCGATTTTATAATCAAAGGGAAAGAAATCAAGCTCGATAGAACTATTCTCGAAGAAATTGGGGATTCCCTGGTTCACCTTTTAAGAAATGCAGTAGATCACGGAATAGAAATTCCGGAGAAGCGTGTGGAGCTTGGGAAAAAAGAGAATGGCACTATACTGGTTGCAGCTTTAAGACAGGAAAATTTTGCCTTTATTAGAATAGAAGATGACGGGCGTGGAATAGATACTAATGAAATCAGGAAAGTTGCATTAAACAAAGGAATTATCTCAAGAGAAAGTACGGAGCAGCTTGAGGAAGAAGAAGTAATGCAGCTGATCTTTACTCCAGGTCTCAGTACCTCTGACAGTGTTACCGATGTCTCCGGAAGGGGAATAGGAATGGATATTGTAAAAAATAGAGTTGAGCGCCTCGGAGGATCCGTAAAAGTTGAGTCAACGCCTGGACTTGGTTCCAAGTTCGAACTGAAACTGCCTTTAACCATTGCAGTTTATCAGGCCATGCTGGTAAGAGTTGGAATGGAGAAGTACGCAATTCCTTTCACAAGCATAGTGAAAAACATTGAAGTTAGTTCGCAGGAAATCAAACGTATCAAAGGACAGGAAATCATTTTAATAGACAACAAAATTCTTCCACTTTTTAGATTGAGAAAACAGTTTCAGCTACCTGATAATGACAATGAGAACAATATTTACATAGTTATTGTTGAAAAACATGGGCAATATATTGGGATAGTTGTTGACGAGCTTCTTGGAAAACAGGAAGTAATAGTAAAAAGTTTCAAAAGCAAACTTCTTGATAGTACCAGAGGATTTGCAGGAGCAACAATTCTAGGCGATGGAAATGTTATTTTAATTATCGATGTTAATTCCCTGATTTGAAATATGTAAGAAACTTTAATTGGGACAAAAAACCTGGATAAAGTACTGATGAGGAAGAAATGAGTAACGACTCAGTTAGGAAGAGAAATTATAATAATAAACACAGAGAAAAAATAAAGAAAAAAGTAAAGAGATAAAAACATGTCAAAATCTGGAAAAGATCCGGACTTTGAACTTTTAAAGAGAACTATTAGTAGAAACACTGGCTTTAACTGTGAACATTATAAAGAAGCTCATTTCAGGCGTAGAATTAACGTGCGTGTCCGAGCCACCAATTCCGAAAATTATGGAGCTTATCTGAAACTTTTGAAGAAAGATCCTCAAGAGTACGAGTCTCTTTTTGACGCTCTTACTATAAACGTCAGTGAATTTTTCCGAAATCCGGAAACCTTTAGAATAATAGAAAAAGAGATCATTCCTTCTCTTGTTAAAAACAGATCCGGACTATTTATTCGATCAATTCGAATCTGGAGTGCTGGTTGTGCGGCAGGAGAAGAGGCTTATTCTCTTGCTATTCTGCTGCACAGGACTCTGAAAAACGATTTTAATAAGTACAGAATAAGAATTATAGGTACGGATATTGATATTCAAAGTCTGGAAAAAGCCAAAAAGGGTGTTTATAATGAAAATTCACTTAAAAATCTTGATCAAGACACAAGAGAACGTTATTTTTTGAAGCAGGGAGATCTGTATCAGATAATAGATGAATTTAAGAGTATAACGCAATTTAAATGTCATGACTTAATTTCAGATCCCAAAATCGATCATTTTGATCTTATTGTCTGCCGAAATGTAATGATATACTTTAAAAAGGAAATTCAGGAGCAATTACAGCTTAATTTCTACAAGGCTCTCGGAAAAGGAGGATTTTTTATAATAGGAAAGTCCGAAACACTGCTTGGGACTGCATCAAGTCTTTTTAGACCTTACAATACAAGAGAGCGCCTGTATATAAAAGAAATCTAAAGAGGTATTTATGGAAGATCAAGAACCTAAGAGTTCAAGCGAATATAAATAACGGGTGCTTAAAGAGCTCGAAAACATAGAGATAGGAAATTTGCCACTTCTTTCTATAAGCTAACAAATATCCTGTCAGGTCTGTTCAGGTCTGTTTCTATATAACCGGTAGGCTATTACTATTATTAAACTCAAGATCACAGGTAGACCATTAAACTCAAGGTCCAGGCAGATTACTTTCAAATAAATTAAAAATAATTTAGGATAAATAATGAAAAATAAAATATAATAAAGTTGCAACATAATAAAAGTACAATAATAAAAAT
>DUGT01000220.1:8030-14674 GCA_013331275.1 Methanosarcina sp. | reverse complement strand
TATAACTCTAAATAAATTATAGATAACGTGAAAAGTTTTAAATAAACACTGGATAAATTCAAAAGACTTTGAAATAATTCCAAACAATATCTAAATGAATTAAAAAGAGTTTTAAAACAACTTCTAAAAATATCTAACTCAAGAAAAATCTATAAAATAGGAGAATTTTCAAGGTGACCGACTCAGGCCTAATTGTAGTGGGAATAGGAGCCTATGCATTATCTAAGAGTCCGGTTAAAATTAAAACTTTTGGATTGGGTTCATGTGTCAGTATAACACTATATGATAGGCGGAAGAGAGTAGGTGGGCTTGTCCATACAATGCTCCCGAGTATAAGTCACGCAAGAATAAAAGATAACCCTTTAAAATATACGGATTCCGGTATAGAATATCTTACAGCTGAGATACTAAAAAAAGGCTCATCCAGAAAAAGGCTCGAAGCAAAAATTGTCGGGGGAGCACATATGTTTGAAAATCGAAACCTGAAAATAGGTGAAAGAAATGTAAAATGGGCCAAAAACACCCTGGAAAAGTTCGAAATACCAATTATAGCTGAGGACACCGGCAAAAACTATGGACGTACAGTAACGCTCGATACTTCTACTGGAGATCTCCTAATAAGGACTATTTTGAGAGGAGATCGAATAATCTAAAAGAACCAAATTCGTTTTCTACTAGAAACAAATCGGTTTTTATTTTAATGGAATTTTGTTTTGCTTTACTTTGTTTTTATTTACTTTATCTCTTCATCTTTTGTTTTTCATCTTTTGTTTCTCACTTTTTGTCTCTCACTTTATCTTTCACCTTTTGTCTCTCACTTTATCTTTTACCTTTTGTCTCTCACCTTATCTTTCACCTTTTGTCTCTCATCTTTTGTCTCTCACCTTTTGTCTCTCACCTTTTGTCTCTCACCTTTTCTCTGAAAAAATATATATCTGATATAAATATTATAATTGATATTAATAGCCCCATTACTAAAACAGAAGAAAACACAGTAACATAAAACTTTAAATATATATATATCAAAAAATATTAAATGTGTGTCTGAGGCTAAATTTAAGGTAAAGTAGATAGGTAAAGTAAACTTTGAGTACATTTTGGGTACTCTCCTCGTACATTTTAAGTATACTTTGAGTAACACACTAAGTGTACTTCAGGTAATACTGCGACTAACACTTGAAGTTTAAGTATACGATAAGTGCGCTTTGATAACACTCTGAGCATCACTCTAAAATTCGTTGAGTAATCCTCTGAGTAAATACTATATTCTCAGTTGTTCTGTAAGATATCTGGAAGATTCTGAAAACTTATAGAAGACGAGAAAGTAGAGGAAAGTAAACCTGGTTATTCGTTAACTAGTTTCAAGATAGTAATAATAAGCAAGTGAGAGATTTTTATGGAAATCAACGGAGTAGAAATCGAAGATACATATGCAGAAGCGTTTCCGATCAAGATTGCACGGGTACTCATAACAGCTGCTACCAAGCGCTGGGCCCTTGTGGCAGCTACTGAAGCTACAGGTTTTGCAACATCTGTTATAATGTGTCCTGCAGAAGCCGGAATTGAGAGGTTAGCAAGCCCCAGTGAGACCCCTGATGGCAGGCCTGGAGTTTATGTTCAGATCTGCACTTTCAAATACGAAGCTCTTGAAGAACAGCTTCTTGAAAGGATTGGACAATGTGTACTTACAGCCCCTACAACTGCAGTCTTCAATGGGCTTCCCGAGGCTGAAAAACAGTTTAATGTGGGCTTTAAACTCAAATTCTTCGCAGATGGAATGGAATCCGAAACCCAGATTTCAGGCCGCAAAGTATTTAAGGTACCAATTATGGAAGGAGACTTCCTGACCGAAGAAAATATAGGAGCTATAGCTGGAATTGCAGGCGGAAATTTCTTCATCTTCGGAGACTCTCAGATGACCGCCTTGACCGCAGCCGAAGCTGCTGTTGATGCAATTGCAGAGCTAGAAGGTACAATTACCCCCTTCCCAGGCGGTATTGTAGCCAGCGGATCTAAATCCGGAGCAAACAAGTACAAGTTCTTGAAAGCTACTGCAAATGAAAAATTCTGCCCTTCCATAAAGGATAAGGTTGAAAATACTGAAATCCCTGCAGATGTAAACGCTGTTTATGAAATCGTTATCAATGGGCTTGATGAAGAAAGCATAAAAGCCGCCATGAAAGCAGGAATTAAAGCCGCTGTAACTGTTCCGGGCGTTAAGAAGATCTCAGCAGGAAACTACGGCGGAAAACTGGGTAAATATCAGTTTAAACTGCATGAGCTCTTCTAAACTCTAAAATTTTTTATCTTTTTTCTCTATTATTTTTCTTTTTGTTTCTTCCCTATTTTTTCTTTTGTTTCTTCTCTATTCTTTTTCTTTTGTTTCTTCTCTATTTTTTTCTTTTCGTTTTTAGTCATTGTAGAATATACTAATATAATAATTTTATACAATAAAAGACTGTAAAGAGAAGTTAAAGGTTGACTACCCAACTGATTTTTAACAATGCAAAAGTAACATAGTAGGTCGACAGACACCAGAAAAGTGAAGAATATTAGGAAATCAGGACGCTAGAAATGTCAGATATTAAATACCAAAAAATTTAGAGTCTAACTGGATTAAAACCAGTTTAGATATTAATATACCTTAGAGCTTAACTGTATTAAAGCCTTAGATATTAAAGACTTAGAGCCCAATTTAATTGTCTTAGATGTAAAAGACTTAGAGCCCAATTTAATTAGTCATAGATGTAAAAAACTTCAGAGTCCAATTGCGCTGAACCCAGAAAGTAGAACATCTCTCGGGTCAATGCCAGTTACATGCATCATAACATAAGCTGCAACGAAGGTTCCTGTCATACTTCCTATGTTTGCAAAGCTTGCGACAAGGAGGACTCGCATGAACCTGTTGTTGAACATCTCCTTGAAGGTTTCTATTTCTCCCAGTGCTTTTAAGTCTGAGGTAGTAGGGTTTCGCTGTTTTGCTTCTACAAGACCAGCAAACCAGCCTGCGGCAATAAGAGGGTGCAGAGTAGTTAGCCAGGCAACCGAAAAGGCAGTCAGAACCGAGTAAGGGTGGCCGCCTGCAAGTAGAGTACCGATTGCACTGAGGGTTCCTGTAATAATAAACCACCACCCGAAGGCTATTAACAGAAGTTTCAGAGGAACGCCAGAAAGCAGTAGTAGCAAAAAGAATCCAATTATAACGGCAACAAAAGCAAAGCCAACAATCTTTCCAAGACTTATGCGTTTCTTTGGAACCTGCATAAGACTATGCAGGGAAGGAACGCTTTTTGGGTTTTTCAGGTACTTAGTTACTCCTGGCTTATGCCCGGCTCCAATTACCACGACGATTGTTTTATTCCCACCTGCCGCAACATTAAGAATGTTTCCTGCAAGATATGCATCCCTTTCATCAATGAGAACTTCAGCCGCAGTCGGGGCAAAATCTCTAAGTTCGTTTACGAGGCCAGTTACAACATCGGTTTTTGTAATTTCATCAATATCTATTTCGGTTCCTTTTCCTATTCCTATTAGGCCACCTAACAGAGAACCGATCATCTTGATTTTTTCCAGGAACTTCATTTTTCTCCAGAAACGCTGAAGAGTCACCTGGATATCCCTGTCAATTAAAGCAACATTAGCCCCTATAGATTCAGCTTCTTCAATTGCGGCAAGCATCTCGGCTCCGGGTTTTACACCCATGTCGTCACCAATCTTTTTCTGTACATAGGCAAGCAGCCAGTGAATCATGTAATAGTAAACCTTGCCTTCAGTAAGAATGTCTTTGATAGGTACCTGTTTTTCCTGCACATTACCCTTCAGGGAATCATAACGTCCCCTACAAAGCTCGACAGCTACAATATCCGGTTTCAGATCTCTTATAGTAGCCTTGACCTCGGCAACACTCTTTTCCGAGACATGAGCAGTTCCTATAAGCACAACTTTTGATGGCTGGCATTCAGCCTGATGCGCATCCGAGAATTGAGAAGGTGAAGGAACTGAAACCTCGGAAGCTGAGTCAGGAATAGGTTCTGTAATAAGTTCAGAACTTATGTCAAGTTTTGTTTCAAGCTCATCAGGTTCTATTTTGGATGCTGGCACAGAATTTTTTTCTTCTTGCGGCATATTAACTGAAGAACCAGAAATTTTAGACTTTCCGACAGAAGTAAAAGTTTCTTCGGATTCGGTCACAAGTTTGTCCATAGAATATATTGACTCCTGAGATGAAATATGAAAATTGTAGTCAGGGTCCCTGTCCTGAGAATCTGTAATTTCAGGTTTGATCATTGTTAATCTCTCTGCTGCGATGCTGTTAAGGTGATGTGCGAAAGCACGTTCCTTGAAAGACTACAGTTAATCGCATGAGTAATTAAGTTCTTCACATAAAACAACCAAGCTATAAAAAAACTTAGCTATAAGCAGATGATTAATTGGTGGTAATTATCTGCCAGAGATTTATATTTTGCTGCTTTCAGGTTTATCTTTATATTCATATTTTGTTGTCTTCAGATCTTATCTTTATATTCATATCTTGCTACTTTCAGATCTTATCTTTATATTCATATCTTGCTACTTTCAGATCTTATCTTTGTATTCATATTTTGCTGCTTTCAGATTTTATCTTTATATTCATATTTTGCTGCTTTCAGATTTTATCTTTATTTTTTATAAGTACTGTTTTATATAATTATTTATAAACCTATCTAATACATTAGAATATAATTTCAAAAAAGTACTAATTTGAAAAACTTAATAAAGTAAGATCTTTTGACAAAAATATCTTTTGGTGAAAATTTATGTTAGTAACCTTTTTGACAAACTCTCTGATAAAAATTTTTTAGTAATTTTTCTTAATAAATTCGCTTAAAATCTCCTTTAGTGGCTTAAGAACCTCTTTGCTTGGAACTCTCTGTAATGTAAAATATTTAGGACTTACTCTGATCTTAGTTTCATGATTCGTACAAGATCTGTTCTTGAGAGTATCCCTACGACTGATCCATCATCAATAACCACTACTCTACCAATATTTTTAGAAGATACGAGTCTCAGAACATCACTTGCCTGAGCATCCGGGGATACCGAGATGACATCCCTAGTCATAATATCAGATACTTTGGCCGCCGGCCGCTCAATAGAAGGAACACGCTGGATATCCGTAAACGTCACAATTCCTTTCAGGCTGCCTCCTTCCATTACAGGGTAACCCATATGTCTCTTCTCAAACATGAACTTAACAAGATCTTCCACGCTCATGGAAGGACTGACTGAAACCACATTCCTGGTCATAATATCCTTGACCAGAATATTTTCGAGGGTTACCTCAGCCCGAGTAGAACGCTCTTCTTCAGACGCGCCGACGTAAATGAAGAGTGCGATCAAAGGGAACCAGGGGTTGCCTATGAAAATTCCGAAAATCGCCATAAGAACGGCAAAAAACTTCCCTACGGCTGCTGCACTCTGGGTAGCTTTCACATAAGACATTCTTCTTGCATAGAAAGCGCGAAGTACTCTACCTCCGTCCATTGGAAAAGCAGGCAGCAAATTGAAGATCCCAAGTATAAAGTTCATAATCCCAAGAATCCAGATAACGAGGTATACCGGATTTTGAGAAAGTACAGGATTAGGGGAAATAAGATTCCCATATATTAAAAGACAGATCAAGCCAATTACAAGACTTGTAAGGGGTCCGGCAGAAGCCATTTTTGCTTCCTGTCCAGGTTCTCTGGGTATCTTCTCCATAGCCGATACTCCTCCAAAAAGAAAGAGAGTAATGTTCTCAATTTTAACTCCATAACGCATTGCCAGGTATGAATGTGCAAGTTCATGCACAAGGATTGAAGCAAAAAGCAGAATAGCAGTCAGGACTGAAAGCGAGTATCTTGTGATTGACGGTTCAACTCCTTCAAAACCAAAAGGCTGCGGGTTGATCGCAAACGCATAAGCAAATATGGGTAATATGAGAAGAAAAGTTATGTGCAGCCTTATAGGTATACCCATAACACTTCCGATTTTCACTGACGATTTCATGAGATAAATACCCCCATTTTCATTTTTACAATATTAAGCAGATGATTAAATATTGAATCTGAACTAATGCAAACCGAACAAAGTTGAACTTGAATTTAAAATATCAGATGCAGACTGTCAGGAATAGTACAGCTCACGAGAATGGAAATTTGCAGTAGTTCTGATCATAAATCCCACTGGAACGACCTTAAATTCCCTTAAATTTCTTAATTCTGATCATAAACCCTTTCAATTAACTTCCCCTCATAAAGTCAACTTATAAAGTTTCCCTGATCAAGTTACCTTATAAATTTTTCTCAATAAAGTTAAATGACCCCATTTATTATTTAGCGATAATATTATACATATCTGTTTGTATGTGACTAGTGTCTTAACAATTTAATTGTTAAGCATAATCTTTAGCTTCTCTTCATCATACAACGATTTTGAGCTCATTAGAATATTAATAACTAAACTTTCATGATACTTGTATGTGACTAATATGTGATAACAAATTAAAGCATTAAGCGAAAACCGAAGAAGTTATAAGAATAAGAAAGGAGTAAAATTTAAAGATCTGCTTTACTTAAAGATCTGCTTTGCTTAAACTGCTTTACTTAAAGATCTGTTTCACTTAA
>DUGT01000220.1:2646-7906 GCA_013331275.1 Methanosarcina sp. | reverse complement strand
TTAAAGATCTGTTTCACTTAAAGGTCTGCTGTTATTTTTCTCAAATCTTGCAGGAATTCTTCTATATCATGGGCTGTGTTATGAGGCATAAGGACCAGGCGAAGAGATCTTGGGTTGCGAGTGATTGAGACATTCCAACTAAATTTATTTAAGAGTTGCTCTCGCAAAAAATCAGGGTTCGGAACTCTCAGGGCAACCACGTTCATTACAGGCTCAATAAGAGGTTCAAACCCTAATTTTCGAGCTTCTTTGACTAATTTTGCGGTAAGCTGCATGCAGTACTGTACATTTTTTCTATATCCTTCACGTCCAAGATACTTCATAACAGCATAAGTGGCAGCGGCTGAAGCTCCACTGCGAGTACCCGTGAGAGTAAATTGAGACTTTGTTGTAAGATACGGAGTTTTTACCTTGAGGGAATCCATGAAAAAAGGAGATCTGAATAACAGGGCACCTGAAGGAATTGTGGAAAGACCCATCTTATGCGGATCTATAGCAATGGAAGTAACGCCTGGAACTTTGAAATCGAAAGAATATGGCTTTTCAAGGAACGGAATCACAAATCCTCCGAAAGCTGCATCAACATGCAGGAAAAGCTCATTCTCAAGAGCAAGCTTTGAAAGCTCCTCAATCGGATCTATCTGGCCAAATTCCGTATTTCCTGCTATCCCTACGAGTCCGATGGTATTTTCATCTATCAGACTTTCTACAGATTCGATATCCACTTTGAATTCAGAATCCAGAAGAGCTCTTTTAACCTCAATGCCCATCATATTGGCTACCTTATCAAATGAGAAGTGAGCTGACTCGGGAACAATTATATTTAGGACATCACCTGATCTTTTTCCGTCCTTAGTCACGAGGTTTTTCATACCCCTAATAGCCTGAATATTGGATTCCGTACCTCCTGTTGTAAGGTAACCGCAAACCGAACTCTGACATGACTGTCCTGAAGGAATTTCAACAGATTGAGCATGAAGAAGTTCTCCCAGCATCTGGATAACTTCTTTTTCCAGTCTGTAGGCACCTGCAAAAAGTCCCAGATCGCCCAGGTTAGCCTCAATAAATAACCTGTGAGCCTCAACCGCGATTCTGTGCGGGTGAGTACACATTGAACTTAAAACCCTATAGTAATCCGTATCTTCTGACTTTACATCTTCCAGATAGGAAAATATCTCTTTCTCAGAAAGACCCTGCTCATTCATGTGGATAAAGTAAAACCAGTTTTATTTAAAATACTTATGGAATATAACTGCTAAATTACCAAGTAACTTTCTTAAAGACGCATGAGAATTTCCTGATTGTACATCAGAAGAGATTAACTTTCAGGAAGTGATTAAAAAGTTAAGAAAAAGTTTCACAAAAAAGATATGTAAGCAGTAATAGGACAAGGAATTATCCAAGAGGATAGAGACATTCTGTTGATTTCTATTAACTCAATACAAGATCTAAAAAATGTATGTTAGGGGACCATAACTGTACTAATGTCTGCTTTAGAGAGAGACCCCTATATTTCGATTGGAAAGACTTTCATAGACCTAGAAAATGTAAATTTCTCAGAATATGTAACTTAAGTTTTTCAGTACTTTGAAAATTTATATTTTTTCTATAGATTAAGGTGTCAACACAAAGAAAATACTAAAGAAAATATTAAATCAGGTTTTTATTTATTAAAAAAAGATAGTCTAAATACAAACCTACATTTTTAATAATAACTTATATATAGTATTAGTTTTATAACTAAACAACATTATTTTGCCATAAACAAAATAAAATTTATTTTATTTTGCTGCCTTGAAGCTCTAATCTCTTTAATGGAAATCATGGGGTCCGGGTGTTATATAAACTTTCCAGTCGAAATAAAGGGGTCTATCATGAGATTTTCCTAAACTCCCTTATTTTTCCTAAACTTCTTCAACTCCCAATTTTCCCGAATTTCTTATTTTTTAAATATATGGAATTTTTAATTCGTGTGCCCAAAAATCCTCTTAAATTCCTTTTATTATTTAATTCATTTATTTACAGTAATTCCATTTACATAATTCTAATTTTTATCTTAAAATTTTTATACTTTGATTTTATGTAAAAATATTATTATTTTTCATAACTTACTCCATTTGAAAGGAAGGGCTTTTAACTCAATCTCAATTAGTTTTGGAACTTATACTTTTTCATCTCAGATATACTTAAGCTATTCGATGTTGGTTTTTGTGGCAGATACCTGAAGTGTAAATCTATTCCAGTCGAAATAAAGGGGTCTTTACCACAACAATTAATACGGTGTACTTCCATTGCATCTACTGCAAATATAGCCTAAAATTACTTGCTTATAAACCAATTTTACCTAAAGTTTTAATAAAAGAAGATCCGGAATATAGATTTTATCTAGCTTACAAGGTATCTTAATAATTAAGATTCGCCCGCCATTTTATCAGGAAATGGCAGAAAATGAAAATATTAGGAGTTAACTATAAGAAAGATGTATCTTCTACCCCTTTCTCTCATTAAGCAGAATTTATAGGGTTTTTCATAAAGATACAAACAACAATTAAGTAAAATCTCAGAATTCTAAAATAAATTTTAGTTCTAGACACTTAAACTTTAGTTCCAGATTTTGAAATCAAGACTTCGAAATTGAGAATTTAACCTTTCCCTCTTTCCAAATCCCTTACATGGATCCTACTTATAATCCCCTAAAACTCCTTAGTGCAGTTATAATAATTATTAAATTCCTCTAGAAGCTCGCTAAATAGCTGTTATAAAGGCCGATATAAAGCTTGCCAAGTAGTTATGGTTACAATTGTCTAAGCATTTGACAAGGAAAACATAAAAAACAATTGGAAAATTTAAAAAACAACTAAAAAAGACAACTTTAAAAAACATAACTCTAAAAATCTACTCTAAAAAACATAACTCTAAAAATTTACTCTAAAAAACATAACTCTAAAAATTTACTCTAAAAATACAATATTGAATAGCAGTAATTCAAAGAACTAAAACTGTAGACTATCAAAAAATTCTCCTTGTTTCAGGCAGCATTAAAACGCTTAAAGTTATTAAAGCACTTAAGGTTATTAAAATGCTTAAAGTTATTAACACGCTTAAAATTAGTAAAATGCTTAAAATTAGTAAAATGCTTAAAATTAGTAAAATGCTTAAAGTTAATAAAATGCTTAAAATTAGTAAAACACTTAAAGTTAAAAATACTTAAAATTAAAAACACTTAAAATCAGTATTATAAACATAAAAATTAAAGTAATTCAGAGAAAAGTAGACAGAGTTTATCAATTGCATAGTTCATTAATAATCTTATATTATAATTACTATGTTAATTAATTTGACATGCAGCGAGTTACTTTGTATTAACTATTTGCATTAGAAGTATCTTAGTCCCTTATATTGCTTAATATCATAATTTTTATAGAGGATCTTCATGATAAAAGCTCAATCATTAGACGGCTTATTCGAAAAATTACTTGACGGAAAATCAATTTTCAAAAACAAAGAAGTACTTCGACCTTCTTACACACCTGACCTTTTATTGCACAGAAACGAGCAAATTAGCAGTCTTGCGACAATTCTAGTTTCTGCACTCAGAGGAGAGACTCCTTCCAATGTACTTATTTATGGAAAAACCGGAACAGGAAAAACCGCAGTTACTCGTTACGTTGGAAAAGAACTTGAAAGAGTAAGTGAAGACAAATCCCTTTTCTGCTCGGTTGTTTATATTAATTGCGAAGTAATCGATACACAGTACCGGCTTCTTGCAAATCTTGCTAGACATTTCGAAGAAGAAGTTCCTATGACCGGGTGGCCTACTGACCAGGTCTTCATGAAATTTAAGGAGGCAATCGATTCCAGAGAGCAGGTAATTGTCATAATTCTGGACGAAATCGATAAGCTGATTAAAAAAGGCGATGATGTTCTTTATAATCTGTCGAGAATCAACACAGACCTGCGGAGAGCCAAAGTCAGTATGATCGGTGTTTCCAACGATCTTAAGTTTACAGAGTTTCTGGATCCCAGGGTCAAAAGTTCCCTGGGTGAAGAAGAACTTATTTTTCCTCCTTACGACGCTGAACAGATAAGTGATATCCTGAAGCAAAGAGCAAAGATGGCTTACACTAGTGACGCTCTCGGTGAGATGGTAATTCCCCTATGCGCTGCTTTTGCAGCTCAGGAACATGGTGACGCAAGACGCGCACTTGACCTTCTCAGGGTCTCGGGGGAGATTGCAGAAAGGGAAAATCAGCCTCAGGTTCTTGAAGAGCACGTAAGGCGCGCTCAAGAAAAAATCGAAATTGATCGTGTAGTAGAAGTGGTAAGAACCCTTCCCACCCAGTCCAAACTCGTACTCTATAGTATCATTCTTTTGCGGAGCAGGGGCAGGGAAGGTAAGAACGTCACGACAGGCGAAATGTATAATGTTTACCGCCAGCTCTGCCACCATATTGATGTAGATATTCTTACCCAGCGCAGGGTTACCGATCTCATGTCCGAACTTGATATGTTGGGCATAGTCAACGCAGTAGTTGTAAGTAAAGGCCGTTACGGTCGAACTAAAGAAATTTCTTTGAGCGTTCCAGTAGAAAGCACCCGTAAAGTACTTCTCGAGGATTACAGGCTCAAACCCCTGGTAGATTTCAAGGCGTCAGTTTTCAGCAAGATGTTTTCATAAAGAATGAACATGTTTTCGTAGGAAAGAGGTATATTTTCATAGGAACATTTTCATAGGAACATTTTCATAGAACATTTTCATAGGAATGAGATATGTTTTCATAAGGATGAGACTTTCACGTTCTCCATCCTTGTCTTTTTGGCCTATATGTTAATTTTTACTTTTTCAGGTTTTCTCTGACTTTTTTACCTCTCCTACTTCAGGTCTTTAATTCTTCTCTAACTCTCTAATTTCAAATTTTTAATTTCCGGTGACCGTTCTTTACTCTCAGTTTTTCAGTTTTTCGCACTCGAACTTATTTTGTCATCCAGGTGTTAGTTTTCAGGAAATAATATATACGATCCTGTAATTTGACTAGAATCATATTATTTTACGGTTAGATTATGGAATCGATTATTCAACTTACTATTTAATTTGTAATTTTAACTTTATTCACCTTTGAAATTAAGGTTCAATATATTCAAATGTCTATTCAAATCTAATTATTCAGTTCAATTTCAGTATTTCATGATTCAACAATTCAATTTCAGTATTTCATGATTCAACAATTCAATTTCAGTATTTCATAATTCAATAACTCAA
>DUGT01000220.1:0-2492 GCA_013331275.1 Methanosarcina sp. | reverse complement strand
ACTCAAAATCTAGCGAGTAATGTTAGACAATTCAAACTCAATTTTCTATACAATTTAATCCAATGATTGATTATCCAATAGGTCAAGTTAATAGTTCAGGGTTAATGGTTCAAACTAATAGTTTAAGCTTAATTAAAGTTTAAAAGGTAATTTTTAATGAAGATAATAGCTTTTGTAGGCATGCCAGCATCTGGAAAGTCGGAAGCTGCTAGAATTGCTGCTGAAATGGGCATTCCCATTATTATTATGGGTGATGTGATTCGGAAAGAAGTATTAAGACTCGGGCTTGAACCCAATGATTCTAATACAGGAATGGTCGCAACACAGCTTCGCAAATGCGAGGGTATGGATGCAGTCGCAGTACGTTGTATTTCCCAAATCAAGGATGCTGGCTCTGACCTTATTGTTGTGGATGGAGTGCGTGGGATTGCTGAAGTGGAATGCTTCAGGCGAGAATTCGGAGAAGGTTTTGTCCTGATTTCGATTTACGCCCCAATTGAAGTTCGTTTTTCCAGAGTTCAGAAACGAGGCAGAAGCGATGATATGAACAGTATAGAAGGACTCCGTAACCGGGACGAACGAGAACTCGGCTGGGGCATGGGAGAAGCTATAGAGGCATCCAACATCGAAATTGAAAACAATTCTACTCTGGAAACTTTCAAAAAGGATGTTATTGAAGTTTTGAGTAACTACTTAGGAAAAAACCCCACTGAATAAATCTCTCGAATATACTTCTGAACAAAACTCCAAAAAATTGTTTTTTAAATTACTGGGGCAGATTTATGATATATGTTAAGGTTTCATCAGCTGTATACCCTACAGAAGACTCGGAAAAGGTTATCAAAGCAATTTCGTCCCTTTTTACTGATATTGAACTCAAAAAAGAAGCTATTGAGACTACTGAATCAGAAACAGGGATTTTTCCCTCGTTTTTTCTTTCAGGGGAAGGAGGAATTGAGATTCTGCAAACTCTTCATAGGCTCATTCGCAGGGAAGAAATTATAGATAGTGTCCGTAACAAAGCTTTTAGTAAAGGATTGTCCAGTGACGGACTTTCTGTTCGCTTTTCACTCAACAAACAGGCTGCTTTTGTCGGAATTCCCAGTGTTCCTGCACAGGAAGAGCCTCTCGGATCTATTGAGGTCATTATCAGGGCTAGTTCTCAGGAAGAAATGGAAAGACTTTTTGAATGGCTTTTACCCCTTACTGAAGAAGGAAAACCTGTTGTTGAGGTAGAAATGGACTATGTGGAGCAGGATTGAAGGGCTTTAATAAACAATATTAAACGTATATTTATTTTTTACACATTTTCACTATATTTTTAACTTTTTTATATTTTGTAAGCTTGAGCTAGTAAATAGTTCACTTAATAGTTCATTTAAACAGTCCACTTAATAGTTCATTTAAATAATTTAGTTTAATAATTCGGTTAAATATATCTCAGTTTACACTAGATGATGTATATTGATTTTACACTAGATGATGTATATTGATTTTACACTAGATGATGTATATTGATAAATGAAAAGGAATGAACTTTCATCATGCAATTGCACAGAATCAGCTATTCTTCGCGTGCAGTCGTTGAAGACCCTTTCAAATGGGCTTATACGCTCGAAGACCACGGGTACACCGGTTGGGAAATCGTACAGGAAGGATCTCAGTGCCTGAACAGCAAGAACATCCAGAGTTTGAAAAATATCAGTGAAACCACAGGCCTAGAGTTAACTCTGCACTTGCCTTTCTCGGACATGAATCTCGCAGGTCTGAATGACTCAATCAGGGCAGAAGTCATCAGGCAGATGAAGCACTACCTGACTCTTGCCTCTAACTATGTTAATCTCGCTGTAATACATCCTGGTTATCTTTCCCCTTACGGCGTACAGGTCCCACAGGAAGCCTATTTTACCAATCTTGCTTCTCTCAGGGAAATCTGTGACTTTGCAGCCGACTTCGGAATCCTTATTGCTGTTGAAAATATGCCTGATATGCCGAAAATTTTTGGAAAATATCCTGATGAAATGCTTGAAATGCTTGAGTCCATTGGAAGTCATAATGTGGGTTTTACCTTCGACGTCGGACATGCAAACACGGTAGGGCTTATTGACGATTTTCTGGAGTTTCTTAACGAAAAGATCTCTCATGTGCATATCCATGACAACATGGGCAAAAAAGATGAACATCTACCCCTTGGAAAAGGCACAATAGACTGGAAGCGAGTTATGGAAAAACTTTCGGATTATAAAGGAATTTTCGTAACAGAGATGAGTTCTGTGGAAGAAGGAATTGAGAGCCTTGAATTTTTAAAAAATTTATGAGTTTTTGTGGCTCCACTTTCATTTTTCTTGATTCTTTTTAAACTATATTTCTAATATTTTCATGACTTTCATAAAAACTTTCAGTTAGAAAAATCTATTCAACTAATTTTAGTTGCTTTGCAAAAGATAACATTGTCACCATTCCAGAGATCGATATCTGGTAAGACGTCATCA
>DUGT01000115.1:50218-55262 GCA_013331275.1 Methanosarcina sp. | reverse complement strand
TCGTATCCGACCAAATTGACAATTGCTTCTTGAATCATACTTCCTTTAATCCGTTTGGATTCCTTATTAACTTGGGTTTTGCTTTTCTTTTTTTATCATACTTTATAACTTCCTTAAACAAAATAATATTTAAACAGTTTAAGTGGGAATATAATATAGACATAAAAAAAAGTATTCCAATATTGTTAATATGCCTTTTCACGTTCATCAATGTAATATATTTTACAAAATATCTTGCAGTAGCTATGGTTTATTATCCAATAGATGCAAATGATCCAGCTACTACTATGTTATTGAAAACATTATCTCCAGCAGGAAAACCTTGGTTAGAGGACAAATTTTTTGTTACTTTGATAACATTAATGGACTACCTAACATTTTCAATTATTTCAGTCATGTTGGTGTATCTGATATTTTTCGCTCAGACTTCAAAAAAGCATATCGTGGAATTTCTGGAGAAATCAAGGAATTTACTAAAAGATAATAATGAATCCAGTCTAGAGTCAAAAGTGATTGAAAAATTATTCTCAAAGCAATTAAAAAATCAGAAACTCGCAAAATATTATAGCTTTTTTTTCTATGTTTATAGTTTGAGCATTCCATTTCTTGCTTCTTGGATTATAATGTATCTACTATTCAGTGATGTAAAAAATGGTACTGGAAAATTTGATATTGCTGTACATAAATATGAGTATGGAATCTTAGCCTATGGTTTTCTTATGCTTCCATTTACAATTATTTTAGGGCAAGTTCAAAAATATTATAAATACTCTTTAACCTATTTTATAAGTAAAGATATATGGGTTAAATTTGCTAAATATTCAACATTTCATTATTCAATAGTGGGTGGATGTTTAATTGACCTTTTTATCAGAGGAGTTTATCGGCTATCTAAAGAGTATGGAAATATTGAACCTCCAAGCAATATACAGACATTCCAAGATTTCCTAATTTCTATTTTTGTACTCGGATTTCTATTCTCGGGTATATCATCTAAAGTGGAAGAGTTTATTATTAAAGCGTATGATTACGATGTTAATAATAATTCTAAAAAAAGTAAAAATTAAAGTTTAAAGCCGAAGTTTGTACTAATCGACATTATTTTTGCTAATGCAAAATTAAGCCATGAGAATTAGTATTAATCCAAATAAAAATACAACTCCGAAAACAGGTAATCTTGTTGTAGGGTCGTCTTGAATTTTCCAATAAGCATTCACAATGAGCTCATCCCAAAACCAATTTCATTCCCAAATATAAACTATTTTCATGTTAGAAATTAGAGCAATTATTTAAAATTCAAGGTTTTAGAATAGGCTTATTAATTGCCTATGAATAAATCTAATGTTTTTCCAGAGTTTTTACTTAGATCCAGACTATTTTATACATTTTTAGTTTTAAACCTATTATTATGCTCTTGCTTAAACCTGTTCTAAATTATCTACTTAGGTGCTTTTAAAATTCCATATTAAATAACCTATTAAAATAAAAAAGAGTGCAAATCTATATATAGATTCTTAAATATTTTTTACTATATAGAATTAGCTGTGACCAGATAACTATCCGAATCTGGTTTTACTTGCTTTGTTGCATGATTGAGCAGGATTCTTAGTTCGTTTGAATCCTCTTTTACTCTTTAAACGGTGAAGCTTCGTAAAACGAATGAGTGCTGCATAAATGCGCACAAATTAACCCAGATTATATGCAGTTACCAATTCGGCATAGACAGACTAATTAGTTCTGCAACAAGGCAACAATACTTGAATCTGCATATTTTCAGAAGCTTCGTCCAGGATGAGTTATGACCTCATGTAAACTATTTGAGAGGGCCGAATCCTACTGCCTTGGTCCTTCAAGTATATGTAAAACTTTAAGAAAACACCAATCTCTACAGAAAAACAATATAACATACCTCTCTTTGAACAGGTTTTTCCGCCTGACAACGGCAAAAATAGTCCCGGAATCTCAAAACCAGGTCTCTGAAATGAAAGTTTCAGAGTTTCAAAACCAGGCCTTTGAAAAGATGGTTTTGCAGCATAAGGAGGGCCTGGTATGGTAAATGATGAAGAAATGATATCCGGGAATATAGTAAGTTTATTCCTGAAGTTTGCATTTCCGACCGTTGTTGGAGTCGTCACTGCCGGAATCCAGGGAATAATTGATGGCTTTTTTATAGGAAACGCTATAGGTAGCCAGGGACTTGCAGCAATTACCCTCGCCTATCCCGCTTATATAGTTATAATCGCCATAGGGGTGATTATTGGAATCGGTGCATCCAGTCTGACAGCCCTGCAACTTGGAAAGAATAATCTTGGCCGAGCCCTGGATATAGTACACAATGCTTTTTCCCTATGTCTTTTTACAGGAATAATTTTTACCGTAGTCGGACTGGTTTTCTGTGAAACCTCAATCAGCATCCTTGGAGCCACCGGGTCTGCTCTAGCTTTTGCCCGTGATTACCTGAGGATTATCTTCGCTGGCTCGGTCTTTATAATCCTTTCAGTTGCCCTTGAACCGCTGGTAAGGAATGACGGAAAACCCAGGCTCTGTATGAATATCATGATTGCAGGGGTAATTGTAAATCTTGTGCTTGATTACCTTTTTATCATGCATATGGGCATGGGAATGAAGGGTGCCGCTTTTGCCACGATAATTGCCTTTGCTCTTCCTGCATTACTGCTCACGAATTATCTTTTTAGCAGGGAGGCAAAATTGAAACTCAGGCTTAAAGCCATGAAATTCAAACTCAGCACCCAGATCCAGATCCTTGGAGCCGGACTTCCGTCTTTCGTGATGCAGTTCTCACTGGCTCTTGTGCTCTTTGCGCACAATTATATGCTGCTCAGGTACGGTTCCGAGCTTGCGGTCTCAGCCTATGGCGTTATAGGATATGTCTTTTCAATTTTCTCTATGCTTTTCGAGGGAATAGCTCTGGGAGTACAGCCGATTATAGGTTTCAATTACGGAGCTGGCTATTACGAAAGAGTTTCGAAAACTTTGAAACTGACAATTCTTTCATGTATCCTGACAGGAGTTATCGGATTTCTATTAATTTCCCTCTTCCCCGAAAAAGTGATACGAATCTTCAGTCAGGGAGATGCTGAACTTCTGGAAGTTACCCTGCGAGGAATGGAGATTTTCATATTCTCTTTGCTCGTTGAAGGTACCGTTCTCCTCACTGCCATCTATTTCCAGTCAATAAACCGGATCAGAGCAGCACTCTTTATCTACCTTGGGAAGATTTTTGTTGTTCTCTTTCCTCTGCTTTTTATCCTGCCGGTTTTCTTCGGCCTGGATGGAGTGTGGGCTGCATCTCCGGCTACGGAATATATCATGATGCTGGTAGTTATGGGAATGCTTTCGAAGGAATTCAAGCTTCTCAGGCATGATGTAAAGGTAGAATCCAGGCATTCAGCCGGTACAAAAAAAGTATTACCTGTAGTCGGAAACAACGGGAAAGCCGATGTTGAGGAAAGTTCCAGATTTGTTACTTTCAGGCCTGCCGAAAAAAGAGATATTTCGTAAGAGACGACTCTACCCAGAAATCCATGCTTCTCGAATACATGTTTCTGAAATCCATGTTTCTGAAATCCATGTTTCTGAAATCCAACTTTTAAGGTTTTAAAATGGAGCAAAAACTCTCCATTTTACTTTTATATCTTTGATTTCAAACGGAAGCTTTAGATGAAATTTCAGATGGAAGCGTCGTCTCACGTTTCTGCTATTTGCTTCTATTATTTCTTTTTTTTCAAGAATTATAATCCATTAAATCCTGTCAGGAATTTTCATAAGATCAATACTTCTCTGGGTCTCACTGACTATGCATTCAACTTCTTTATCCTCAAGCCTGCCTTTTTCTTGCATGGAATAAACGCATTCAATAAAATTTTCAAGCTCTGTCAGTGATTTTTCTTCGTCTCCTTTTTCCAGATAAGCGATTGCACTATCTAGCCTTGCACCGAGAACAGTTGCTGTAGAGAGTTGCAGGCACAGGGAATTTAAGTAATCTTTGAGTTTTTTCAGTCCTTCTACAGGCTCGGCTGCCCCTGGTTCCTCAGAAGTTTCAAGTGTGAACATGTATATGTTATAATGTTGCCAGTGTCTGTCGCGATTATCTACCCAGACTATCCTGTTCCCATAAATATCAGGATCGGACTGTGAGGATCCTTCAGTTACAACTGACATTTCTTTTGAAGTAGAAAGATCGTATATGTAAATGTCGCTATCCGGATAAGCACCTGATTGTTTCCCACGGCAGTCTACCCATACAATTTTATCTTCATAAATAGCCGGATTAGCTTGGACATATTCATTTGTGGTAATCTGGTACTCTTCACACGTAGAAAGATTGT
Organism: Methanosarcina sp.; assembly: GCA_013331275.1. Lineage (GTDB taxonomy): Archaea > Halobacteriota > Methanosarcinia > Methanosarcinales > Methanosarcinaceae > Methanosarcina > Methanosarcina sp11020u. The sequence goes on along the minus strand of DUGT01000115.1, from coordinate 50,913 downwards.
ACATGTAAATATCCGCGTTTCCGTTACGCATATCAGTCCAGACTATCTTATCATCATATATTGCAGGACCAAGCTGATCTGACTCATTTTTGGTGAGCTGACTTTCCCTGGCAGTGGAAATATTGTACATATAGATATCGGTGTTTTCCTGCCCATTGCGGCTGTCTGTCCATACTATCCTGTCACCATAGATGGAAGGAGAAGTCTGACCTGATTCATTAAAAGTTATCTGAGTTTCTGTAGAGTTTGCAAGGTCATACATGTAGATATCGTAGTTCCCATTACGCATATCAAACCAGACGATTCTGTCTTCATAGACATCAGGACCTGCTTTAAAAGATCTGAAATTAGTAATCCTGCTTTCTGTAGAAGTAGAAAGGTTGTACATGTAAATCTCAGGATGCCCGTTTCGACTATCTATCCAGACTATCCTGTCCTTATAAATCACCGGGTCATACTCGTCAAATTCGTTATCAGAGATATTGGACATAGTGGAAGTTGAAAGATCGTACATACAAATATCGGAACCTGTCCCATAATTATTGTTATACCATATTATTTTATCACCATAAATAGCAGGACAATAGTGTACTGTTACTCTTTCGCTAGTTGTGATCTGAGTCTCTACTCCTGGGGCGGCCTCTACTTCCTGAACCCTATCATAAGGTGATATTTGTGTTGCTTCTGTTTCTGTT
>DUGT01000115.1:48511-50041 GCA_013331275.1 Methanosarcina sp. | reverse complement strand
CAAATTCCCGAATACTAAGAAAACTAGAAAGGAAATTAAGAGTGCTAGTTTAATTTTCATAATACTCCCCAAACGATAAAAATTTTAAAATGAATTTTTAAATCAAAGTAATATTTTCATAAGTCTATATTAATTAACATGAAATAAATGTAAGAATTTAATATGTATTGTCTTAAAATTAGATATTTGACCAAAGAAACTCATTTTTAACTTCATTTATCATTTATTTCCTTCCTCCCTTTTCTCTTTTAATTCCTAAAGTTTTCCTTCCTGTCTAGCTTGAGGGATAAAAATATCTTTCAGTTTTGTTATTAACACATAAAATGAGAAGGCTAATATTCTAGGTCGTCTTATGGTAACTCTTTGCCAGGTTGCAGAGGAGACTCGTTAATATGGAAAAAACAAAAATTCTGGAAAAAATTTTTAAATTATTTCTTATCTTTGTACCGCTGAGTCTGTTCGCAGAGTATATACACTCTTCTCCCATAGCAATTTTTGTTTTAGCCTCGCTTGCAATCATCCCGCTTGCGAAATTCATCGGTGAATCTACGGAGGAGATTTCGGCATATACCGGCCCAGCCCTGGGCGGATTATTAAACGCTACCTTCGGGAACGCAACGGAATTAATCATAAGTTTTTTTTCCCTGCAAGCAGGACTTACTGAAATGGTAAAGGCATCGATTACGGGATCCATAATTGGAAATCTGCTTTTGATTCTGGGAATGGCATTTTTCTTCGGAGGTCTCGGAAAAGATGAGCAGCAGTTCAATACTACAGCTGCAAAGACAAGCGCCTCTACTCTCTTTCTTGCAACTGCAGCTATTGTAATGCCGGCTGTTTTCGTTCTGACTTCCGAAAACCCTTCAGACGCGACAGTCGAGACCTTGAGCATTGCAGTTTCGGTCATTATGGCCGTGTCGTATCTTGCGAGCTTGCTGTTCTCGCTTCACACACACAAACACCTTTACACTATTGACACAACAGAGTGCGTTGCCAAGTGGAGCGTCAAAAAATCCGTTTTGATTCTTCTCGCGTCGACAGTTACGGTTGCTGTTATGAGTGAAATTTTGGTCGGCTCCATAGAACCCCTGGCTGAAAACCTTGGCTGGACTGAAATGTTCATAGGTATGATTTTCATAGCAATTATCGGAAACGCTGCAGAACACGTCTCAGCTATCACAATAGCAGTTAAGGACCGGATGGATCTGGCGCTCCAGATTGCAATCGGCTCGACAACTCAAATCGCTATGTTTGTCGTACCGGTCCTGGTGTTTACGAGTTATTTCTTCGAGAACCCCATGAATCTGATTTTCACCACTTTCGAACTCGCTGCCATAGTCTCCGCCGTCTTAATGGTTAAATCCATAATCGAGGACGGCAAAAGCAACTGGTTTGAAGGATTACAGCTTCTTGGGACATACGGAATAATGGCTGTAGTTTCTTTCCTTCACCCATAAACGACAAAAAAGCTAACGTTTGATATTTGTCAGTGGTTTTCGCTCAAGCCTTTTTTTAAAAGGCTTGTGATCA
>DUGT01000115.1:35253-48407 GCA_013331275.1 Methanosarcina sp. | reverse complement strand
GCCTATAGGGTTAGAGGATAAGTTTTTCAAATCCAAACGTTTCTCGGGTTTTCGCTCAAGCCTTTTTTTAAAAGGCTTGTTGTCCCACCGAATAAGAGTTAATTTTTCTCACTGTATTTCAAGATGTTACTCTTGAAGTAATCCTTACTTATGCTGGTTTTTCCAGGATAACAGCAGTAAGGGTTTTCAAATTTGGAATCAGTTGTAAAATAACAGGCTCCTCTGCATCCACCCCTGCAAATAGCTCCTTTATTGCAATCTTTGCAACTGCCTGTCAGCATACTCGTATCGAAATTCCTGTTATAAGCAAAATTACCTTCTTTATACCAGATTTCGGATAAGGATTCTTCACGTAAATTACCTTCTATGAACTCATCCGAATAGAGTGACTCGCAACCTTTAACATTGCCTGTACTACCTATCCCGACAACTCTCAAACCTGCCTGACATCCTGACCATGAGCATATTGTTCCGAACTCGCCCCTTAAGTATAATTCATTCTCATCAAAATATCCGATGTTGTCTCCTGCATAGATGGCAATCTTCTGTTCTTTACGCTTTTCTCGAATAAACCTGGTAATCAGAGGTACTTTTGCAGGGTCGAGGAGAAGATTTTTTTTATCGGCCATATTTCCCATAGGGTTAACGATCTGCATCTGCCAGAGTTTTATTCCCTTTTCCACAAGTAAATTATACATTGGCCATAAATCCACAAAGTTTCTCTCTATCAAACTGGTTACAATAGCTACAGGGATGCCTTCTTTGTTAAGTATCTCCAGGGCTTGCATTACTTTTTCGAACGAAGTGCTTATATTTCTCATATTGTTATGGTTGCTTTCCATTCCGTCGAGAGAAATCCCCACGTTAGTTAATCTGGCATATTTTATCTGGGTAATTTGTTCATCTCCAAGTAAAAACCCGTTGGTAATAAGATTAACATCTACCCCCTTCTCAGATAACTTCCTGGATATTTTTTCCCATCCTTCGTACAGAAAGACTTCGCCCCCAATAAAAGTTACCTGCTTGCATCCGAGATCTGCCAGTTGTTCGGCTACATTAAGACATTCATCAACCGTGAGTTCATTTTCTCTGGCTTTTCCTGCTATAGAACCGCAGTGCTTGCACCTCATGTTGCATTTTAGTGTAAGTTCCCACACACAAAATTCAGGTTTGTATTCACTTGTATTCATCTCTATTACTCCATAAGAGCAACCTGATCCGAAGCCTGTAAGATGGATCTGAGCATTCTGACATTCTATTGGTTTAAACATTATGTTAAAAATATTATTCAGACTTTAATTTGAAAAAAGTTTAAAATATATGGGGACATTAATGCCCTTCAAATTTTTTCCTATCAGGGTTCATGCATTTGTGAAACAAAATCAAGAACATGTAAGCTTGTTAAAATCAGTACATTTTAGATTTTTGGTTTTTTGCTATTGATTTTGTCGTTCAACCCACAAGTTCTAGTTCAATTTCATTTTAGAGGCACGCCGTATAGAGGTCTGACAATGCCGTAAAGAGGGACAGGTCGAGGTTCTATTATCGGTAGTCCAATGTATACCTCTCCCCCAGACCCGGGATACAGCATTAGAATATTTTTGCTAACAATCACTATTTCACTCTCCTATATCACTAATATTGGTTAAACCGGATTGTGTAATCATTACTATTCAAGTAATATAATTAATAGAGAAATCCAATTTAGAAACATAAAACTCTTTTAATCATCAAATAAGAAGTTAAATAATAATAAAATATTACTATTAATAATCTAATACACTAATAAATTGCCAAAAATCCATTATATGCGATAAAAATATCCTAATATTTGAGGCAAATCTACCCTAAGATGAAAAATAATATAAGAAAAAAAGAAAGATCTACTATTTGGAGAAGAAACTTTTGAGTACGTTTTTTCTGTTTATCCGATTTTCTCTTTTCACTCACAACTGTTGAGGAATTTCAGGTAATACCTGTTACTCTATTTTCACACCAATCGTCTGAAGATAATCCTTGAGGTTACGGTGGAAACTGCAAATATTGCAGTTGAAATTGGCAGCATGCAGGCCAGTACATATTCCAACTGCATATAAAATTTCCCAATGAACCTATAGTTTCTTCTTCATGCTTTAATGGATATAAATTAAAAAAGTATGTTGGAAACTAAATAAATCGGGTGAGGCAGGTAATCAATCCGAAGAAGTAACCAGCGAAAGTAGTGAATCTAAACATATTTATCAAGCTTTAAATGATATTATTGGAAATTACGAAGGTTCAACAGCCTCTTCAAAAAAAAGAATGTACTTATACTTTTAGTGATTTTCTTGAGAAAAATTGATAGAACGTCAGTGTTGAAGGAAAATCTTCGTATATTATGGAACAAGATGGCATAAAGTTGTTGATACTGATCATGAAAGTGAAGTAAATGCTATTATGGAGAACTGATTATGAAACTCAAGTTATTCAGTATTCTTTTTGTTGCTATGCTCGCAATTCCATTAGCTTCGGCTACGGGAAATTACGTAACTCCTACAAAAGAGCAAGTCACCCAGGTCATGCTCGATTACAACCTCAGTAACCAGAACAATTCCTACCAACTAGCCTGCGAAATCGGTCAATATGTTTCAGAAGAGTATGGTTGGAATTGTGATATCAGAGAACTTAATTTCACAAAACATCCTCCAATTTATATCAATGTCTTCTATCCGGCAGCCAGTAATAAAAAAGGATATGAGGCATACTACGGCTGGTTCGGACCTCAAAAGAAGGAAGTAACAGCCTTTTACGACAAGAGTAAAACCGTGTCGTATAGAGACTGGGGATCTTCCAGGAAGTTTGATTGTGGAATTACTGGAGTTACCAGTTATAACACTGTGAAAAGTTATTTTGGGAACACATCTGAACAGACAACCGATCCTGTGCCGCCAGATTCAGAAAGTACGCAGCCTGTTGAGAAGAATGACTCAGGAATACAGAATATTGTAAACGGATCTGCCAATACTGTGAATAATCAAGGTATTATAGGTACGATAGAACAGTACTGGTTTGATTTTAAGAATGCAAATTTGTCGAATGTAACTTTTAATTTCTTCGGGGGTAATTAAAGCCCCTTTCTTTTATTTGCGCTTTGGGGCCAGTTCTTGAATGGATAGTAATAACCAGTTTACTATAACTCTTATTTCACACCAGCCCTCTGAAGACAATCCTTGAGGCTGCAGTAGAGACTGCAAATATTGCAATTGATATCGGGAGCATGCAGGCAAGGTCGTATTTTAACTGTGTCCGGTTTGAATTGTTTCAAGTGAAATATAAGCAGTATTTTCGTCAAACATATTTGGTTAGAAGCTGACTATTGCTTCTTTACTAGGGGAACTGAAGAATTACGATCAAAAACAAGAGTTAAGTTTAATAAAAACAGTTTACTGTAAAAAGCCGTTTAGAATCTATTTGTTATACGCTTTTGAATTGCATTCGCCTGCAGTTCGAAAGTGAATAAATAAACAGGAGGTGACGAACATTGCCTTTTGTACTGCCTGAGCTAGCTGACGTTTTGGTCAAACTGTCTTCTTGCTTGTGTTCTATTAAACTAATCAACGCAAGTTTGAGAGAGTTGACTAAAACATCGGCTTAGTTAAGCGAATAAGGGAAGAACTAAAATATCCGCTCGAATTGCCTAGATCCAAGCGGGTATTAGAACTTGAGCCTTTGCTCAAGAATGCGCATTTAACTATTTGATCTGGAAACATAAAAAGCTAGCGAAATATGCAGATTTTTTCCATTTTTCCTTATGTCATTTAACCAATTTCTTTTTAAATGTTTTCATGACCTTTAAGCAGGATGACCGTGGCTTCAGTAGTGGGAGTAGTCACTCTATATGCAACTTTGAATTCCTGCCATCGAATGTTACAGAATACTCATCAAGAATGTTTCTGCCTATTAAGATATCTCCTGCTGTATCATTATAAAAAGCTTCAATATCTTTGTGTTTGTTCTGAAGGAGTTCTAAATCTATAAAAGTGTACCATGTATTAACTGTGTCTCCAACAACACTTACACTTGCCATTAAGTCCTGATCTAACCCAAGTTTAAACCAGATGTCTTTTGGTATGTATGACAACTGCATCTGAGCCCGTATCAAGATATGCACAAGCTTTATGCCTTTTTCCTAGAACTGGATTAACGAGAGTTACAACGACAAGAGGGTCATTATCGTAATAATCAAAAGTAGCTTTTTTATGCATAGTTTCTATTCCTAAGGCGGGCAACTGAAGGATTTTTACCTACTCTACGCACAAAGAAACGGTGGCCTGGACGCTTTTTTCTTGCTTGCAAACTAACATCTTTAAGGTGATCACCGATAGATACAATGTCATTAACATCAACATCTATAGCTATGATTTTTCCATTGTACAGTTTTTCCCATTCTTCTTTATGGGCTTCGTAGATACGTTTTGCTTTTACATCGAATTTATCAGGATTTGACATTATGCTCACCTTTTCGGTTAGTTCCTTGCTGTAAATTATGTCTAATTATCTAAATAACAATATCGACTCGCAGATACTATCCGTCAACTACCATTCAGTCTTTAGGAAAAAAGAAAGGCTAATCCTTGTCATTTTAATGACGGGATATAGCCCGTAAACTTTAGCAGACAACAAATTTAATTTTATATTTTATAGTTTAAAGGAAAATCCCGTTTTTGGCGCGTACCAAACACTTGTAATTACAGCATTCCCGTTACTATCGTTATTAATAGCAACTTCAACGTGTTTTTCGTTTAAATAGGCAGAGTTTAAAGTGTTGTAGATATTGGCCTCTTGACTTCCTGGTGTGATCTGCACAAAACCGATGTCTTCAGTGTTCCCTTCTGGATAAGTCAAAGTAAGAGAAGCCATACTGCTATTATTGCCTCCTGAATTAGTACTATCAGTAGAAAGTACATTGTCTACAGTCGCTTCAAAGATACCATTAGGCGCTGTAGTGTTAGCAACAGGCATAGATATGTTTGCTGTATTATTTGCTGTTGTATTATTTGCTGTATCGTTTGCAACAGAAATGGAAGTGTTGTTTTGGTCAGATGTTTCCCCTATTGCGAGTGAAACAACTCCCATTAACAAAAAAGTTACTAGGATTACAGTATAAATCAACTTTGTTTTCATTTTATTTCACCTCAGTGTTTTATGTTATTTTAAGGAAGGTAGGGGTTTGTGCGGCTTGTCCTCGTTAGAAGAAAGGATGACCAAAGAAGCCTGTAAGTTTTTAGCTTAGCGGCAGTTTACTGAAGTCCAATCCTCTAAGTAATAAAATCAAAAATAATATAATTAGAATTGATATAATAGTAGAATAATATATTCTAAATATTGGTTCTTTTAATAGCAAGTCAACTGACCGCGATTTCAGTAATTAGAGTAGTCACAATACATTAAAAAAGAGTGTAGTTAAAGTAATCCGCTCAAATACTGCATTTCTGCAGTCTGCCTATTTGAGCGGAAACTAAAACTTTGGCGAATTTAATTCCTATACAGTTGATAAATGACTTTTCAAGTTAAAAATCTATCTAGGAAAAGGTGATAAATCAGGAAAACTTTGTTAATCTCCTGATCTATCGTTTTTTCAGAAAAATGGTAGTTATTTACCTATCCATTTTTCTTTCAGCTTTTCCAACAAACCGGCAGTCTTTGTTAAGTTCTTCCAGGGTTGCGTTGATTAATTTCAACGAACATAACCCTGAATATAAACCTATCAAGATGTCGGTCAGAGGCTGTATAGGAATATAATTCGCCTCCTTATTTTAGTACTTCTAAGTTGCAGGCAGTGCAATCAGAAACCCATCATTAATTGGCTTATTCTTTAAAAAAGTATTAGCTTAGTTTGTCATATAATTATTTACACAGTGTAATTTGAACAAACATTTTTATTCACAAAAATTCAATTTACTACCGGTACAAATGCAAATTTGTAGACACCAAAGTTTTCCGTTCAGGCAGGCGAACTGTAGCAATACGGGTCTAAGCGGATTAAAACTTTCAAAAAACTGTTTTTAAAAAAAGTAGTGAGTTGGTTAAGCTCTGCTTCATGAACATCTTTTTGCTAATATGGAATTTATCATGGTTTGGTTGATTGATTCTTGAAACTCTTCTGAATAATATCCAGCTCCAATGTTCCGATTTAAATGTGCAGGATCTACATATATATCGGTGGTTGATGTGCAGTTCAGGTAATTACCTGCATAGTTATTGTACAGGCAATTATTCTTCAGCATAATAGTATGCGTTTCAGGCAAATAATTAATCACTCCATACCCTGTTCCATTTGGATCTTTTTTGCGCTGTTTAGTATTTGCGATAATATTATTATGGACAATTGTCGTGTATCCTGTGTCTTTAGGTGAAAGGTCAATATGGCCTGAGTTATTATATGTAGGATAAATGTGAGTACCGCCTCTAGGATACATCTGAATAATTGCACCATGATATATTCCATCAAAGGTATTATTTTCAATGAGAGTGTCATAAAATCCACTTGTCACTATACCTCCTACCCAGTCAATATTAGGGTTCGTGCCGGTTTTGTAGAAAATATTGTGATGAATATATACATTCTTAGCATCATCCCTGGTATAATGCCTACAACAGCCTATCAACCAGATTCCAGGTCCATAAGTATTTTGAATAGTATTATTGTATACTTTAACATCATTTACGACACCTGTTGTTTTCTCAATCAAAATTCCAGCGCTACCTGCACTCCAGTGGTAAAAGGAATCTATCCGATTATCATGGAATTTTACATGGTTCGAGTTCCTCGATCTGAGACCGGAGTCAGTCCTGACTGTTATGTTATTGTTCCAGGCCTCTACATTCTGGCAATTTTCAGCAAAAAGCCCGTTATGCCCTGTTTTGAATATGGTGTTATTGTAAAACTGAATATTGGAACTATTGTCTACTTTCCAAGCTTCTCCGTGTCCATCATGCATGTACATATCGTGAACTTGAATATCCCTAGAGTTACGGAAATGAATCATGTTGTGATATCCGTACCCTTTTGGTTTATCCAGATTGTTGTCATGATTTCCATCGATTTCAAATCCTTTTATAGTAACTCCATGCATTCCGGTGCTATTAATCTGTGTTATCATGGGCTTTCCCACTGGCCAGTCTGCTTGGTCTAGAAGTTTAATTACAGCCGTGTCATCTCCTTCTAGTATAGTATTATTTCCGATGAAAATAGTATCTGAGATAAGGTATGTGTTTGGGCCTTTCAGATGAACGGTTGTGAACTGTGGATTTTCTGCAACATATGCAAAAGCTTTATTTATCTCCACCTGATCATTGCTCCCATTGCAGGTGAAGTTTCCACTTCCATCGCCAGTTACCCATACAGTCACATTTGATGGTGCAAGTGAAGAGGTATTTGACAATGTAAGTGAAGGCCTATATTGTATTAGTATGTGAACAATTATTAAATCCAGTATAATTAAGAGAATGAAAATTATAATGTAAAATCTTGTTTCTTTCCAGTACTGCCTTATATACCTGAGATACTTTCCAGCCATTTCATTCTCCACCTTTAACTTGACTTTACTACATTTTATATTTACTTTGACGGTGTAGTATAATTTTTCCATTTAAATTAGTTTAATGAAACAAATAACAGTAGACTTTCCAAAGTCAAACGCACATAATATTCTTCGAATAACAAGCACAAACAAATGAAAATATTTTTCACTTTATCTGTTTTTAACCATCAATTTCGTCATTAACCTAGGTAGTAAGGTTGTCTTAATTAATTATAATTTACTTTTTATATAAAAATAGAAGAATACTTACTGAAAACTAATTATTTTTATTAATTTATTAAATCTAATTTGAAGAATTAACAGGTTAAAACTCTTTCGAAATTAACGTAGTTTTAGAAAGTTGTTTCAATATTTCTAAAAAAGTATTATAACTTGACATTGTCAAATTAACCCATTATTGCTGTTATGGAACCCTACTTCCATTCAAATTTACCTCCTCTTGAATCTTTTGATGGTCCATCTTTATCCGATTGATGTTTTAAAACACTTGAATGTCAGCAGTTCCTTTAAATTCCATATTGACTTCGTAATTCCTGCCTCTCTCGCAGGTGTATTTTTGCATTCAACCCCTCTTTCATCTTTGTATTTTAATCCTCCATGACCTCTACAGAAGTTAAAATACGTGCAATATAACCTCATTTGATACTCTAACCACTCTTTCGCTTTTGAAAACCCGATCGTTTTTCTTGAAACTCTATTGTTATCCTGTCTAAAAGTCAGGTTTTGTCTTTCAAGTAAAGTTGTTGAGATTTCGTTTTGTTCAATTTCTTCTCCAAAGATGATTTTCTTTTCTACTTTCTCAAGTACTCCATTTACTCTCGTTTTGACTACCTGTGCATACTTTAAACCATCAGAGGGAACGATTTTTGGTTTCTTTGGTCTTCCTCTTTTCCCAGTTCTTGGAAACTCTCTCAAAATTCCAAATTGTTTTAATAGAGCTTCTCTATAAAATTTCAGTCCATCTGTGACAAAAATGGGGATTTTATCTGAAAGATGTTTATCGATTAACTCAACCAACTTGTCTGCAAGATACTGTTTTCTTGGACCTATTACAAAATCAAGTATTAGCCTACAACCTGGTACAAAAGCTACCCACATCCAGTGTCCATCATCTTCATAATCTTTCATTCTTGGAACTATTTTTTTGAACTATGACCCATAGTTCATCCATTTCTACCTTTGACACTTCCACGTTCTTCATCATAGTATCATTTACTTTATCGCATTGTTCAGCTGCAAGAGCTAACCATCGTTTTACACTGGCAGATTCTACCTCTAAAACATCGGCAATACCTTCAATGCTCATGCCTTTCATAGACATTTTTAAAGCTAAGTCAATAGTTTGCTCATCTTTGCGAAGGTTATGATAAAAAGTGCCTGTATGATCATTGAATACTTTGCCGCAGTGATGACAAAGATATCTTCTTGTTTTTTCTCCACGGCTTATGTAAGTACCATTTCCAACAACATTGCCTTGGCCAGTAAGACCATAAAGCTTACAATCTTTGTTCTGACATGCAACGTTAATAAATTGTGGTTTTGGACCTTTTTTCCCCATAATATAAATATACGATGTAAATATATATAATATCAATCAGATACAAATTGACCATCAAAATCTAAAAAATAAGCTTATTTTACTGCTAAAAATTGCAAACTTCAAAACAAGATATCTGGTTTAACAAAAATAAAATTTGTAAAAAATTATTTCTTATTATGACTACTGAGAGATTGGATTTTATTTCTAATATAATGCACCACTTAAAACCAGTAGCAGCTATCTCCGCAGATTTCTTTACTTATTTAATATAAAGGAGAAAAGTTTAACTAGCAATTCCTGACCTTCAACTTTGTGTGCGTATTTTCTCGTAGACAGTCATAAAATGAAACCTCAAAAATTCTAAAAATTCAAAGACGACTCTACAAACTTAGGGAAATTTTTCGTAACTGTTCAGACTATTTAAAATAGAATTAATATCCATCTTTATTAAAATCCAATCGATAAGTTTTTGCAAATTGATTTTCATAAACTGTTGGCAATTGACTACGTTTCTTCCTTTTCCAAAGGTTATCTCTTGGATTCCTCACTTTAATTATAATCACTATCAATAAACATGTTTTGATAAGCTGAATAGTTACAATTTTTCTTAAAAATTCTTTTGCCGACTACAACAGGAAGTATAGTTTCGGTATAAGCTACTCAATACTAACATTAGTAGACCTTTTGTGACTGTTGAGAATTTTGGGCATCTTAGCAGTCACAGAAAGGAAAATGTCAGCCGATAATCTTTCTGCAACCAATATTAGTAACCAATACAGTAAACAGTTCAGGTCAAGAATTGCCATTTCAAGGCTCTATATTAATAATTATTGCAATTGCAAGTACGGCTTAAATTCTTGGAAAAAGATGCAGATAAGATAGCATAAATAAAGATAACTAATCAAACTCGCTTTGACAGAAATCCACAAAATGCCGTTTATTTTCGCTTTGCGAAATTTTTGAATGAACAGTAATTATTTAGTTTACTATAACTCTCATTTCATACCAGCCCCCGGAAAATAATTCTTGAGGCTGCAGTAGAAACTGCAAATATCGCAATTGAAATCGGGAGCATGCAGGCCAGGTCGTATTTCAACTGCGTTCGGTCTCCTCCGTATTCCACCGAGCCTGCAAAACGAGTAAGGATAGCACTGATCAGGACAATATAAACCCCTATTGCAAGCAGGAAATGGTCAGGAGAAATTGACTGGGAAAAAGCTGCCTCTCCGATTTCTACTGGCATTCCTGACATATCGGCAGGAATTCGGTTTACCCTTTCGGCTACCTGGTTCAGAATTTTCGTAATAACCTCAGAAAGAGCAAGGGTAATCCCTGCAATAAGTGGGGCAAAAATTACAGCTGTAGAACGCATGGTTGAAGTGACATCGTAAAGGGAGCGCCGAATTCTTTCTTCGACTGTTCCAAGCTCTTTCAAGTGGTCTGCAAGTTTTATAATCGAGGCGCCTGCAGCTTCATGATTTTTATGGACACTTTCGGTAAAAAGGAGCATTGTGTTCCTGATTCTTTCCGAATATATATGTCTGAAGGCTCCGAAATCTTCGTCAAAAATTGCGGCTTTAAGATTTGTCCTCATACTGAGCAGGTTCATTGAAATTTCCTGAAAGGCTTCTCCGATGTTTGAGCCTTCCATGGTCCTGGCAGTATGGGCAAAAGCTTCTTCAGGGGCTTTTCCTTCGGAAATCCTCCTGCCGAGTACAAAAAGGGAATCTGCAAATTCCTGTTCCATCTTTTTTATTCGGTCTCTTATCCTCTTGTAAGGGACAGCCGAGAAATAAAGGTAAACTGAAATCCCGATTGTACCGCCCAGAATCAGAGGAAGCGTAGGTGAAAAATATCCTTCCAGGGGTGCGGTTGCTACTATTCCTCCAGGGTTTCCTAATCTCAACAGGAGGTATCCTAAAGGTGCTATAAGGCATAGTATCAGGAGTGAGAGCGTTAAAGCAAAGCGTTTTTTCTGCTTGATATCTGCAAGCTCAGGGTGGGAATCCGGAATTTGCCTGGGAATAAAAGCAACCGGTCTTTGCATAAGAATATATTCTGAGTAGAGAGCAGCAAGAGCCGGAAAAATCAGGTCATAGAGGAAGATAAGGTCTACTATTTCAGGTTTCATTCCTACAACTGTAACCGCAGGCAGAAGAGCTACAAGGGCGAGTGGAATCAGAATGAAAATAGAATAGAGAATATAACTTGGGGTCTTCAGCTTTGCTGCAAAGGCGTCCATAAGGCTTTCCGTACCTTCGAGACTTATATCCAGGGCTCGGTTCAGGGTTATAACCCTCTGAGCCTCATCAGGTTCGGCTGTCGAGCTCTTTATAAGGTGTAGAGAACGTTTGAAATATTCGCTATTTCTTCCCCACAGGTCAGCAAAAGAAAGAAGAGCATCATCCATGCTGCTGTAAATCCTGAGGTTCAGGTCCCAGGCTAATTTTCTCAGGTCCTTTGCAAGCGGCCTCTCGGAATTTCGGGCTGCAAAAAGTACGGCATGTTCCAGGTTAGGAACAAGTTTCATGGACATGACTATATAACTCAGGATTTCAGGAATGTCTCCAAGTGAGGAGATTTTCATAAACCCTGCTCTGAGTTTCACATACTCGCTCAGGTAATAGAGGGTTAACAGAGGAACGACAAGGGTAAGTATTCCCATTATAGTAAGTACTCTGGCATCAAAACTTCTTGAAAGCATCAGGAAAAGGTCTACTGTTGCCAGCAGGATTAAAGTTGCAAAGGTTCCTACATAGGAAAAGAGGATAGTTTCGAAAGCTTCAAGTTCATAACCGGTAAACCTGAGCGCGTCCCTGTACTCTCGGCTTACACTCTTTTCGCAGCGCTTGCGGAAGGCAGCAGGGTCAGGGACAGCCCATATCCATTGCTTTGCTGTGGTTTTGCAGGTTCGCACATACCAGTTGCTCTCTTCACCCATATTTTTTCCCTCTTACAACGTCTCCATTTAAAAATCATTTTCCTTTATCCGAACCTTTTCTGGCAAAATTCTCAAACCAGGTTTCCCATTGCCTATAAAGAGTTTCTAGGTCATTTCTGCAGTCGGATTCCAAATTATCTGCAGAATTATCTGCAGAATTACCTGCAGAATTACCTGCAGGACTATTTCCGCACTCTTTTTCGTATGACCCTCCTTTCTTCACGGAGTCCGAAAGCAGCCAGAACATGTTATTTGCCTGGCTAACGGCTTCAGCTTCCAGCAGAAACGATTTTTTTAGTCCTTCAATTGCGATTTTTTCCTTTATCCTTGCCCGAAGTTCGATATTTTTTAAGGCTCTATCTATGGAAATCCCCCATTTCCTGTCAATCTTTTCTATAAGTTCGGATTGTCCTTGCTCCAGAACTTTTTCTGCAAGCAAGCAGTCCTGAGATGCATCATATTTCATTAACTCTGTAAAGATATCCGAAGGTTCGGGATTTTCGATTACTGCACTGGTGATTTCTGCGATACGGCTCACTCGTTTTAGTTTTTTCATGCTGCCTTCAAGCCTTATACTAGAGCAGATAATTACGGCGTCCGTCGCTTTAAACGAGGCTGGAGGAACCCCAAGGGTGTGCACGATTCTCTCGTATACGTTTTCAGTAGATGAACCGTGAATAGTCCCGATAACCGAGTTTCCGGCTTTTCCAACCTGCATGGCTTCATATAGCACTTTTACTTCCTCCCCCCTCACTTCCCCAAGCACAAGAGCGGAATTTCCAAGGCGCAGAGCTGCTCGAAGCGCAGTTTCAGGGCTCATCTCAGCTCCTGATCTCAAAACCGA
Source organism: Methanosarcina sp. (assembly GCA_013331275.1). Classification (GTDB taxonomy): domain Archaea; phylum Halobacteriota; class Methanosarcinia; order Methanosarcinales; family Methanosarcinaceae; genus Methanosarcina; species Methanosarcina sp11020u. Next base: position 35,499 of record DUGT01000115.1, on the reverse strand, counting down.
GGACTGTGAGCTCATTCCCTGAACCTTCCAGCCCAGGCTCTGGAGCTCATCGATAGGGAGCTCATGTGTGTCTTCGATTGTAAGAATCCTGTACTTCTGCGGAATCTCAAGCAGCATAGCAGACAGCAGGGAGGTTTTTCCTGCTCCGACTTCTCCTGCTACCAGGACTGAAGCCTGCCCATCCATTAGAAAGCTTAAAAGCCCGGCTGCATATGGGGAAACCGAACCTGTATTGATCAGCTTAGG
>DUGT01000115.1:34018-35031 GCA_013331275.1 Methanosarcina sp. | reverse complement strand
CTTACCCCGAAAGCCTCAAGGTTAAGTTCCAGCACAGGAATCGCTTCTCCAAAAGGCCTTCCACTGATTATCCTGAACCTGGAGACAAGGGCATCAAGGTCGTCCTGTGAGAGAAAAACATTACTTACACATTCCTCTCCTTCAAGCACAACATGGACAGGATTTTTGTCGGCAGGAGCGTTGATATATACATCCGTAATCCTGGCATCGGAAAGCAGGTCTTCAACTATACCTAGTCCGTTCGTATACCTTGCAAGCAGGTCGGCGTAACTTTCCATTTGGTCAGGACTGCAGGCCTCCCCGTTTGCGATCAATTCTTCTTCCAGAAGCGCTTTTGCCATGCGCCTGAAATATTCCCTTGCTACGACCGGATCTGTAAAAGCAAGGTCTTTTGGCCTGTGCCGGATCATTCTCATCCGAACTTTTTCAAGCAGTCTGAGGTCTTCCTCCCTGAGATTATATTCCGGAGGTCTGATCATGTAAAGTTTTTCCGGCCTGTCAATGTAACGATAAATTGAAACCTCAAGTTTTCTGCCTTCCTTGCCGTCTATGTCATAGCACTCAAAAAATTCGGTATTTTCAGGCACATCTGCATAGACCCTGGAACTGGAAAAAGGGGGCCTAACATGGGGTTTGATGCCACTTTCGTAGTCGAAAAGCTCTTCTGCCGCCCTTTCATTCTTCTCCATTTTTTCCTTCAGGTTTTCAGTTGCCAGAAACGGAAAGTGTCTGGAAATTTCTGCCAGGGTTAATTCTCCTGACGTGTTCTTTATCAGGTTTCCTGCCATTTTTCCTATTGTTTTTTCGATCGTTTTTCCCTGTCCTTTTTTGGAATCTTCTACCGGCTCTTTTAATAAAACTCGAATTTCAGATTTTTTGATAACAGGAACATCAGGAAAAACGGATATTTTTTCTTCAATTTCATAAAGTATCTGATAAAAGTGTTCAGAACACGCCTTACAAACTGAAGTAGTTTCCGAATTCTTTTCCGAATTCTTTTCCGAATCCTTTTC
>DUGT01000115.1:23851-33850 GCA_013331275.1 Methanosarcina sp. | reverse complement strand
CTTTTCCGAATCCTTTTCTGTAACTCTTCCTGTAATTTTTCCTGTAAATTTCTCAGGGATTCTTTCCAAAATTGTTCCCATAACTTTCTGTGTAACTCTATCTGGAGTTTTATTCAGCATTTTTCCCTGAATAAACCGTTTTATTTCCAGCCTGGCTTTTAAAGGGTCAGCCTCTACGGTTTTAGCAAAAGAAGCAATTATTTCTTTTCTTTCCAGTTCGCAGTTTTTCTTTTCAGACAAAGTACAGGCTCTGGGAACTTTTTCCGCACTTTCATACGCTGTTACGATTCCCTCAAAACCTGCAAGAATATAAAGTAAAGACAGGGCTTCTCCTTCGTAGTCTCGTTCATACAACCTTGAGAGCACCAGACAATTGGCCTTGACCTCTTTTTGCAGAATTCCGAGAATGTTTTTTCTGCAGTGCATGTCGTTAAGGGAAGATCCCGAATCACATTCCTTACAATTGATGACAATGGTTTTCCGGCTTTTTGTCTGCTTTATCCGGTAAGAGCAGGTTTCCTCTATCTTTTTATCCTGTACGGAAAGACTGCCATAATTAAGGGCATTGACAGCATCCTGAAGTTTTTCCTTTATATTCAAATAAGACCCCCATTTCCCTATCAACTTCTTAATTTATCTTCAAGTGTATTAAATTTTTTTAATATAGCCACATGAACGTGTTTTACTCTTTCATCTAAATTACTAAAGTTTTTAAAAATTCCCTCCAAAATAGCAAGGGTAATTCCTGCAATAAGTGAGGCAAAAATTACAGCCGTGGAGTGTATTGTTGAAGTGACGTCATAAAGGGAGCGTCGGATTCGCGCTTCAACTGTCCCGAGTTCTTTTAGATGGCATGCAAGTTTTATGATCGAGGAGCTTGCAGCTTCATGGTTTTTGTGGACACTTTCCTTAAAAGAAGCATTGTGTTCCGGATTCTTTCCGAATATATGTGTCTGAAGGCTCCGAAATCTTCGTCAAAAATTACAGCCTTAAGATTTGTCCTCATACTGAGCAGGTTCATTGAAATTTCCTGAAAGGCTTCTTCAATTTTTGAGCCTTCCATAGTTCCTGGCAGTATGGACAAAAGCTTCGTCAGAGGCTTTTCCTTCGAAAGTGCAATTGAAAAGGGAGCTTTTCATAAAGTATATTATCTAAATACTCAATTAAAAAGCACAAAGACTTGTCTCAGCTCTTTTAAGCCATTTTCTCAACAGTCGTAATAAAAATGCGTTAGTAAGAAATAATCAAATTATGAGGTTTTCTTAAAACCTGTGCCTGCGTTTAGGTTGACTTTCCAGATATTCCTTAAATATGTCCTTTAGCATTAGAATGTTGCCCAGCCAAGTAAAAGGCGATAGGTTATGAGCTTATTTCAAAGGTATTCATGCATTCTAATATCACGAAGCTTCACAAGGCAGGCAGCCCATGGAATATTTATAAAACACCTGCTAAAATGTCAATACTCAGTTGTTGCAGGCTCTATTTACTGGCTAAATACCTCCAGGTTTTGTACCTATTCTTAAGCTCTTTTAAGCGATGAAAACAGGCCTCAGCCCTATGTCTCAAAAAGTCTCTATGAATCTACAGGCGTAATAAAAGTTGGCTATTGGACTTATAATGGCGAGTACTCTTACCATCTACATTATTTTACTCCAAATGTGGGTAAGATAAATCCGTTATGGGAACAATTTTCTATACACGTTCAAAGACAGCATCCATGTGTCTAACAGGAAGATAAAGGATAATGAAAGGTTTTATTCTTCATGCATGTGCTAAAGGCTTATGGGCATTTCCTACGTCACATTATTTTCCCTTCGACTTTTGACTGAAGCTCACAGAATTACAGAACCACTCCATATATCGGATTTCTTCTCCCAATTGTGATAGATTCTACCGTTCGTGCCTACGTAGAATATTTCAAGTCTTCCGTCTTCATTCTGACCTACGCAAATTTGTTCTGCTCTATCTCCTGAGGGGAACGACTTTTCTTCACACCAGCCAATTGGATCCAGTTGTTGCCACTTGTAATAGATGTTATCTTTGTCTGTGCCTATGTAGAATATCTCAAGTATCCCACCCGTCTGAGTTACACAGATTTGTTTGGCCTTGCTACTCTTAAGTATTTCTTCGCCATGCCAACCACCATTCTTACTCTTCTGCCAGTTGTGGTAGACTTTATTATTCATGCCTATGTAGAATATTTCAAGTCTTCCGTCGTCATTCTTACCTACGCAAATTTGTTTTGCCGAGGCGTCGAATGCTTGCTCACCGTTCCAATCAGTGCTATTCGCCTTGACCTGCCAGTTGTGGTAGACTTTATTATTCGTGCCTACGTAGAATATTTCAAGTCTTCCATCTTCATTCTTACCTACGCAAATTTGTTTTGCCATGTCGCCCTGGAATGGCTTATCACCGTTCCAATCAGCGCTATTCGCTTTGACCTGCCAGTTGTGATATATTGTATCGTCCTTGCCTACATAGAATATCTCAAACCTTCCATCTTTATTTTGACCCACACAGATTTGTTTTGCATAGGTACCAGTGAACGGTATTGGATCCTCCATCCAATTACCATTCGGTTTGCTCTGGAAGTTATGGTAGATAATATTGTTTGTATCCGTGTAAAAGATTTCAAGTGTTCCATCCCTATTCTTACCTACACATATTTGTGTCGCCTTCGACTTAAGGAATTCAACGCTACCACTCCAAGAACTACTATCACTCCTAATCTTCTGCCAGTTATGGTAGACTTTATTATTATTCGTGCCTACGTAGAATATTTCAAGTCTTCCATCTTCATTGTTATCTACGCAAATTTCAAGATAAATGGGTTCTAAATTGCTTGCCGTGATTTCCCTCCTTCATAGGACTTACGTAATTGAAGTAAAAAACAGAAGTAGTAAACCTTTACTCATCTAAACTGCAACGACCCTCTGAAACCGTTTATGCTTTATGGAAGTAAGTTCTGTCATATTATATAATATATAATACATATTATATTTATAAATTCTCCAGAAAACTATTCAACATGCAAAAAGCCGTTTTAAAATTAATAAACTGCGACGAAAGATGCAGGTCTAAGAGGCTGTCTTAAAATTCAAATCAATTCCACAACTGGATAATTGTCAACTCATAATTTAGGATAAGGTAGCAAATTTATCTGAAAATCAGGAATACATCGAACTTATAGTATAGTAAGTTTCAACGGACTTAACTCAATTCTTTAGGTCAAATTCATGAATTCTATCCTGATCGTGGGATTAAGTTTAATTTCAAGACATACTCTAAGTCTTATGGAACCTGCGCGGGCCCAATTTGTTAGCTTGTATTATATGGGTTAGATTTTACTATTATGTCTGGTGTTACTGGGTTATACAAATCGTTTCGATTCTTTTTCTTGTGTATTGTTTTCTATTGTTTTTATTTTGATTACTTTTTCTTTGGATTTTTGAGATAGAGCCTATATGAAAAGTCGATAATGGTATGTTGCAGAAATTACGATAAATCATAATCTTGGGCATTTTCTATAGTTATGCAGATTGCCAATTATATGAATCTACACAGATCACAATAATTTTTGGATAGGCTCTTACTCACTGTCAAAATAAGCTTTATAAAACAATCCGCACTCTGGTTAGTTACCATGTTCAAGCTGTTCATAGCTTTCGAGGCTTCCAAAAGTATGACTGAGAGAGACGGAAAAATGGTTCATAGACGAAGATAAGATCTATTGCAGGCCTTATTCTACAACTGTAACCGTCAGACAAGAGAGCTACAAAAGCATGTAAGATCAGAATGAAAATCGAGTAGAGAATGTAATTGGAGTTTTCATTCCCACTAAATACCTTACCTGAAATATGTGCTTTTAAAATGACGCATAGAAGCCCGAAAACTCAAATATAGGATATAAGAGGTTTAGAGAATATATTGAGTTTTAAGACAGCCTGCAAAACCGACTGTCTCAAGTAGTTAACTGGTATAGATTTATTATCCCTTTAACAGTTAAATCCACTGCAAGAGCAGCAAGCAAAAGTCCCATCAGCCTTGTAAACACCAGCATTCCGTTATATCCTATCAGCCTGTGAATTCCCCTTGAGAATTGGAAGATGTAATAGCAGATAATGAATGTCAGTATGATTGATACAAGAACTATTACTTTTTGCACAATTGCTTCTGTTCCTCCCATCAGGACAATCACTGTACTGATCGTACCCGGTCCTGTCAGAAGCGGGAGGCTTATCGGGAAGATCCAGATGTCTTCTCGTTCCTGCGAGTGAGAAATCTCTTCTTCAGTAATCCTCCCCTTTGAGACTTTAGCATGCATCATATCAAAAGCAATGCTGAAAAGCAGGATTCCTCCTGCAACCCGCAGCGAATCTACGCTAATGCCGAACAGGTTAAGTATGATATTTCCTGCAATTGCAAAAAATACGGCAATTGCGCACGCAAGCATGACTGACTTTTTTGCGATTTCGTTTTTCTCCTCATTTGTCATCTTGCTGGTTAAAGAGATGAAAGTCACTACTCCGCTGATAGGGTTGACAACAACGAAGATAATTGTGAAAACGTGGATTAAAAACCCGAGGTTTTCGGCTATCACTTATTTCTCCTGCCCGTTTTTACTTTCTTATATTCATACCAATTTTTCTTTATACTATTTCCGGTTGTATACCCAGGTTATTGAACAGTAAATCTGAAAGTTAACAATTCCTTCAAACTCAACAAACGTAGTTCTAATATTCAATTTTTCTGTTTTCAGGTAGGTCACACCGCAAAGCTAAATGATTTACTTCCACTAAATAAGACAAATTTTAAGGAAAAATCTGGTAATTCGTCACTGGTATTTGGTCAGTTAGTTCAAATTATGTAGACATCTCATCCGGTTTTATTATATAATAGTGACTTAGATTTTCGTATACTTTTAAATTATCTTTACTTTTCCAATAGTTTTTAAAGCTTAGGGTCAAAGTTTTATAATTTAATATAGTTTATATATTTTTAAGATTATACTACGTTAATAAATATCTTTATCTACTATTTTTCAAATTTTGTAATAATTGTTATAACGAGAATGATTTTATATACTTAATAAATCAAACATCTTTTAGAAGAATAAACTCACTTGTAAGTGGTTGTAACAATAATATCCTAAAGTTGGATACTTCGCCGCCAAAGAGAAGAGCCTGAAGGGGAAAAATGAATGGAAAAATTTCGAACAATCCGGGTCCTGTAATTTGTGTTGGAAAAGATGGTACGGTTCTTTACTCAAATGAGGGTAGTGAGCTCTTGAATGAATTGGGGGTGACAGTAGGAGAAAAACTGCCTTTAAGTATCGTAGATATTGTGCAAAAAGTAATTACCCAAAGTTATCCAGAAAAAACGGAAATTAAAGTGGGAAAAAGAGTATATCTGGTTGTTTTTCACCCGTTACCTGAACAAGAATGTGCAAACATTTTTGGACTCGATATAACTGACTATAAAGGTCTTGAAGAAAAAACTCAGGGTAGTGAAGCTATGGAGGTGGCAAACCTTGAGCTGGCTGATATTCTTGATGTTCCAGCGGTCCAGTCCCTCATGTATGATTTACATGAACTTACTCACATTACCATAGCTCTGGTTGATCTCAAAGGTAATATTCCGGTAAGTGTTGGATGGCAGGACATCTGCACCAAATTCCACAGGGTTCATCCCGAAACCTGCAAGCATTGTGTTGAAAGCGACACAAGACTGTCCCTTGGCGTTCTCCCTGGAGATTTTAAGCTGTACAAATGCAAGAATAATATGTGGGATGTAGTAACCCCGCTTATTGTGGACGGTCAGCATATAGGCAATATCTTCTCAGGACAGTTCTTTTTTGAAGACGAGCCTCTGGACTATGAACTTTTCCGATCCCAGGCTAATAAATACGGCTTCAATGAGAACGAGTACATAGCCATGCTTGAAAAAGTTCCACGGTTAAGTAGGGAAGCTGTGAACAAAAATATGTCCTTCTTCGTGAAGCTTGCCAATATGATCTCACAACTAAGCCACAGTAACTTCAAGCTTGCCAGGTCACTGAGGGAACGCGATATTCTGGTGAATAAACTAGAGAAAAGCAGGGAAGATCTTGACCGTGCTCAAACTGTAGGAAATATCGGAAGCTGGCGTCTGGATGTGCGTACAAAAGAATTGACATGGTCCGACGAAAACCACCATATTTTTGGCATCCCAAAAGGCACCCATTTGACTTCTGAGTCTCTCCTTTCTCAAATTCATCCTGATGACAGGGAATATGTTGATAGTAAATGGAAGGCAGGATTAAAGGGTGAACCATATGACATTGAACATCGCATTGTTGTTGACGGTAAGATTAAGTGGGTGCGTAAGAAAGCATATTTTGAATTTGACAAAGATGGAAAAGTTATCGGCAGTTTCGGCATAACACAGGATATAACTGAGCGCAAAAAAGCAGAAGAAGGCCTTAGAAGAGCACATGATAGTTTGGAAATAAAAGTTAAAGAACGTACATCTGAGCTTGAGAAGGCTTATGAGTCCTTGATGGAAGAAAAAAGAAGACTTTCTGAAGCTCAAAAGATAGCTCATATTGGAAATTGGGATTATGATCTTGTAAATGATGAATTATACTGTTCTGACGAAATATATAGTATTTTTGGACATAAGCTCCAGGAAGGTATGAGTTACGACAAACTTTTAGGCTATGTGCACCCCAAAGATCGAAGCTATGTGGGTAATGCAATTAAAAAAGCTTTAAATGAAAAGTCCTTTAGCATTGATCACAGGATTATCTCGGCTGATGGAGAAGAGCGTACAGTCCGTGCACAAGGTGAAGTTTCTTATAATGAAAATAAAAGCCCAATTCGAATTAGAGGAATAGTTCAGGACATCACAAAGCGTAAGAGGGCAGAGGAAAAGATCAGGATATTAGCGAATGTTGTGGAATCATCAAAAGACGCTATTATAACTGAATCTCTGGAAGGTACTATTACAAGCTGGAATAAGGGAGCGGAGCGGATTTATGGTTATTCGGCTGAGGAAGTTCTGGGGAAAAATGTCTCAATTGCTGAACCGGATAATCTTAAAGGAGAAATAAAAAATTTAATTGAAAAAATTAAGCAGGGGGAAGAAATCCAGCATTACAAAACTGTACGGTTAAAAAAGGATGGTACAACAATGAATATTTCAATAACTTATTCTCCTGTTTTTGATGCTTCTGGAAAGCTGATTGCTATCTCATCTATGGGTAGAGATATTACTGAGCAAGTCAGTGCGGAAAGACTTCTGGCAAAAGCCGAAGAAGCCCGAAAAAAAGAAATCCATCACAGAATAAAAAATAATCTGCAAGTGATCTCTTCCCTTCTTGACCTGCAGGCTGAAAAGTTCAGAAGCAGAGGATGTGCCGAGGATTCCGAAGTTCTTAATGCTTTCATAGAAAGCCAGGACAGAGTTATGTCAATTGCTCTTATCCACGAAGAACTGCACGAAGGCAGAGGAAATGATACATTAAACTTCTCATCGTATATTAAAAGGCTTGTTGAAAATCTCTTTCAAACTTATAAAGTTGGAAATATCAACACGAATCTTAACATCGAACTGGAAGAAAACATTTTCTTTGATATGGATATTGCTGTCCCACTAGGAATAATCGTTAACGAACTTGTATCTAACTCCCTAAAGTACGCATTTCTAAATAGAGATAATGGAAAAATTCAAATCAAACTTCACAGGGAAGACTCCGCAAAATGCTCAGGTGAAGATCAGGAAAGCACAAAAGAAAGTTCCAACGGTATTGATTTTGTTTTAACAATTTCGGACAACGGGATTGGTATTCCTGAGGACTTTAATTTGGAAGATTCCAATTCTCTTGGATTACAGTTAGTGGAAACCTTAGTAGATCAGTTAGGGGGCGAAATTGAATTAAAAAGGAATTCTGGGACTGAGTTCTTTATAAGATTTACAGTACCAGTACAAAACGAAAAATAGTATAATCGGACCTTCATACAATACTCAGTTTATAAATCTGCTAATTTTATCAACTGGTTTTCTTCACTTTCCTACAAAACAATTTTGTCAACTAATTTTTCACTTCTACAAACATCTTTGTCAACTAATTTTTCACTTTTCTACAAGGAAGATCCGAAATCACATTCTCTAAATTGATGCTTGCAATTGGTAATAATTATTTTCCGTTTTTTCGTCTGTTTTATTTTTTCTGTGCAGCATATCGATCTTTAGCTTCCTGAAGTACAGTGACTGCTGTTTCGAGACTTTTCCAACCGATAACTTTCACTTGTTTTTTGTCCAGGTTCTTATAAGTTTGGAAGAAGTGAGTAATTTCCTTAAATAAATGTGGTGGAACCTGGTCTACCGACTCAATATAATTCCACATCGGATCATTCTTTGGAACACACAGGATCTTCTGATCTCTTCCCTTATAATCTTCCATATCAAATAATGCTACAAGATATACATCGATTACACAACCCGGAAATGTGGGCTCCCAGGTTAAAACCATAGCATCTAAAGGGTCGCCATCAAGGGACAGTGTGTCCGGGAAAAAACCATAATCTGAGGGATATACCATTGAAGAAGAAAGCATTCTGTCGAACTTAATCAGTCTCTTTTCTTTATCATATTCGAACTTGTTTCGGCTTCCTTTTGGAATTTCAACAATTACGCTTTCGACCTGTCTTTCAGTCATATCAACACTTCCAGCTATTTCTTGCTTCCAGGTACTTTCCTTTTACTTATTTTTATCACTGTCGTAAAATACAATTTTAACTTTTTCTTCTGTGATCAAACCTTGGTTAATTACCTCATCTAATTTTGGTCTGATTCTCTCGATATTTTCTTCAAGATCAGAAACCTCAATGAGTATTGGCATATCAGTTGATAGACGTAATATAGAAGTTGTATGAATGCGGCTATGTTTCCCAAAGCCAGCAATGCCCCTAAAAACAGTAGCTCCGGCTATACCTTCAGCTTTTAGCATTTCAACAATATACATGTATAAAGGCTTACCTTTGTAGTGATCAGATTCCCCAATAAATATCCTTAACAATATGGCTGTAGACTCACTCTTCATGCAATTCTCCTCACAACCTTTCACTCTATCCGTTTTCATTTCATTCCTCCCAATAGGTAAGAACTGACATTTAGAGCTACAATCTTACCTAAATATACAGCCATCATGGAAAATAATACTGTTGATACTACATTTATCGCCATCAGCATTAATTTAGAGTCATCAAGCAGCCGGAATGATTCGTAACCAAACGTTGATAACGTCGTGAAAGCTCCTAAAATACCTATTGTCAGAAATATTCTGGCTTGGTCACTAAACAGGCCCTGATATTCGGAAAGGTACATTATTAAACCTAAAAAGAAACTTCCGATCGTATTTATGGTTAATGTACCCACCGGAAAACTGACAAAGCTGTTTTGAATCCATCCACCCAATACATATCTCAAGGTAGCACCTATGAAGCCGCCTATACCTACCAATAAAATAGTATACACATTAAAACCTCAATAATTAATGTAGAAGTCATCAGCATAAGCGGTTTAGACTACAAGTCTTGGCGGACCTCATCGCCTATAGGATACCTTTTTCCTTTCATCAAATAAATAGTTTGCTCAAAGGCTTCGTCCAGCGAAGTATAGCTATTATCATCTTTATCATCTTTTATTTCTGTCTGTTTCGTCCCTTACAATCAACCCATAAAATTCGGCATTTTACCAGCTAATAGAGGCAGGAGATTGCCGGAATTAGCTTCTGTTCGGAGGATTTTAACGTGGTTGAGGGTAAGTTACCCCTTGAATAGATTGCTCTGAAACGCCGTGCTCACTGAATTAACTGCTTGTTTTTAACAGGGCTCTGCACTCTCATTTGATATAAATACTAAAATAGATATGTTATATAGAGTCTCGATAAATCCTTCATGGGCATTCTATGAAGAGTTTATCCAGATTCTCATAACCCGATTATTTTATAGATTATAA
>DUGT01000115.1:20892-23607 GCA_013331275.1 Methanosarcina sp. | reverse complement strand
AGCGTTACTTATTTTGATATGATGTATTCCTGATACTTTCGGTGTAAATGAGAAGAAATCAATGGTTTGTTGTGCCACAGATTTCTTTTGTGTTCCACTCTCATCGGATGGAGTAGGAGTAAAGCTTTTTTCCCAGAAAAACTCTTTTTTTTGCGGATCAACTAAAGATATATTCAGTAACTCCGAATTTAAAGTCCGTTCGTATGTTTTGAATACAACGGTTACCTTTTCATTTTTAGTTAGCAATATATTGGCTTCAAGGTCTTTTGATGGCCCAACGGAATCATTTAAAATGTTGTCGCCTGAGATATACTCCGCTATAAAAGGAAGAGCAAGTAACAAAATAAAATTTATAAACGCAACTAGCCAAATAATTCTGATAATGTAAGTAAATAAGTTATCCGACATATTACCCGCGCCTGTTTACAGTTAATAAAACTTAAAGAATACTCAGAAATAATTTATTATGTCTATTTTAGGTTGACTTGTCCGTAAACACAATCCAGCCATTACGAAAATTTTTACACACGATTCCGTTGTCTGTGGTAACAGGATAGTATTGATTTGATGTACTGGTGGTAATTTGAATGTCAGTAGTAAAATAGTATTATAGTATAAGATACTTCGTAACATTATACTATTATTTTAGCAATTATTTTCTAATTCCTTTCATAGGAGAGTGTGAAGAGCCAAAAATATTTGATCTTTGCAGGTTGTTTGACAATTTTATTTCTGTCTGTTTCATTCCTGCAAATAAATTCCACAAAATCGAGCGACGAATGTGCAAAAAAGGTAAGATATTCTTTAGTACCCTTTCCAAATTGTATGGGTAAAAATAAATTTCATGTATTTACTGCAAATTTAATAATTTAACCAAGTCTGAAAAACAACCTCAAGCAACGCATTCAACTTTATAATTGTGTGATAAAATTAACGAACATTTTTCGAATTGGAAAATTCTTTATTGAATTTGAAGAGGATACGTCATTTAATTCACTTTAACTTCCATCAAATTAAGTTTCAAAAATGTTATCTGAAAAATATTGGTTTTCGAAAAGCTACTGTGAAATCTGAGATCGACAATCTGTCTGCTATTTTTTAGGTTTTTTCCTTTCTTTTTTTGTCTGAAAGGCCGCTCTCCTGCGTCGAGCGTGACAAGAATGACACAGTGTGATGAGTGATGTCGTACAGATCAGAATTTAGGATTTCTAATTATGTTCCATTTGTATTCGGTTAAGATACGATCTAGAAGAAACGTGTTATTTTCGTTGCTTTTTCTGTTAACCTCTAAATGTAAATCAAGATGGATAGATGATTGCAGTAGTCATTTTGACGTTAACAGATTCCTTAACCGAATACAAATGAATTATGTTCTACTTTTTGTAATCAGTATTCAAAAACAGCTTCAATCAAGGATTCTGCAAGTTTCAGCACATCTTCTTTGAAAGCATATATATCTTCTAAAACCGCAGAATTTTCTCCCCCTAAAAGTTCCTGCTTCAGTTTTTTACCCAGAATATCATCATTTCCTGCTGCCAGCCTGAGCACAATAGAACCCGGGAAAATTTCAGTCCTGCAGGAGATCCTATCGCAGTCTCCGTCCGTGATCCCGATAATAGGAATCCCGAGCCTGGAGAGAATATCGCCTGCTATTATTGTGGTGTCATCTCCCACGGTAACTACGAATTCGGCATTGGCAGCTAACTCAAAAGTATCTTCTGCAGCATGGTCTATAATCACGACTCTGCCTGCGGTTGGTCTGGAAGAAAAAACCGAGTCTTTGCCGTGTACGTTCGGTTTCCGGCCTTGCAGGGGAGAGACATTGCTTCTTCTCAGGTCACCGCTTTTTACCCAGGATTTTGCAAGGTCAATGGGATCTCTTTTTTCATAATTATGGAGTTTTTCGAGCCCGTGCTCTTTTGTTTCTCCCCCTTCGATTGCGACAATAAAGCCGTTTTCGGAGATTATGCTTACTTCGGAAGAAAAGGCTTTCCCAATCACGATTCCGTTTACCAGAATATTTTCTCCTGGAAAAACGCCTGAAAGCTTGCGGATTACCCGAATTTTACCTGTTGCAGAGCACTTATCTACAAAAATGGAATTTTGAACTCTTGAACTTTGAAGGGGCAAAGGACTTTCCACAGGAAGTCCTAAAATCTCAGAAAGCTTCTTAAGATATTCTCCGTACTCTCCGGCTTTTTTATTGAGAGATCTCAAAATTCCAGCTGTACTTGCCGGGCTTTCGATCTGGACAAGAGGCTTTATCTCCGGCTCTCGAAGCCGAACAGCAACCATTTCTCCAAACACCTTCCCGGTTTTAATTGTTTTTCCCCGGTTGAGGAGGCATACAAGGTCTGAGGTTTTGAAAAGAGATTCAATGCAGGCACTCGGCTTCTCATGCCGGCTTATATCTACAACGTTTTCAAGCCCGGCATCCAGAACAGCTACTTTTCCCATAGTTCCTCCAAGCCTTGCCTCGACTTTGCCTACACAGGAAAGCTTTTCAAAAACTCTTTTCGCTTCTCCCGAATCAATAACTTCGGGCCCGTGGATTACCAGACCAATTTTCATTTTCAGCCCGTTTGACGGAAGAAACATATTAATATGATCCTCAGTACAACCTTTTATCTTTTCTCTTTCATTTCTCTTCCATTAATATTTCATTATTGGCCGAGAATTATAGAAAACTAAATTACTGATAGCTAAATTACTTAC
>DUGT01000115.1:14220-20758 GCA_013331275.1 Methanosarcina sp. | reverse complement strand
TACTGATAGCTAAATTACTTACTAATAGCTAAATTACTTACTAATAGCTAAATTAAGGACAACTGGATTCTTTATTGTTACACTCATATAAAAAGTAACTACTTTGAGGTAAAAAGATGGCTGGCGTAAAAATTACCTGGCTCGGACATTCAGCTTTTTTGTTCGAAGCCGAAAAGAAATTGTTAATCGATCCTTTTATTTCTGGGAATCCACTGGCTCCGTGCAGCCCTGAAGAACTGAACCCTGACATAATAGCTGTGACTCACGGGCACCGTGATCACCTTGGAGATACGATAGAAATAGGAAAACGGACCGGATGCCGGATAATCTCAGTTCACGAGGTTGCAAACTACATAAAATCAAAAGGAGTTTTTGCAGAGGGCATGGGCAAGGGTGGTACAGTAAACGTAGGGGGTATAAAGCTAACCATGACCGAAGCACTCCATTCCTCTTCAATCGATGCCTCGGGTTTTAGTTTTGATGGAGGCTCCCCTGCAGGTTTTATTCTCCGAATCAACGGCCATTCAATCTATCATGCAGGAGACACCGGAGTATTCGGGGATATGCAGCTCATAAGTGAACTCTATGAACCTGAACTGGCCCTCCTGCCCATAGGCGACAAATTTACAATGGGCATAAAAGAAGCAACAAAAGCGGTAGAACTAATTCAGCCCAAAATTGTAATTCCAATGCACTATAATACCTTTGATGTAATAAAACAGGATCCTGAGGAATTCAAAAGAGCAGTTGAGGCAAAAGGGGATACAAAAGTCATCATCATGAAACCCGGAGAATCGATAAAGCTTTGATTTAAGCCTTGATTTCTCAGGTTCTGGTCTCTCCTGTTTAAAAATAAAATGTAAAAGAGGGCAGATAAATCCGGATTTTTTGGCTCTCTTCTTCTCAGATCTCTTCTTCTCAGAATCTGTAATTAATAGATGATTTTCAGATTCCAAGTTTAGATTCCAAGCTTTTTTCTCTTTTCCATTATATGATGTTCTATTCCATTAACAGCTTTTACTGCATCCTTTTCCACATTCAGGATCCCGCCTGTAATTTCCCGACAGTCTTCTGTAAGCAGTTTGACCAGATTCGGAGCGCCTGTGACGGTTGGGACCGGATTCACATAGGTATAAAGCCCGAGGGCCAGAGCAAAGATAGCATCTATTGTGGCTTTCTGTTCCATATACTCAGGGGCTGCGGCAGCAACCGGGAGGTCAGGAACCGGAACTCCTCCGAGGGCTCCGGAGATGGCTCCGAGGAGATCGGCAAGCCTGCCAGTGTCGGTGCAGGTTCCATAGCTGAGCACTGGCGGGATACCCAGGGCGTTGCATACGGCTTTCAGACTGTCTCCTGCAAATTCTCTGGCTTCAGGAGTACAGAGGCCTGCCACCTGCATTGCCCCGTTCCCGCAACCCATGGAGAGGACAAGAATATTCCTCTTGATCAGTTCTTTTACCACGGCAACGCTGTGTACATCCTGCCCGTAGTCCCTCAAGGTGGTACAGGACACCATCCCTACAATTCCTTTAATTGCTCCGTTTTTTACAGCATCAAGGAGAGGGTCAAAGCTGCCTCCCAGAGCTGCAAGGATGCTCTCGTTTGAAAAGCCTACCACGGCTTCTTTCATAGGGAGCTTCGAAACGTATTCTACCGAGTTTTTCCTTTTTTTGAAATTTTCAATCGCCATATCCAGAAGTTGTGCTGCCTGCTTTTCCGCTTCGACAGGGTTATAGTTCAGGCGTTCTCCGATGCCTTCGAAGGCCACAAGCTCACTTACCGGCATGAGTTTAAAATTGTATTTTTCGGCATAAAGAGGAGCAACAGGGAGAGAACAGTTCATATCTGCTGCAAAGAGATCAACGCTTCCGCTTGCAAGTACTGCTTCCTGGGAAATCCAGTTGCCGGTAAATCCGTAGAAAACATCGTCTTCCTCCCATCTCTGGATCATTTCCTGCCCTGTTTCAATGCTGGCAATAACCCTCAGGCCCTTTGCACCTGCAGTTTTTGCTTTTTCCTGCCATTCAGGTTTTCGGGCAAGCTGGACCATAGCAAAGCCGAGAAATGGCTCGTGCCCATTAGGAAGTACGTTCACGTACTCAGGATCAAGTACACCGAGGTCTACTCTCATGGTGTGGGGACTGGGAATTCCAAAAAGAATGTCCTGGCAATATTCGTTTACAATCTGGCTCTGGTATCCCATTGCAATTCCCAGACGCATGGCTTTTAGTGCCAGACTCGCATAGTATCCATCCACATTTGTCAGGCAGGAGCTTGTGGAAAGCATCATTTCCCCGTAGATTCCACCTGGAAATATGTCCAGTGTTTTCCACTTTTCTTTTCTTTCGGGAGGGGCAAGAAACTCAACAATCCGGCTCGGTTCGTAGGCAGGTCTGTTAAACTCCTTTTCTACAAACTCACAAAGGCGAAGAGCAACTTCTGAGTCAGATCCTTCGGTTTTGAGCCCCAGCCGGCTTGCAAACGTCCTTAACTTTTCAGGTTCCCTTATTGTATAAGGAGTGTTGCCTCTGGCAGTTTCCCTCAAAGTCCTGATGGTCTGGTCCGTATGATAGTGATAAGTAGAAGCTCCCATTACATTTCTTAAAAGCATCATCCGCATCGCCATACCATCGGCAGTGATTCCGCATACGCCCCTTTTGTCTTTCGCGGAATCCGAACGGCAGGGACCGTTGGAACACAGATCGCAGCGTACTCCTCCCATACAGAACGTACATCTTTTGTCTGGATTTCCTCCCAGTCCCTGAGCTTCGTAGCGGTCCCAGACATTCGTCATCCCGTCTTTTTTTATCCGTTCATACATATTCAGAACGGATTCGTGATAAGAAATTCTTTCTTTGTCCATTGTAATCGTTCCCCATAACGAATTTCCTTTTCCTGCCCCTTCTTAAACGCCGAAAAGACTCTTTCCGGTACTTACGCTATCGGAATGTTTTTTAAAATTAACAGTAGTCTGCAGGTTTATAGTGACTTTAAATATAGTCACTAATTATAAGTCAGTGCAGGAAATATTTACTTTTTAGGGTTCAACGCTTTGAGAAGTAAAAAGTATATATTACGAGCTCATCTCAAAACTCAGAATTACGTCTTTAAATCTTTAATTTATGTCTTTACATCTCTAATTTTTAATAGTAATCGATCTCTCGATTATGAAATATTTTTAATAGTAATCGATCTCTCGATTATGAAATCAGTTCTGAAACTCTTATTTATGTGCAAATAAGAGCGGTTCTGGAATGAGCTCAGTAAATATAAGTAAAAGTATTACTGGTGGGGCTTTAAAATAGCATGTAAATTAACGGCAGGAAATAAATCGTTGCAGTTGTTGCCGAAATTTATTAGAAACTTCAGGAAAAAAGATGCGTAAACCAAATATAATATAAAAACTAATTATAATATAAAAGTCATATTAATTATAGATTAAATTCTTTTTAGAATTTAATCCCTTATTGTTTACCTATACGATTTTATATAATTAATACTATGACATCGGAATGACCATGACTACTAATGTAAAAACGATTCCACTTGCGTTTGGAAGCGGGATTTTGGAGCTTGATATGCCCGAGAAAAACATATCCAGTATTATCCTGCCTTCAGAATTAAAAATAAAGGAAGAAGGAGCTTCTCTTATCAAAAAAGCGCTTGAAAACCCTATAAAAAGTAAGAGGCTTTCTGAAATTGTAAACCCGAACTCCAGGGTTGCAATTATAGTTAGCGATGTTACGCGTCCAACTCCTACTGCAAAACTTCTTCCGCCTTTGCTTGAGGAACTTCATCTGGGCGGAGCAAAATACGAGAATATTACTATTGTCTTTGCCCTCGGTCTCCATCGCTTACAAACTGAAGAAGAATGTCGTCAGCTCGTAGGAGAAGAGATCTTTGAAAAAATCAGATGCGTCCAGCACGACAGGAAAAAGTGCAGGCTTCTAGGGGAAACAAGTTTCGGAACGCCAGTGGAGGTCTTCGAAGAAGTAGTTGATTCCGACGTTATCATAAGTACAGGAACTCTGGAATTTCACTATTATGCAGGTTACGGAGGAGGAGGAAAGTCCATTCTTCCAGGTGTAAGTTCGGAGAAATCCATTCTCTCATTCCATAGCTTTTATAGCAAACTCTTTGAAGGAGATCCTCTATCAGGCAGAACTGACAGTCCGGCAAGACAGAATATTGAGGAAGCTGCAAGGATTGCAGGTCTTGACTTCATCATAAATGTTGTACTTGACAGCAAAAAAGAGATAGTTGCTGCCGTTGCAGGCGATTTAATCGAAGCTCACAGGAAAGGCGTGAAAGTTGTCGATTCCATGTATAAAGTGCCTGTAGAGCCTGCAGATGCTGTAGTTGTTTCCTGTGGGGGCTTTCCGAAGGACATAAATCTTTACCAGGCAACTAAATCCCTCGAAAATGCCACCTCTGCTGTAAAAAGAGGGGGCTCGATTATTCTTGTAGCCGAATGTGCCGAGGGAATAGGAAACAAAGTTTACGAGTGCTGGAACAGGGAATGCGGGGCTCCTGAAGATGCGGTCAAACGTTTCAAGAACCATTTTGAGTTTGGCGGGCATAAAGCTGCGATTGTCGGGAGAGCAGCAAAAGAATTCAAACTTTACCTGGTTTCAAAGCTTCCAGAAAAGGAAAGTAAAAATGCTTTCTTTATACCGGCAAGAAGTATAGATGAAGCACTTGAAAAGGTTCTTTCCGAGAACCCTGGCTCTAAAATCCATGTCATGCCAAATGGTGGGTGGACTTTACCTGTAAGGCGATAAAAAGGCATTATAGGTAAAAAGACGAAGGCTTGAAATTCCTTTAAAATTACCTCCACCTCTAAGTCATCTTTCCCTCTAAAACTACCTTTTTCTTTAAAACTATCTTTTTCTTTAAAACTACTTTTTTCCTTAAAACTACTTTTTTCCTTTAAAATTACTTTAAAATAACCCTCTCCCGTAAAATTACTTTCTCGTCCTTTTTATACTTGTTTCCCCTTATTATTGTAAACAATAAAAGGAAAATAATATCAAGATAAAACATCGGCATAAACATGACTGCAAACATAAAAAAAATATCACTTGCTTTTGGAAGTACAAGAATTGAGTTTGAAATCCCTGAAAGAAATCTTGCCAGTGTTATTTTACCTTCAGAATTTGAAATAAGGGAAGAAGGGACTTCTCTTATTAAAAAAGCGCTTGAAAATCCCATAAAAGGCCGACGGCTTTCTGAGATTGTAAAACCTGATTCGAAGGTTGCAATTATAGTTAGCGATGTTACGCGTCCAACTCCTACTGCAAAACTTCTTCCTCCTCTGCTTGATGAGCTCTATCTTGGGGGGGCAAAGGACGAAAACATTACTATTGTTTTTGCTCTTGGGCTACATAGAAACCAGACTGAAGAAGAATCCCGAAAACTGGTTGGAGATCAGGTATACGAAAAAATTCGCTGCATCCAGCACGACAGGAAAAATTGCAGGTATCTTGGAGAAACAAGTTTCGGAACGCCTGTTGAAGTTTTTCAAGAAGTAGCAGACTCCGATATTATCGTAAGTACAGGAACCCTGGAATTTCACTATTATGCAGGATACAGTGGAGGAGGAAAATCTATTCTTCCGGGAATCAGTTCTGAAAAATCTATTCTTTCTTATCATAGTTTTTATAGCAAACTCTTTGAAGGTGATCCTCTCTCAGGCAGAATCAACAGTCCTGCAAGACAAAATATAGAAGAAGCTGCAAGGATTGCAGGTCTTGACTTTATTCTTAACGTAGTGATTAACAGCAAAAAAGAGATAATTGCTGCCACTGCTGGAGATTTCATCGAGGCTCACAGGAAAGGCGTGGAGATTGTCGATTCCATGTATAAAGTGCCCGTAGAGCCTGCGGATGCAGTAATTGTTTCTTGTGGAGGCTTTCCAAAGGACATTAACCTTTTTCAGGCGACAAAATCCCTTGAAAATGCGATTCCTGCCATAAAGAAAGGAGGTTCAATAGTACTTGTGGCCGAATGTACAGAAGGAATAGGAGACAAGGTTTATGAGCGCTGGAATAGAGAGTGCAAAACTCCAGATGAGGCAATACAGAAGTTCAGAGAATGTTTTGAGTTCGGGGGACATAAAGCTGCCACTGTTGGAAGAGCTGCAAAAACTTTCAAACTTTATCTTGTCTCTAAGCTTTCGGATACTGAAAGCAGAACTGCTTTCTTTATTCACGTAAAAAGTGTAGAAGAAGCGCTTGAAAAGATTTTTTCCGAAAACCCTGACGCTAAAATATATGTTATGCCCAACGGTGGATGGACTCTGTCTGTAATGAGATAAAAAGGTACTCATAAAAGATGAAGGTTTTAACGGCCTTTAATATTGCCTTATAGTTCTTTTTATACATGTTTATCCTTATTATTTAATAGGATAAATGGATCCGTTCCATAAATTTCAGAATAAGTGTATAAATACATGGATAATGAAAACAGTCCGCTTTCTTATCCTCTTTTCTATTTCAGGTGAATATTGATTTACTAATCTCATTACACTTCAAAATTT
>DUGT01000115.1:13371-13887 GCA_013331275.1 Methanosarcina sp. | reverse complement strand
TACTGAACCGGAAGCAAAAAATATTCTTGATGACTGTAACCTGCCTGCATACAAATTCGAGTATAATATAATTAATACACCAGGATACTACATAATAGTAAATAAAAATAAAGCGAATGATATAAGAGATGAGTTGAGAAAAAGACCAGATTGGACTGACTCTATATTCCCTGATATAGACAAAGGAGATTACTACATAATTACAGTAACTGAGCAAGCCATTCAGGATAAAAATTTCCTTGAGATATTGGAAAAAAATAATATTAAGCTGGAAAAATTCGTATGGTGTCGCGCTCAATTTGGAGAACATCCTATGAGTGGGATTTCAAAGGAACGCGCAGATGAATTAAAGAGTGAGCTTGAAATGAACAAAAAAGTTTTCTTAGTACAGTTCGAAACTATTTTCTCATAGACGATAAATTCAATACCTCAACTTTATTTTTACAATAGTATAGCAATGATTCGCTCTTTTTTGAGCCTCAAAGATTTTTTATTTTTAAATATTCTTGAGGTTTA
>DUGT01000115.1:8314-13137 GCA_013331275.1 Methanosarcina sp. | reverse complement strand
TCGAAAAAAGGTCACGTGAAGTGCCAAATATGATTGCAAACACAAAAAAAATATCATTAGCTTTTGGGAGCATGGCACTCGAGCTGGATATTCCGGGGAGAAACCTATCCAGTATTATTCTGCCTTCAGAACCTGAGAAAAAAGAAGATGGAACTTCTTTAATTAAAAGAGCGCTTGAAAATCCCATAAAAAGCCGACGGCTTTGTGAGATTGTAAAACCTGGTTCGAAGGTTGCAATCGTAGTTAGTGACATTACTCGGCCGACTCCTACTGCAAAGCTTCTTACTCCTCTGCTCGACGAGCTCTATCTCGGAGGGACAAAGGATGAAAATATTACTGTTGTCTTTGCTCTTGGGCTTCATAGGAATCAAACTGAAGAGGAATCCCGAAAACTTGTCGGAGAAGAGATCTACAAAAAAATTCGCTGCATCCAGCATGATACCGGCAGGTGCAGACGTATCGGTATGACCTCCCGTGGAACTCCTATTGAGATTTTTGAAGATGTTCTGAATGCCGACGTTGTTATAGGGACCGGAAGCATTGAGTTCCATTATTATGCAGGATACAGCGGTGGGGCAAAATCAGTGCTTCCTGGAGTAAGTTCGAGAGAAACAGTTATCACAAACCATAAAATGATGATTGACGAAAAAGCTGTTTCCGGAAGGGTTGATGGGCCTGTCAGGCAGGATATGGAAGAAGCCGCAAAAATTTTCGGCCTTGATTTTATCCTTAATGTGGTGCTTGACAGCAAAAAAGAGATAGTTGCTGCTGTCGCAGGCGATTTTATCGAGGCTCACAGGAAAGGTGTGGAGGTTGTGGATTCCATGTATAAGGTGCCAGTGGAGCCTGCAGATACGGTAATTGTTTCCTGTGGTGGCTTTCCTAAAGATATCAACCTTTTTCAAGCAAATAAGGCACTCGACAACGCAACTCAGGCTGTGAAAAGAGGTGGCTCCATCATCCTTGTAGCTGAATGCGCTGAAGGAATAGGAAACCAGGTATATGAATGCTGGAACAGGGAATGTCGAAGCCCGGATGAAGCAATTGAGCGTTTCAAACAATGTTTTGAATTTGGGGGGCACAAGACGGCAATTATTGCAAGAATTTCAAAGAAATTTAAGCTTTACCTGGTCTCAAAACTTTCAGATGAACAAACAAGAACTGCATTTTTTACTCCTATGGCAAGTGTAGAGGATGCCTTGTCTGCAGTGCTCTCGAAAAATCCTGATGCAAAAATTCACCTTATGCCTCATGGAGGGCAGACTCTGCCGGTCAGAAAAAATGACTGATAACTTCCTAATATGAGCAGGAAGTAAAGAAGCAAAACTAAAAAATAAACTGCGGAGGTGCAGGCTTAAATGCCTGTCGAATCCGCTGTACTGCTTGACACTTTTTCTAAGTTTTCCTCTTCATCTTCAAACCTGAGCCTGAACGCTTTCTTCAGGAACTCTGGAGAGAACTTCGGGGTCATAAGGCTTACCACAATCAGGATAAGGAAAGACAGTGGAGTTGCGATCATAATTGGATCCACAAGAGGCCAGGTGCCTGCAAGTAAAGTTTCCTTTCCGAAGATTGCCTGACAGATTCCAAGAGGCACTGCTTCTTTTGCATGGATAAAGACCAGCCAGAAAAGACTGCTTATCGAGCCCACAACAAGGCTTGCAATTGCTCCGGCTTTTGTTGTACGTTTCCAGAACAGTGCTCCAATGTATATAGGCAGGAAAGCAGATGTACACAGGCCCATGAACATAGCAGTAGCTCTTGCAATAATACTTCCAGGGAGAATGTAAGCCAGAACAACTGCTACCAGAATGGTAAAGGTAATTCCTATTTTTGTAATATGTACTGTGCTCGCACCGGACTTACCCTTCATAAGGCCATGTTGGTAAAAGTCGTACCCTATGGCTGTACCCATAGTGTGGAACTGGGCAGCTGCAGTAGACATTGCGGCAGAGAGCAGGCTTAGCATGAAGATTGCAACAAATATCCCAGGCAGTGCGTGGTTCAGGTAGGCAGGAATTATAAGGTCAGTGTTTCCGCCTGGAACAACCTGAATAGCAATCTTTCCCATAGTTTTGTAAAAATATACGTTGGAAAGCGCTCCCACAATGTATGCGACTCCTGCCATCATGAAAATGAAAGGACCTCCAACAGCAACTGCTCTTTTTAAGGAACGGTCATCCTTCACAGTCATGAACCTGACTGCAAGCTGTGGCTGCGCAAGTGCTCCTATCCCTACTCCCATTACGATTGTAGAAACCATTGTCCACCAGATTGGGGAATTGAAAGCTGGCATCGCAGTCCAGCCCCTGTGCCCCTGGTCAACAAGCGCCTGAGGTACAAGGTTGGCCATATTAGTAAGAGCCTGATGAGCTTCTACGACTCCTCCCAGTTTGCTGTAAGTAAATACCAGCAAGAAGGTCATTCCTATCAACATAATAGTGGCTTGCATTGCGTCCACGTACATTACTGAGAGAAGGCCACCTTTAATCACATAAAAAGCAATGATAACGGTAAAGATAAGAAGAGCGAAGTTATAGTTTATCCCAAGCGTGGTCTCAAGAAAGCGACCTGCCCCTATGATCACGCTTGCGGCGTATATAGGCATGAAAACCGCTATAAGAAGCCCGGAAAAGGCTTGAATAAACCTGGACTGGAAGCGTTTTCCTATAAATTCAGGGAAAGTAATGGCTCCAAGGTTTAGCCCCATGCGCCGAGTTCCGGGACCAAAGACCACGAAGGCAATGAAAATCCCGAAAAAGATATTCATGAAGACAAGCCACATAAGCCCCATTCCTGAAGAAGCGGCTACTCCTCCAAATCCTATAATTGCAGAGGTGCTGATAAATGCAGCTCCGTAAGAGAGGGCCATAATTGCCGGGGGTACACGCCGGCCTGCAAGCATATACCCATCAGTCTGGGAATTTTTCTTATACCCCAGCCGGGCAACGTAGAAAGTGCACGCAAAATAAATAACGACTAAAATGATCAGAATTAAAGTACTGACTGCCATAAAAAATAGCTCCTAAATAATTAAAATACTGTTTTTCTCAGGCATTACCAAAAAGGTTTGATTGAAATGAACTCTTTAGAGCAAATGCCGTACCCGTTTACTGGTCTTGAGTCACCTGCTTCTGAGTATTATTTTTTACTGACTGTTCTTCTTTTTCCTCTCTCCAATTTAATAATCCATAAACCATGCACCCGAGTGCACTAAATACACAAGCAAGATATGCAAGCCAAATTTGCGGATCGTCTATTCCTAATACCATCTATTACACCTTCCTGGAAAATATCCTGATAATAGTTAACGTGATACTTGTTAGCATTGTACATTTAACTTTTTGTTATTTAAATATATTGAGTTAGGTAAGTTCCGATCTAAAATGATAAAGTAAACTTTATGTGTTTTAAATTTAATTTAGTGCAATTCCACTCAAGACCTAATGGAACATGGAAAATGCTTGCATTGAAAACAGAACATTTTACTCCGGAATATGTTCTCTCATCATTATAATTAAATCACAAATTCATAGAAAACAGCTTATTTTCAAAGCTCAGAATTGACGGGTTAAGTGAAAAAATAAAACACAGGATATGAAATGCAGGAAAAAGAAGTGATAAAAATAAAGTGCAGAAAAAGAAGTGATAAAGATAAAGTGCAGAAAAAGAAGTGAATAAAAACAGAGTGCAGAAGAAGAAGTGATAAAAATAAAGTGCAGAAAAAGAAGTGAATAAAAATAGAGTGCAGAAAAATGAAATGAAGAGAAAAGTCCTGGTTTTTTACTTAAAACAGCACTCTGTAATTTCTCCACTGAGGTCTTCCCTGAGCATTTCAATAGCTTCGTCGAACTCTTTTGTCTGGCCGAGCACCCACATAAGTTTAACAAGTGCTGTTTCTGGCAGGGTATCTTCTCCTTCTATTGCACTGGCTTTCAGCATATCACGGCCTGTATCATAGACACGATCGCAGATCCGGCCGTTAAGGCACTGGGATGTTACTATAACAGGCATTTTTGCAGCCACAGCTTTCCGGATCATGGGAATCCATTTCGTAGAAACGTGCCCGAGCCCGGTACCTTCAAGAACCAGTCCTCTGTACCCGCCTTTGATATAACAATCAAGGATTTCGGGATCCGAACCCGGCGTAAACTTTACAAGAGCACATTTCGGTTCCATGTCTGGCTTGAATTTGAGAGGTTTCTCTCCACGTTTGGTATAATCAATGGAAGTTTTTATCTCTCTTGTGTTGTAATCCACGATCCCTATCGGAAGGGAATTTACGGACTTGAAAGCGTCCCTGCGGGAAGTATGCATTTTCCGGACTTTCGTTCCACGGTGGATCTCGCAGAAATCATCCGAGGTCGTCCCATGCATGACAACCGAAACTTCAGCAATATCACTGACAGCAACAAGGGCTGCACAAATAGCATTCATAGCATTGTCGCTGCTAGGACGGTCTGCACTTCTCTGGGAACCCACAAGAACGATAGGTACAGGCGTTTCAATCATAAAGGAAAGAGCTGCAGCTGTGTACATCATAGTGTCTGTTCCGTGAGTTACGATTATCCCATCAGCACCTGCCTCTATTTCCTCGACGACAGCACGCGCAAGGTTTTGCCAGGATTCCGAATCCATGTTTTCCGAGAGAATGCTTGAGATTACTCTACCTTTAAAATCAGCTATCTCTCTGAGTTCAGGGATAGCTGCAAGGATATCGTCAGCAGTGAACTGGGAAGTTACTGCACCAGTCCTGTAGTCGATTTTGCTGGCAATTGTTCCGCCCGTGGAAAGAATAGCGACCTTTGGAAGCTTTTTTCCAG
>DUGT01000115.1:6502-8057 GCA_013331275.1 Methanosarcina sp. | reverse complement strand
CTTCCATGGACGGCATCACTTTGCCTTCGTAGACTGTGCCGTTCTTTTCAATACGTACCCGGTCGCCCTGTTTGAATTCCATAAATAATCCCTTTTATGATAAATTTTTTGAGACGCTGCGTAGATAGTCGGTATTCCGGTATCACGCAAGATCTAATAATTATTCTAATACTACCTATTTTTACTCTCAAGCATTTTGCATGATACTAAGAGGTCAATGTAATATAATACTGAATATTAACGCTGAATCTTAATGCTGAATCTTAATGCTGAATATTAACGCTGAATTAATACTTAGTTCATTGACATTGAGTATACTTAAACGTGGAGTTTGCTTATTTATAGCTCAAGCTTTCCTGTACTCGTTAACGGTTGCAAGCAGATTTTCAAAAGCCGAATCTGTAATATCTTTCAGGGTTGCAATTTCCTGCCTGTTAAGTTCAAGCTCGGTCTGCCTTTTTGAGAGATAATTTCGCATTTCTTCGGGAGCTGGTCCGCCAGCTATTTTTCTTCTTTTTACGTTCGAAACTGGATTAAGAGCTTCTTTTACCATTTTCTCCGTGAGCCCCCGGCTTGAAAGAGATTCGCCCAACACAATTTCGGCAACGGAGTCGATTTTTTCGAGATTTGGTTTTTCCATCTCCCTTGCAAGCATCCCGACAATCTGGTGGGCAGTCCTGAAAGGAATTCCGGTTTCCCGGACAAAAGTATCCGCAAGTTCGGTAGCGGTTGTGAAACCTGTGACTGACTGGGCAGCAAGCACTTCAGGATGGACTTTCATGGTTTTTATCATCCCTTTCATGACCCTTACTGAAGCCCTTACGGTTTCTACGGACCGCCAGATATTTGGGGTTGCTTCCTGCAGGTCCCGGTTATAACTCAAGGGAAGCCCCTTGCAAATTGTAATCAGGGACATAAGTGCACCCACAGCGACTCCTGTTTTCCCGCGCATAAGTTCGGCAGTGTCAGGATTTTTCTTCTGCGGCATAATCGAGGACGTAGAAGCGTACATGTCGTCCAGTTCTATGAAGTTGAATTCGGAAGAGGACCAGATTACAAGTTCTTCAGCCATGCGGCTCAGGTTTATCATGAGATTTGTAAATCCTGAGGCACATTCAATAAGAAAGTCCCTGGTGCTGACCGCATCCATTGAATTTTCAAGCAAGCCTTCAAAGCCCAGAAGCTCCTGGGTTCTTTTTCTGTTCAGGTTAAAACCCGTAGAAGCAAAAGCGGCAGCCCCAAGCGGGCAGAGGTTTACTCTGGAGTAAGCGTCCTGAGTCCTGTCAAAGTCCCTACCAAGAGCGGCTTCGTGAGCGCAGAGGTGATGAGCAAGCGTTGTTGGCTGTGCATGCTGCATGTGAGTAAAACCAGGCATGAGAGTTTCAGTATTTTTTTCCGCAAGTGTTAGAAGCGTTTGCCTTAGCTCATGGATTTCTTCAAGCAGTCCGGTTAGCTCTTCCCTGAGCACCAGTCTGATGCAGGTCGCAACCTCATCGTTTCTGGAACGCCCTGAATGCATCCTGCCTCCAACGTCTTCCCCAACCATATCGATGAG
>DUGT01000115.1:0-6379 GCA_013331275.1 Methanosarcina sp. | reverse complement strand
CCATATCGATGAGCTTCGACTCAAGGGAAATATGGATGTCTTCATAGCTGAAATCAAGCCTTTTCATTCCTTCCTCCCGTATTTTCAAAAGCCCACTAAGGATTTTGCTGCAGTCCTCCCTATTTATAATACCCTGCTCTCTCAACATT
This sequence comes from Methanosarcina sp., assembly GCA_013331275.1. Classification (GTDB taxonomy): domain Archaea; phylum Halobacteriota; class Methanosarcinia; order Methanosarcinales; family Methanosarcinaceae; genus Methanosarcina; species Methanosarcina sp11020u. Next base: position 6,230 of record DUGT01000115.1, on the reverse strand, counting down.
ACTGTATGGGCAAGGTCCACTGCGATATCAGCATCAAAAATCCACCTGTCAGCTTCCATAGAGGATGTATAACGTAAGATTTCCTCATCCTGGGCAGCCTCCAGCCTGCCTCTACGTAAAATATTGCTCATCGGGTTTCCTCTTCCTGAGTTTCTTCTTTCTTTTCTTTTTAAATGATCGGTATGAATGTATTTCCTTAATGTCTGTGGCAATACATTTTGTGAAACTAATATAAAATTTAATATAATGCTTATAAGATCTGTCTGAGGCTTATAAGATTTAATATGAGGCTTATAAGATTTAATATGAGACTTATGATTTATATGAGACTTATAAGATTTATATGAGGCTTATAAGATTTAACGTGAGACTTAAATGAAATACTTGTTGCAAGATTTAAGATAAGATTTGTAGCGTGGTATTATTTCTAACGGTTAAATACGAATCGGTTTCCAGAGTTACCTGTAATTAATAATATCATACGTATAGTATCGGGTAAATGATCACTTTTTTAACGTTTTTCTGCGACTGTTAAGTATGAGTTTTGGAATTTTTCCTTTTTTATACTTATTCTATACTTTTATCTTTAATTACTGATTTGTTAAGTTTCCTCCGATATTCCAAAAAAGCTAATCATAAGGAAAGCGTAAATTCTTCTGATGTCTGTTGTCTCTAAGTATAACCGAATTGCACCCATATACGAACTGATAGACCTGCCTCTGGAACTTTTCTTTTTCCGGGAATGGAGAAAAGAAGCTCTTTCAGGTCTGAGCGGAAAAGTTCTGGAAGTCGGGGTAGGCACTGGAAGAAACCTGAAATACTACCCGGAAGATTGCCGAGTGATAGGAATCGACAAAAGCGAAGGAATGCTCCAGAAAGCTAGTGAAAAAGCCGAAGGCAGGAAAAATATTACTCTTTATCCTATGGATGCTGAACATCTTGACTTTCCTGATAACAGTTTTGATTACGTGGTCATAACTTTTGTTCTTTGCACAATCCCTAATCCTGTGAAAGCTCTCAGGGAAATGAGACGAGTCATAAAACCGTCAGGAGAATTGATAGCTCTTGAGCATGTTCACAGCGACTACCCTTTTATTGACTTCGTAGAACATTTAATTAATCCGGTTCTGTTTTTCCTGCTTGGAGATCATACAACCCGGCATACCGTAAAGAATATTGAAAAAGCCGGCTTCACAGTTAAGGACGAAAAAAAACTGGCTTTTAAGGACGTTTTCAGAAAAATAAGGGCAAAACCGTAAGGATTTTTTATTATTTACGGCAATAGAGTTGTATTATTAATATGCAGACATTAATACGCAGACATTAATACGCAGATATTAATACGCAGATGTTTATACGCAGAGACAGAAAAATGATAAAAGTACTGGAATGGAATTTTTCAAAATATAATCATCTAAAATCTGGAAATTGGATTTTAAATTCTACATAGAATGTGAAGATGGAACGTATAATCTCCATATGAAACTAATAATGGATGAGGTTATCCAGTTGAAGTATAAAATAAAAGGTTTCAAGTTTTTTAAATTCATTGTGTTAATCGTCTTTGTTGGAAGCCTCGTATATGGATGCTATGAATATAATGAATTTACTGCTGTTCCTGCTACAAGGCTTGCTACTGGAAGTTACTATCCAGAGATGCTACCAGATAGCCATCACTACTATTTACAGTTGCCAATTGATCATAATGACCCCTCCAAAGGAAATTTCACGGACTTTTATATCCTGAGCCCTAACTTTAAGCAGGGTCAGGAAGTGATTTTCTGGCTTTTTGATAACCAGCAGGAAGCGGTGGGGATGATTAATTCTTCCGATGATTTTGAGTATTTTGAAAATAACCTGGGAGGCCTTTCATATGTGCTTATAGGCAATCGTGGAGTTAGTCCAACACTGTTTCCGGAAGTCTACAACAAAAACGGGACAGTCAACTATAATCTTGCTTTAAAGTTATATGGCTCGTCCCAACAAATTGAGGATATAGAAGCCGTAAGGCAGGATCTGCAAAAAAAAGGACTTCTTCCTCCTGATGGAAAAATAATGCTTTATGGTGGATCAGGTGGAGGATTTCTAGTTCAGCAGTACCTGGACAAATACGGTTCCCATGTTTCCCGTGCACTTATTGAATTCAGTGGAGCTCCAGATATAGCACATCAACATAACGTAACTTTTGCCAGTAATTTATACGAACAAAATCCAGATGCAGCAAAACTTTACTTTGTTTTATCCCAGAACGAGACAAGGACATCTCTAGCATTTACTATGTTCAAATTAGGTCTGGAAGGTGATAAAGAATTGCAAACCAGAATCGTTGAAAGCCAGGTTGAAGGAGCGAAATTAAAGAATAAATATCTGTATTTCAAAAAATGGATTAATCCTCCCTATAACTTTCCTTTAGTTAGTTTCATAATTGGCATTCCCTCGGAACTGGAGGTAAAGGTAAGGATATATGAGTTGACAGGTGCAGATCTAAAGGAGTATAATCCTGCTTCTCCTCAGGAAGTAAATTTAATGTATGAATGGACCGGGGTCATCCTTGCTGATTTTTTAAAAGCTAACGCAGATGGCATAATCTCAGTTCCGCATTTTAGCCTTAATCGGTCAAATTACACTGGTGAGGTCATGGTGTGGTCTGGTACGAAAGATCAGGACTTTAACAAGCAGATGGCTAAATGGATTAGCGATTCCTATCCCAATTCTCAGCAAGCAATTTTCAACGATACGCATAAACGCGATAATTACGACGATTATTACTCTAATTTCCGGAAAGCATTTTTTGTTACCGGATTAAACTCATCGAAAACGCAATCTTACTTTCAGGATGCTCGACAACTAAGTGGGAAATAAAAAATAGTTAGCTTCATAACGCTACTGCAGACGATTCCTATGGATAAGATAATTTTCAATTCAATACCTCGTTGGTTTTATAAGGACATTGTGAAGATATCCACAAAAACTATCCACAAAACCAACGAAGAGCCTAAATTCATTTATTCGCCGTAAAGAAACTCTCTTAAACAATAATAACCAATAAATAAATGGATGCTGGGGAAAACAAAGCGCTACCTTGAGGTTACGAGGGTCCTTTTAAAGTACAACCTTATTCCTGAACTCTACCGGGATTTGCGTACCAGTTATATTTCAAATTCCGAGTGCACCTGTACTTTTGATCTCGAAAACAGGCAAACGGCCGTGAAACTCAGAGAGGCCTTTGAGGAACTCGGGCCGACTTTTATCAAAATGGGACAGACCATGAGCAAGCGGCCTGATCTAGTTCCACAGCCTTATGTTATAGAAATGGCAAACCTTCAGGATAAGGTTAAGCCGATACCTTTTGAGGAAATGGCTGAATCCCTGGATCTTGCCTGTGTTTGCGAATATGAGACGCGGGAGGAGCGAAAACGGAAAAAGACGGAAGAAGAGCTTAAGGCTTCTCGGGAAAGAAGAGCAAAATCTTTTATTGGAATTTTTGACAGCTTTGATACGGATCCAATTGCCTGCGGCTCGATTGCCCAGGTTTACAAAGGAGTTCTGGAAGGCAAACCGGTTGCCGTAAAGATTCTTCGTCCGAATCTTATTGACATTATAAATATTGACCTTTCTATCCTGGATGATTTCAAGCCGGTTATGAGAAAGGTGCTCGGTCTCGGGAGGAACTTCGATATCGATGCTTTCTTGCTTGAGATCCGGGAGATGCTTACCCGTGAGGTGGACCTGAGAACCGAAGCTGTCAATATGCGGCGGTTTGAGGACAATTTCAAGAACGTGAAAAATGTGTCCGTGCCCAAAATCTATCCCGAATACTGTTCAGTCAATGTCCTTACAATGGAGTTCATCAAGGGAATCCAGATAAAGGATATAATCAATATGCCTGTGCCCCAGAGCAAAAAATCGGAATATACGCGTACTATTACCAAAAGTTATCTTAAACAGGTTTATATCGACGGTTTTTACCATGCTGATCCTCACGGCGGCAATATGCTTGTTGAAGAAAACGATACTATCGCCTTCATCGATTTTGGGGCTGTAGGCAGTATTGATGAGGAGCTCCAAAAACACATGCTGGAGTTTTATTACGCCATTAATAACAGGGATGTGGAAGGGGCAACTCAGGGTTTCCTGAAGATCGGGGGTGCGGATGCACGGAATGTGGACATTCACAGGCTCAGGAAAGATATGGATAGCCTGATCGCAAACCAGAACTATGGGCTTGAAGGCAGGCAGAGTGACAATTATGCAAAGCTCGGTCTGAAGTATGATATCCGGCTACCAGGGGAGTTTTCGACCCTGCAGAGAGCGATCCTGCTTATAGAAGGGGTATGCTTGGAACTGGATCCGAGATATAACATTAAAACCATTGCTATTCCTGTGCTGATGGACGCTTATAAAAAGCTTAATACTCCAAAAGGAGCCGCTGTTCATATCGAGTTTTCCACTGAGCCCGTGGACGAAAAGGCTGAATTGAGGGCTGCAATTCAAGAAGTCGCCGATAAAATGGAAGAAATGGGGGATAAGTTCCTTTCCTTAAAGCAGAATGAAACAAGGAAAACTACTTTTTCAAAAGAATTCTACCTGGCTGTCTTGCTTATTGTTTCAACTTACATCCTGTTAAACGGAGGTACTTTTTCCTGGGTCGGACTGGCTGGGTTTGGAGGTTCGATTCTGATAGCACTTCTTCTTGTAGTTCGAGGTAAGTAAAAATCAAAAAACTTTCAGCAAACTCAGATTTTAACAGTTAACAACTGAATTTGGTAGCTGACTACTGAAAACCACTGAAGGAAAATTTTTTCTACCATTCTTGAGTCCAAAGATTTTGCTGTTATTTCTAGAACTAAAGAATAAAACTAGACAATTTAAAGTGTTATGTTTGCACTTTTGTTGATAAGTTAGAAAATATATAAGCATAAGCCTTTTTTAAAATTCATTACTTTTTTACAAAAGATTAACTCTGAAAATTTGCTTATTATAATAACATTTTTATGTTAATCAAATGAATGAATATACGACGTTAGTTTTCAAATTTAATAAACTTGGGAAATAAGTGGGGAGAATTAAATGGTAAAACCTGGAATCATAAAATCAGTATTATTACTGGTTTTTATAGGAATAATAGTAACTGCATTCGTACAGCCCATTGCAGGAAGCACGATGGGTAAAGGGAAACTGATGGAACAAAAAGATAAGGTGGTTCCTTGCCCCGAAAACGAAAGTATGATGCAGTCTGGAATGAAAGAACGTACAGCCAGTGAAACGTGTGAGACTTCTTCTAAGGAAAATATGGAATCCATGATGGAAGAGAAAGAGGCAAAAAAAGGTGAAATGGAATCCATGAAGGAAGAGAAAATGGAATCCATGAAGGAAGAGAAACTAGCCAACAAAAGCTGCTACAACGAAAGCTCATCCCAGGCCAACTTTGACTATGCTCGTGTCTATCTTGAGAAAGCAATAAAACTTCATGCAATGCATCTTGAGAACCCTAAGATGGCAACTAATGAGTCTCAGATGAAAATGATGGACGAAATGAAGCAGGCCAAAAAATACCTTACAGGGGAAAAAATGAATATGGGTATGATGGGCAGAGCAGCAGAGAATATGTCAGCAGAGTATGAACATCCTTACGCCATGTCAGCTCTTATGAGACTTGAATGCTGCGACTTCTGGCTTGATAAAGCTATAAAACTCCATAAAATGCATATGAAGAACCCGAAGATCGCAACCAATGAGTCTCAGATTAGATTAATGGCACAGATGGTGCGTGCAAACAGGTACCTTGCAGGAGAAGATATGGACATGGAGATGGCTGAAAACGCCAGTTTCTCCCAGGATAACGTTGACTTTACAACTCTCTGGCTTGAAAAGGCAATGAAACTTCACGCAATGAACCTTAAGAATCCTGAAGCAGCAACCAACGAGTCCCAGATGAGATTAATGAACCAGATGATGCGGGCCCGCGAATGTATTGAAGGAAAGGGTATGAATCTGGAAATGCTGATGGATCTTGAAGAGGACTCAGCTAAAGAGATGTGTGAGCCTTCATCCAGCGAAATGTGTGAACCTTCACCCAGAGAAAAGATGATGATTATGATGATGGGCTCCATGAAAATGGGAGAAAAATCATGCAACGAAACCTTGATGAAAGCTATGAAGAGTTCTATCATGGAAGGTAAAGAGGTCAAAAAAGGTGAAATGGAATCCATGAAGGAAGAGAAAATGGA
>DUGT01000048.1:34531-34707 GCA_013331275.1 Methanosarcina sp. | reverse complement strand
AACTTGTCGGTTACATCGTAGACGCATAGACCATATTCATAATCAGCATATCCGCCAAAATTGCTCCAGTCCCTGTAGAGAATTCCGTTTCCTGCTGAGAGATTTCCGTTCTCAATTGTGTTTCCGTTAAAGTTAAGATTCAACCACGGATATCCGCCAGGAGTTTGGTCCCAGTT
>DUGT01000048.1:21194-34318 GCA_013331275.1 Methanosarcina sp. | reverse complement strand
ACTCCAGCCCACAGCTTTGTAAGCAGTATCAGGCTGCGTGGAGTAAAGAAGGTTACCCTGAAGGTCATAGGTATGTTTGGTGGTGATGTTACTTCCGCCTTCCCAGTAGATGCCTTTGCCTTTATACCCGTTATATCTGAGCGGTTTGGCAGAACTACTCTTGTTATTATTTGCCTCGTTGGTTTCAGCGATCAGGTTATCAGGATCAACAACTGCGGTATAGGTTACGGTACCGCCTTCGAGGCTGCGGATAGTCGGGTCGATAATGCTTGTTGTACTGATCGTCCCGTTGAGTCCTATGGAAGCAATCGTTGTCGTATTCACGGGACCACCGGATACATCGCTTGCATACAGGGCAACTGAAACATTAGTTAGTGCTGGTCCTGTGTTCTTGATAGAGGCTACGGTCACGGTATTTGTTTCCCTTGCAAAGACCGCAGAGGCTGGTACCGTATTGACAAGTCCGCTTATAGTGAGGTCGTGCGTTGCCTCTCCAGTTGCAGTTATATAGTTTGCCTTTACCTCGGAATCGCTCCCACCCGGTCCGGTGACAGTGAGGTTGACGGTGTATGTTCTAGGTTCGCTGTATGTATACGAAGGACTCTGGGTGTTGCTGTCGACGATTCCGTCGTTATTGAAATCCCAGGCATATAAGGAGACAGTGCCGGTTGATGCATCAGTGAACTGGACAGTGAGCGGAACATTACCAGAAGTAGGTGATGCTGTAAAGTTTGCAACCGGTGCTGGCACTGGTTCATTTACGGTGATGTATCCTGTCTTTACCTCGGAATCGCTTCCTTCTGCATTGCTGACAGTTAGATTTACAGAGTAAGTTCCGGCCGTACTAAAGGTATATATTGGATTCTGCTCAGTGCTATCGACTGTACCGTCATTGTTAAAGTCCCACTGCCAGGAAGTAGGGGACCCAGTTGACTGGGCCGTGAAGCTGACTGTCAAAGGCGCATCACCGGATGTCGGTGATGCTGTGAATGCAGCAATGGGAGCAACAGGGACGCTGCTTCCTATAGAGTAGTTCTCAAAAGGCTGCATCAGGGGGTAGTTATCGGCTCCGAGGGTGCTTGGTAGGACATACGGAGTCTCCCCGATTCCGTTGCTGTTAGTGTCTGTGCCGTTGTAATCGGACCAATTATTACCCATGTAGCTGGTGTAGGTCGTACCGTTGTAGGCATATGTGATTTGATTTGGAGAAGACCAGCTAATGGAAGAAACTGCACCTGAAACCTTCGTAATTTGTGAATTAGTAAATAAACTGTTTAAATAAATTTTGTTTCCGTCACCTACACTGGAGAAAAGAAAAACAATATTATTTGCTTCAATACGATTGTTCTTTACCGTATTATTAGCTGTTTTAGAGAAAGCTATAGCTGCTGCATTGCTGTTGTTTTTGAATGTGTTATTTGTAATTATAGTTGAATTCCCATTTGCAGTTCCAACTAAAACTAAGACATTACTTCCTGAACAATTTGATACCACGTTATTTTCAAAAGTAGTGTTATATGCTCTCACTTCGATCGCATTTGACGAAGTAATTCCTTCAAATGCACAATTTCTTATAATTAAATCCGATACCGTACCATATTGTGTACTCGGTTTAATTTTTGTTGCTGCTGTTATTTTCAATCCATTAAGAGCAGTTCCTGTTGCATTTTGAGACGTGTCTGTTCCTTCAGGTAGATATATACTGCTACTCACTGTTACAAGATCGACACTTTCTCCTATGATGCTTAAGTATGGTATATTTACCTTGAACCCATTATAGGTCCCATTGTAAACGAAAATCGTATCTCCGGAAGAAGCGTTATTAACAGCGGCCTGTATATCTGTATAATCTACTCCACCACTATCATCGACATACCAGGTCTTTGCTTCTGCAGGTGCTATTAACAAAGTACAGATAAGGGCAAGGAAAATTAGAGTTATTCTTTTATCCATCTTTTATTCACCTCTTTTGTAGAGAATTGAACGACTCTTCTGAAATTGTGTTTCAGTTTTTCAGGCCTAACGGAGTTCTTCAGGTTGAATAACGACTTTTTCAGTATATTTTCAAATTATGAGGGAGAAACTCCACCAAAAAAATATAGAAAGCCTTTTTCTTAAATTTACGAATTTTAGTCTGCTATTGAGTCTTTCGTAGATAAAGCCCGACTTTCAAATATTGCATAACCTGCAAATTTTGTTTTTTAAGAGCTTCGTCTATTAAATTTAAACAACTTCAATAAAGAATTAGTATTTACTATTTAAGTTATTTGAAAAAATAAGAAACATATTAGTTTATATCCATCATAAATAGCACAAATATAAAAATTATTAACATACCTTATACAAATATATTATCTTGCAATCTTGTAATTCCTGTGAGACGGTAAAAATTTCATCTGAATGAAGGAAGATAAAAAGAAAACTTTCTTTTTGCACAAGATTTCAGGTCTCTAATAAGGGATTTTCAATTTAGTGACTAAGCAAGCTATATAGGGGTAGAATCCCTTATTTTATTGTCTCATTCTGATTTCATTGACTAATCATATGACTATTTATCTGCTATAAATATACGAAAATTGAAACTTGTCCAAATATATTTGTTGAATATTCAATTCCGAAAATCGTATAATCACTGCAAAAATATGGAATCATACATTGATTTTGTACATAAAAACCTGAGTTTGACAGTTTGATTTTTATGTTAAAAGACTGTTTTCATATCCATGGCATAATAAGTAGAGTATTATGTCAACAAATTTTTGCCCATTTTTTATGATTCAATTTGACAGATGATTCTCTTTCTCCTAATGGCTATTTTCATCATTTTTGATCAAAGTTTTGGCGTAGAATTTGACAGATAGCATGAATTAACGGCTAAAATACAGATGCTATCTAAAAAGTCAGATGTCAAAAGTGCCAAAATGGGACAAAAATTTCTACTCATTTACCTTATAGTGATTGTAAAGCTGGAAAATTAGAGGAAATTTGATGAAATTTATAAATACTCTCAATTGATTTTTGACGAAAAATTGAGGCTTCTTACTTAAATTGAATTTATAATGTCAAACTAAGGTAAAAATATAAAAAATGAAAAAAAGAGGTTTTAGAAAACCCCAATTTCAATAAATCACTTGTGAATTTTTTAGACCTGGATGATTGTATGTTAATTCTTCATCTCAAAATTTATGTTTATGATTTAAGTACCAGCTTTATATAATCTGTTTCAATAGTTGAATGACTACCTAAACCATCATCTGGATACTTCTGTTCCGCCAGCACAATCACTGTGTCATTGTTGATGTAGTTCCCAAGGTTAGTTGTTTTTTCTCCAGTCAAGATATGCTCGTCTTCATCATTAGACGTGACCAATGTTTCATAACCAGTTCCATTCCAGATGTAGAGGTTAACACCATCATTAGCTTCAGGATCGTCATGATAACCTTTACCATTCCAAGTTACATTGATCGCATCTAAATTAGATACATTGGAACAACAACTTACATTGAATACAAACCGGTGCGCTGCATGTTTGCCTTCGGTGGCAGTCACATCAGGCTGGAAACTCTGGTCGTCATATTTAATCTTGTTGTACTCTGTCGTTGAGAATTCATTATTCGGATCATTGTTGACAGTTGGTGGCAAGCCAGAAGCCTGGTCTCTATACGCAAATAAACATATCCCTGCTCTCCCCAGCGTGTTATCGCTGAAGTCATAGATAAGGGATTCGTCCTTTACAGTCAGCAAAGCAAGCGGGACCTTGAAGTAGCCGCTGTAATTTCGATCAGTATCAGTCACATTTCGGCCGTACGTCATATAGCTATCTCCAGAAATTAAATCTGTGACGTTCCAGCTCTGCCACTGGAAGTATGATCCCTGATGAGGATTGTCCCACGGCAACTGCTCAGTATCACTATTGAAGGTGTAGTTCCCGTTAAAACTCGAAAGTGGGAGAACAGTAAGGTTAGCTTCTCCGGGAGTATAAACGGCAGACGTATCGAAGGTAGTATTCCCGGCGTAAGGAAGCTCTGCTTCATCTGTCACATATGAGTCCGTGTCATGGCCTTGGGCCACCCAGTAATGAGTTACGTTACAGTTTTCACAGGGATCTTTGTTGTATGCCACCACCAGGGTAATCATCTTTACCCGGCCGTCAAAGGAAAGATCGATTTTTGTGGTTGCAGCCTGCACATTCACGGTCTGTCCACTGATCTCATCTGTGAGGTCGTACCACATCAGGTAGTCGCTTGTCACACGGTTCAGGTGGTCGTTTAACCAGACTGGACCAGTCCCGCCTAAACCTGGGAACGAGTAAGCGGTATCGAAGGTCTCTTGCTTTTGGATCTCATAAGTGTTGTCCCCGTTTGCATCTATGTCGATAGTCACATTGCCCCGGTAGTTGTTTTCCATGTGTCCGTCATAAACATCAACGTAGAGCCTGGCCCACTCAATGTCGGTATAAGCAGGCAGAGTAAACGTTTTTTGTGCGGATGTGGCAAACCCGGGATAAGCATCAAACCACAGGTCTCCGGTTACTGTCCCGGATGTTCCGTTCGCAGTGATGAGGGGAACTCCTCCGAGGTATGGGTCTGCCGCCGCAAGAGGTGCAATCGCAAATAGTAGTATCAGTGCACCTATGGGGAGCAGGGGGACGATTGGCGTTGTGCCGCCTATTTTTACCAATGTTTCCTTTTTAAACATAAATATATTCTCCAAATTTTGTCAATTTTTTAGTTTAGTTTGATTAAGATTCCCATCTGAGGGAATGGTTGGATAATTTTTTCCTTGCATACCTGCTGCTCAAATAAGGATCAGCGTAATGTTTTTCGAAAATTGGGCAGCAGGTTTTATACTTTCAACGCCTTTCTGTTTTTGTGGAGTCACTTTATTTCCTTGTCCATTATCCAATTGTTCTTCCGGGTGTTCGCCTTCGATGCTATCCGCTAGGTATGCGAAGAAAATCCAGAAGAACTCAAACAGGGGCCTGGATAATCGACTCCTGTCATGCTTTTTTTGAGCCTTGCTTCCTGAACGGGTTTCAGAGAGTTTTTCTGCAGTCTGGAGGGTCAGACGGCAGGACTTTTTTACAGGTCAGCATGATGCTATTTTCATACATGCCCGTACCTTACCTATATCATGCTTAACCTATCAGGTAGTAATAAGGATATTAATTTAAATTTATCTATTATCTCGAAAATTTGTCAGATTTTCTCCCATTAAGTGCTAATTATATACAGATATTTAATATGAAATTTTAAATATGTCTATAATTTTATTATATATTATTCGATATTGGCTAGATATCATTTATAGAAATTGGAGGAAATAAATTTCAAAAAAACTATTGTTGACCGGTATCCTAGGCATTTCATACCATTCTCATAGGCTGCTTATCTCGAATTTGGTTGTGGTCTCTATTAAAGCAGTCATGCACTTATTAACTTAAATTATACAGCAATAACGGGAAATTCAGACTTGTGAGGCTTATTTATTATATATAATTTTTTACAATAGTTTCATTAAAACGAATTATTTTACTTATTAAGTAATAAAAATTGCTATCATTATGAAATAATTTCTTATTAAAAAAAAGAGAATGTTATATAGTATGGCCCCATATATAATTAGTCTGAAATATGACGTAAAAAACGAAAAAGTGTATAAGCATTATTTCCCGATGTCTGAAATTTCACGCCTGTAACGCGGGTAGGCGGGAGTTTCAAGTTGAGAATATTTTGGAAATGATTCGCATCTATTTGTCAGGTCTTTTTTGCCAGGCTATCGTTGAGAGCTCCGAGAATTCTACCTTTCCGCAGGTTCTTATGGCTTTATCGAATTTTTTGATTTCTGCGCCGTCGCCGTCCAGGACTATTCTCATAAAATTTCTCCTTAAAATTTACTCTAATTATGATTTACTGCGTTTTGTTCCCAGATTTTGAACATCAGTTATTTCAACGGTTCTTTGGGGGCCGCCGAGAGACACTATCCAGTAAGTTTATATAGATAGTCTGAAATAATATAATAGAAGTCCGAGAATGGATTCACTTATATCCTTTTCCGGTCAGCTTCGACGTTTTTTGGCAAATTCGTCGAGCGATACTGTGCGGTAACTATGCACAGAGCATTCAAAATGGACAAAAGGACCTGAACGTAGGCTTCTTCACTTTCTGTTCAGATTCTTTATGTCATATGACCCAGTCACCTTATCCAGGTGATTGATAGCCGGGGAATATTATATCTCCACATCCTCGGTTTCTCAAATGTAGTGGCATATTTTTGGTATAGAGGGTTCTTAAGGCAAGTAAACAGGTCAGTAAGTTTCACTTTCCTGAACTGTTCCCTTTTCTTGCCTATTAACTTTTTTCCGGCAGTATATTTTTAAGAACATATTATCATGAAATTCTTCGCAATAATTTCTCCGGATTGTCAATTTTTATACTGTCCAATTTCTAGATAACTCAATTTTTCCATCCGATATATTATGGACTTTTTAATATCATCGGCCTCTATGACGGGAAAAACATCAATCTGGCATAAATCAGTAAACGGCAAATTATAAGCCAGATAATCTTTGACAGTTTCTACGTCAAACAGAGTTATCACACGCCCTCCTCCTGCATCAAACCACTGATTGATAATCTTCAAACCTTTTGGAAAAGCCATACTTTCTACCTTTTCCCATCGCTTAAATAGCTCTGTAGTATTTTTAGGGTCAAAGGTTGTTATGTCTAACAACAACATATTCTATTCCTGGTCCAGTTTCATAATTCATAATAATTTAATATGTAATATAGTATATAGTGCGTTTGACTTATAAATATTTTGTAGATATATGGAAAATTAAATTAAACAGATTTACTTATTAATTTTATTTTAACGTCGCTTAAAACCTCAAAAAGGATTTGAACAGTTAAAATTTATTGAGTTTTTAGAAATTTATGGGTTTTTAAAAATAGATGGAGTTCGCCAGTAGTCTCTTACGTCTTAAAACTTAGATTCACAGGCTTAATATTTACAATGCCTTCATGCTTTGGATGGCTCGCTGGAGTTCACTACGAGTCGAATTTTCCTGTGAATATTGCTGGCTCTTGACTTGCAGCTTTTTTCTATAGATACATTGTTTGTTGTGAAAAAGAATATTATTTATCGTGAAAAGTATCTGGTTGCCATTAGTAGAACATAAATTTTCTGCTTTAACTCTCTTTATAAAACTAAAATTCAACGAAAAATAGTAATAATAAATTATGAAAAAATAATTAACTTATATTAAGTAAAGTGTATTTAAAGTAAATATGATATTAAATAGAAAGATTAATATCTTACTTATTTATTACTTTTTTGGAGATTAGTATGAACATATATAAACAAAGTACCTGCAATTTCATTGAAATAATGAGAAAGAAGCAGCTTCCTCTGCTAGTATTCCAAAGTACCGGAACGGCATTAGATTAGTCGCTGTAATAGAGTACAGCATTATTATGTAGCATTATCAGTTGTAGCAGCATTTTTATGATTTTGCCATTCCAGCACACGAGATAATTAAATCTGTTATCCAGCAGCAGGGTTTTGACCGATAGTGAAATAGTCTGTATTTAGAGGGCTCAAGGGTGATCGGATGAAAAAAAGTTTATGGACGGAGTTGAAGAGAGAAGTTCTCTTTGGGATTTGTTTTGCTGTACTGCTGGTGTTTGCGGCAGTTCCGTGCCAGGCGCAGCAGACGACTGTCAGCTTAAACACAACTGAGCTGGTAAAGGGAAATACGGTTTACGCAACCATAAACATCGATAATGTTGAAAATCTTGATGCAGGACAGTTTGATCTGGTGTTCAACCCAGATGTCCTGAAAATTGTCAGTGTCGAAAACGGTAGTATTGGAGGTACGGAAATACCGGTACAATGGAGTTCAGTTGACAGCAAGACGGCAAGAGTGATCTTTAATCTGGAAGGAGTTTCCGGCGTCAGCGGATCTGGAGAACTGGCCAAAATCGGGTTTGAAGTGATGAGCGACGGAGAAGGAGACCTTAGAATTTCTAACGGACTGCTAGGAAACACCGAAGCTAAACGTATCGATACCATTTGGGGAGATTCCAAAGAGAACGGAAAAGAAGAGAATGGAAAAGAAGAGAACGGAAAAGAAGCAGATACGAAACAAGTAGCTACTCCCGGATTCGAAGTAGAGCTCTCTTTGATTGGTTTGACTGCAGCAGTCTGTATGGCCAGGAGTAAACAAAGGTGATAACATGAAAATAGAATTCCTGGTTGGAACGGTCATTGGTTTGATTCTTCTTACATTACCCGCATTTGCATCGGATTCTCGAAACTCATCCGACTCCATAAACGCATCTGACCCTTTAAATTCGTCTGTTTCTGCGAATGTACCCAACTCTGCGAATGTATCCGATTCTGTGAATCTGTCTGACTCTGAAGCTGCATCGAATGTCACACTCAGCGTTCTTGGAAATTCGAATGGAGACGAGACCATAGATGTGAAAGATGTGGAGTATACTGAAAACATCATTCTGGGCTCTAAAAACCAAACGCAATTTGCAGATGCTATATGTGATAACAATATCAACATACTTGATGTAACTAAAACCGAGCTGATCAATCTTGGAAAAGCGAAAGAGCTTACGCTTGTTGATGGAGTTGGCAGGCAGGTAAATGTAAGTCTGCCTGTAAAAAGGATCATCCCTACGGATTACCGTACTACGGAAACTTTGCTTGCTCTCGGAACAGGAGACATGATTGTAGGAGTGGACAAGGCTTTTCATGAGCGTATGGCTGAGTTTGGACTTCTGGATCTTTCTGAGGTTGGAGTGCACGGAAAATCGGTTAACTACGAAATGGTTCTGACTCTCAAGCCCGATATAGTCCTGTTGCCTCTCTCACAGGTAGAAAATGCCAACCAAATAGCCGAAAATCTTCCTAATACCTCTGTTGTTGTAATGGGTCTTTCCTCCAAGAAAACAATATATTCTGACTTAACAACTATGGGTTTTGTCCTGGGGAAAGAAACAGAAGCAAATGAACTCCTCAACTGGATGCAAGGCTATGAAAATCTCGTAAAGGAGCGTACTAAAGACTTGAATACCAGTAACATGCCAAGTTTCTATTATGAATACATGTCAGGAGGAGAAGATAAATGGCAGGTGATAACCCCGAACGATCCCAGTGCAGGTCAGGTGGCTGAAGGAACAGGAGGGAGCAATATCGCCACAGGATTAGCCGGCAATTCTGTTCAAGTGGACCCTGAGTGGGTAATAGAGAAAAATCCTGACTTCATGTTTGCGGATTTAATGAAAGGATTTGACAGTGGTCCTGGAAAAACAGAAGAAGATATGAAAATTTTGCTGGCGAAAGTCCTCTCAAACAGACCAGGGTTCGAGAAGGTAAATGCTGTGAAAAATCACAGAGTTTACTTAATAGATAGGGATATTATCGGGGGACCAAGATGGGTAATAGGTCATATCTACTTTGCCAAATGCATGCATCCTGAGCTTTTTAAGGATATCAATCCTGAAGAAATTAACAAAGAGTACCTTAAAAAGTTCCATAACATTGAGGTTCCCGGAACCTGGGCTTATCCGGAGTGATAACCATGGTTCAAAAAGCTTTCCAGAAGGAAGCCTCTTCACCTTTTTTGAGGAAGATTTCCCAGATATCGTACGTGACCGTGAGATCTGGGTTGAGAATAGCATGCACAACTTTTCCTCAGGAGATCCCATAGTATGTGACCTTTGCTTTGGACATAATATGAAAAGTGACAGGGCGGTTAAGATCGAAAAAGTGACTCCTGCAGTTTTTGGTACCTGGGGAAAAAATCATGCCGTTGAGGTCAGTGTCGCAGAAAGACAGTATATGGAATACATACTGACAATCATGATTTCCCTATTGAAGTGACAACTGACCAGGAAGGCATAGTTGAAACTGATCTGAAAAAAGTGGAAAGTGAATGTTAAAAGTTGGACACAAAGATCCTGAAAAAAGCGCAAAAGGTCTGTGTAACAAAAAGGTAATGACTGCAACTTTTACTATAATGGACGTAGGTGAGAACATATGGAAGTAAAGCCTCAAATTAGAGAATGGTGGGACAATGCAGAGCACGATTACGATGCCATTGCAGCACATGGAGTTCATTCTGAAGCAGAAAAGAAACTCTGGACAGAAGCAATCACCCAGCTCCTTGGAACCGGGCAGAAACTGAGAATTCTGGACATGGGAACAGGCACCGGATTTTTAGCTCTGTTACTAGCTGATATGGGTTATGATGTCACAGGTGCAGACTGGGCAAAGAATAAACTGGAAAAAGCAAAAGAGAAAATGGAGATAGCCCGAAGTTCCGTAAATTTTGTTGTGGAAGATGCCGAGAATCTCTCGTTTGAAGCTGAGCAGTTCGATGCGGTTGTTAGTAGACACCTGATCTGGACTCTTGCAAACCCGGCTTCTGCATTTAAAGAATGGGCGAGAGTGACAAAGCCCGGGGGTAAAGTACTGACAGACATTCCGGC
This sequence comes from Methanosarcina sp., assembly GCA_013331275.1. Taxonomy (GTDB): domain Archaea; phylum Halobacteriota; class Methanosarcinia; order Methanosarcinales; family Methanosarcinaceae; genus Methanosarcina; species Methanosarcina sp11020u. Next base: position 23,813 of record DUGT01000048.1, on the reverse strand, counting down.
CAGACATTCTCATCCCGGAAACCATCACTTTGGAGGAGAGATAGGAAAGGAATTGCCTTTCTACAACGGGGCTGACCCTGGAGAGCTAATCAGCATGTTTGAAGAGGCGGGGCTTGTGAATGTATCTGTCAAAGTGTTCGATAAAATGATGCTTGTAGAAGGAGAAAAAGTATAAGCTATGATAATTGCTTCAGTAGTTCGTGAAGTTGAACTCTGGATATCTGTTTTCTCTTTCATAGTCATTGGCATACTGATGGCGAGTACCGCAGTTGAGTTCAGGACATTTGATCGATTATTTCAGTAGAAACCGATACTGCACAGAGCACATTTCGCCTCCATTCTGAGCTGCATTTATGACTGCTTTTTGTTCTCCAATCACAGCAGTAGAGATGATTTCGAAATTTTCGGACTATGTTGAGCCTGAAAAATAATCTCAGTAAGTGCAGGTTTTAGGCTGGGATTGAAAGTCTTAATAACTCTTGCTCTGATGCTGGTTTCATGAAGATTAGACAATTCATGAAGATTAGACAATTCATGAAGATTGGACAATTCATGAAGATTGGACAATTCATGAAGATTGGACAATTATACCATTATCAGTACGTTTGAGGCAGTACTTACCGAATAAAACCAATTGAATGAAAAACAATAAATTGCCCAATATAACGGATGTGTATCTTTGGAGACAAAACAGTATACGTTGACTAAAGAAGAGATTAGAAATCGGTACAATAAGCTTATTGGAAAAAAGGTCTTCTTTATTTTCTTCCTCCTATTCTCAATAATCCTCGTATCAGGCGTATCCGCCTCCATGGGATCTGCAAACCTATCTATATGGGAGATTTATTCTTCAATACTGCACAGGTTATTTCCAGCCTATTTTGAGCCGGGTTGGCTTGCCGATGTATGTACGTGGAACCTCAGGCTTCCCCGTATATTTATGGGAATAGTTGCTGGTTTCGGACTTGGGATTGCAGGCTGTGTAACGCAGGCAATACTCAAAAACCCTCTTGCAAGTCCGTATACGCTCGGTATATCTTCGGGTGCCGGTTTTGGGGCGTCTCTTGCAATCCTTACAGGCATAAGTGTTGCTGGAGGAAATTATCTTGTAATAGGCAATGCTTTCCTATTCGCACTAATATGTTCTTTTATAATCCTTGGATTATCAAACCGAAAAGGTGCAACGCCTGAAACTATGATTCTTGCTGGCATTGCAATGATGTATTTGTTTGCTGCAATGACAACAATCCTTCAATACTTTGGCGAAGCTGAGGCTGTAAAGGAAGCTGTATTCTGGACAGTAGGTGACCTTGATAGGTCCTCCTGGCCTAAGGTCACTATTATAATCGGCGTACTAACATGCTGTCTCCCTCTGCTCATAATAAAGTCACCGGATCTCAACCTAATGGCTGCAGGTGACGAAACTGCAGCAAGCCTGGGTGTGAATGTCAAACGTACCCGGATAATTATGATGTCAATCACGACTTTGCTTGTTGCATGCATTGTGTGTTTTACTGGAACAATCGGATTCATAGGCCTTGTTGCTCCGCACTTCACGCGAATTGCAGTAGGAGGCGATAACAGGTTTGCTCTTCCAGTATCTGGCCTTCTTGGTGCACTACTGCTGACTAGTGCAGACCTTGTAGCAAGAAGAATTCTGGCTCCAATAATTCTTCCTGTCGGAGCAATAACTGCCTTCATGGGCGCTCCGCTTTTTCTGTATATGATCATGAAAAGAAAGAGGGAATACTGGTGAAACTGAAGGTAAACAATGTTGAATTTGCTTATAAAAGTATATCTGTGCTTGAAAATGTATCAATGGAACTGAACCGTACAGAAGTTCTTGGCATTGTAGGTCCAAACGGTACCGGAAAGTCCACCCTGATCCGGTGTATTGACCATATACTGAACCCGAAAAGAGGAAGCATACTACTGGACGATCACAATATCAGTAAAATGAGTAGAATGGAGATTGCAAGAAAAATGGGCTATGTACCGCAGAGTCTTGAAGGTGTTTTTCCTGCTTCTGTTATAGATACCGTTCTTATGGGCAGACGCCCTTATCTTGGATGGAAGAACAGTAAAGAGGACCTGGATTGTGTATTGGAAGTGCTGGAATTACTTGGAATGACGGAGTTTGCCATGAGAGATATTAAAGAAATCAGCGGAGGTCAGCAACAAAAAGTGCTTATCGCACGCGCACTTGCACAGAAAGCAAATATTCTTCTTCTTGACGAGCCAACCAGCAACCTTGATATAAGGCATCAACTCGAAGTCATGGGAATTATTAAGAATATTGTGAAGAACAAAGGAATCTCTGCAATCATGGTACTTCACGACCTGAATCTGGCTTCCAGATATGCCGATAGAATAATTATGATGAAAGATGGAAAAATATTTGCCGTTGGGAATCCGACTTCAGTTCTCACCGTAGAAAATATAAAAGAGGTCTATGGTGTACGAGCTCTTGTGAAAAATGATGGAGAGAATCCATATATCATTCCGCTAGAACCTGCAACAAGTTAACGAGGCTGCCGTTTGTGTCTGAACTTCAACGGAATTAACAGTACAAAAGTAGTCCATCTCCTCCATAACTCCTTTCTTCCTCCATAATCCCTT
>DUGT01000048.1:13948-21055 GCA_013331275.1 Methanosarcina sp. | reverse complement strand
TAATCCCTTTCTTCCTCCATAATTCCCTTCTTTTTCCGACGATCTCTTCAAACTCTCGAATTTCTTAGTTGTTGCTTAAATCTCTCTTCAAACTCTCTACTTTCTTATTTTTTACTCAAATCTTTTACTCAAATCTCTTGCATTCCTTCACCCTCATTCCCGCACCCTAGCTAAAGCTAGAAGGTTCGATAAAAAACCTCGTACACCCCTTTTAATCCATAACCCTTAGCAAAACCAGCTTAAGATGCAATAAGAAAGGAAATCTTCTTGTAAAGCAGCGGTATGATGACGAATCACAGTGAGAAGATCACAGAGAGCAAGAAGGATTTTGATAGAAACTGCTCAATTAGCGGCAAGAAAGATTTTGACAGAAACTGCTCAATTAGCAGCAAGAAAAGTAGTAAGTTAAAAAAGTTTTATGCTTATTTATTATGCTTATGTTTATGCTTATGTTTATGCTTATTTATTATGCTTATGTTTATGCTTATGTTTATGCTTATTTATTATGCTTAATTTTAAGCTTAATTTTATGCTTATATTTTATGCTAATGTACGATCTCGCATAATCTTGAGACATTTATAGAGAGAAGTTCTAAACTAAATAAGTTATAAACAGAAAGTAAGCATTAAGATATAAAACCAATTAGACGCGTTAACACCTTACGGTTGATTATATGCAGTCAGAAGTTGTAAAAGTAGGTTTAAAAGAACTTGAAACAAAACTGACAGAATTTTTCTCCGGTGAAGCCCATGTGGTGGTTGCTTACCTGTTCGGTTCAATCGCCAGGGAAGAAGCAAGCTGCCTTAGTGATATAGATATTGCTGTCCTTCTTGAAGATTCACTTACCGGAAAAGAGGCTTTTGACCTTCAGCTGAGATTAATAGTTGATCTGGGAGACCTTCTGAAAACAAAAAATGTGGACCTTGTTGTACTTAATGACTCCCCTCTGCTTCTGTCATTCAATATTATACGCGATGGAATTATTTTGAAGTCCGATGAAAGGAAAAGAGTGGGTTTTGAGACACGGATAATGTCAAGATATTACGATGAGCAGTACTATATTGAAAGGCACATGAAAAGAACAATTGAAAGAATGTCAAAAGGCAGGTTGAAATGAGGCAGGAAATAATTGACAAGCTTGAACTGCTTGAAGAGTACATAACCAGACTTAAGGATCTTCAGCAGTATAGCTTTGAAGAAGTTGAGAAAAACTACATGCTTAGAGGGGCTGTAGAAAGATATTTACAAGTCTCACTGGAATGTATGCTTGATATTGGGGAAATTATTATTTCAGAGGAAAAGATAAAACGCCCTGAGAGTTACAGAGAAACATTTCGCGTCCTTGGAGAAATCGGTGTCCTTCCTGAGACCTTTGCTCGAAAAATTGAACCTGCTGCAGGGTTCAGAAATGTGCTCGTACATATGTATGCAAAAGTAGAGCTGGATAGGCTTTACGAAAATCTTCAAAAAGGCACTGAAGATATGGAACTTTTCGCTGAATATGTTGCTCAGTTTTTAGCTAAAAAGAATATTTAATATTTTTTTAATTCTATACCAAAAACCATTGAAAAGTCCAAGTCTCTTATCGGTTTGATAGATAACTTGAATGTTAAAAACGGAAAATCGATAACGAGAGAAAATCGGTCTAGGTCTTCGAATTTCATCAGAATCTTCTCAGAATCTAGAATCTTCTCAGAATCCCCTAATAGTTTTCTGACTTCTATATACCGTTAAGGATCAGAAAACCAAGTGTTTAAAAAAGTAAAGCCTAAATTAATATATGAATATCACCCAAACTATCTAATTAAAACAGGGGGTAATTCTCACGCCAAGAGTAATTCATTTTGAGATATATGCAGAGGATATTGCACGGGCTAAGAAGTTCTATCAGGATGTGTTCGGCTGGAAAATAGAGAGGTCGGAAGGTTCGGTAGAATACTGGAGTGTAATCACCGGCAAGGGAGACGAGCCGGGAATCGACGGCGGCATTATGAAAAGGCAGGGAAAGGAACCTAGAGCGGATACGCCAATAAGTACCTATATCTGCACAATAGGTGTCCCGAATCTCGATGAATATCTGAACAGGATACAGAAACACGGTGGTAAAATCACTATGGAAAAAAAACCAATACGTGGGGTCGGCTGGTACGCTTATTGCCTCGACACTGAAAAAAACATATTTGGGGTAATGCAGCCGGACGCAAGTGTCAGATAAGCTCTTTTTTATCATATTTTTGATACTGGTCCCAGTTCCCCCGTACTTTATTCTCGTGTTCTGTTTTTCACTTCATTTTACCACGTGCAGACAAATTTGATTACTGCACTTCCTCAATTAAAAATATTCAACAAATATGAAACGTTTTTATACTGTAACGAAATCATATATCACTTTTTTAGAAGTATTTTATAATCCGCCTCTCAACTTCCACGTGGATGTTACCCCATGCCCGAGCATCAGCAAATTCAGCAGTCCAAAATATCGGATACCAGCTTTGAAAAGCGAATAACTCCCGTAAGCCAGACTCCTGTATCAAATCCTTATTCAGTTATCCAGCGCGTAAAAATCAACCCGAAGTCCCTTACTCATGCTGATATAATACAGCTTTAGCGCACTATTGGAAACAGGGAGGTAGGTTTATAGACGAAAGCCGCGATAAAACGCGACTTTGTAAATATAGTTATTTAATGCGGTTCATACTACTAATGAAAAATTAATATATAATGTAAATTGAAACAGAAACCGTAAGCAGGCTGTAAAATTATCGTCCAGGGGCCGGGAAATCAGGAAAAGACACCTGCAGAAAACAAACATACAAAGAGTTTTAAACAGTTAGATGAATAGGCTTGGAATTTAAATGTATATACTTCAAAATCCTTAAATCAAATTTAGTTTATATATTTTTCCTCACATTTCCTTACATTTCCTTTTATTAATTTATTTATTTTAACCAGATTTTTTAATCGATTTTAATTTTCAAGTCTCTACCTTCTGATGCTCTCTGGAAACAAAATCACAAGCTTTTTTATTTATTGCATACTTTTATGTTTGCGAAGCAAAAAATGTAAATATTCAAAATTTTTGCAGAGATTCCTGCAAGCTATTTTGATCGTGGGAGAAACAAATGCCTAAAACAGTCTCGAATTCAGCTAATAACGGGGACAGTAGACAAAAATCATATAAATATTTAAGTGAGACAGCTTTATGCAATGCTCTGGAGATGGCAAAGGAGCTGATCTCAGTAATAAATAAAGTTCCCGTCACGGTTTTCCTCTGGAGACCAGAGAAGTACTGGCCTGCTGAGTTTGTATCAGAAAACATAAAGAAATTTGAGTATACTGCCGAAGAATTTACATCCGGAAAACTTCTTTATGGCAATATCATACACCCTGATGACCTGGGAATGGTTGAAAGAGAACTCTCAAGAAGAATAGAAGAAAATTACGTGGATTATTCTCAAGAGTATCGTATCCTGACGAAATCAGGTGAGATACGCTGGGTTGATGAAAGGACTTTCATTGAAGCCGATGAAAATGGGACTGTAAAGTACCTTATGGGAATAGTCATGGATGTTACTGAGCGGAAAAGAAAAGAAAAATTGCTCTATATCCAGAAGGATCTGGGCATCGCATTAAGCACTTCAAGTTCCCTTAACGAGATTCTTGAGGATCTACTGGATTCCTGCCTCCAAATTGATGAAATCAATGCCGGAGGTATTTATCTCATAGATGAAGAAACAGGAGATATGACGCTTGCAATTCACCGTGGTTTTTCCCCCAATTTTGTCGAGCATGCCTCCCGTTACAGTGTGAATTCCCCTAATAATAAACTTGTTATGATAGGACAACCGGTTTATAAGCAGCATATAGACCTGCTTCTCACTTCGAGAGATGATGCACTCAGGCGTGAAAACCTCAGGGCTACCGCAATTATCCCCATAAAATCAGGAAGAAAAGTCATTGCATCTTTTTATCTTGCTTCGAGCCTTGAACTCGAGTTTCCAGATAGCGTACGTACTGCCCTCGAAACTATTGCGACGCAGTTCGGAGTCTTCATTTCCTGTATCCGCCTTGAAGAAAAACTAAAAGAATGTAGAAAGAAGAGAAAGTTTTAAATAAGCTTTCTTTTTACCCTTCACCTCAATTCCGTCCAGATCCCGGTCACGTTCATAGTTAGGCTCACTACTTCCCGAGCAGTCACGGCAGAGTCAAAGAGAATGCGGATAATCACAGATTTCTAAAAATTACCAAATAGTTAGCATTTTATGCTGTGCCATATATCAATATTATTGAATTTTTAATGTTATCCCTGTCAACCCCACGGGGATGTACCCATGCCCGAGCACCAGCAGATCCCACAGTCTAAAAAATGAACACCGTTTTTCAAAAGTGAATAACTCCCATAAACCATACTCCCTTCTCTAATCCTTATTCTATCATCCAGCGTGCCAAAACCAACCCGAAATCCCTCATCCATGCTGACATTGTGCAGCTTCAACGTACTATTGGAAACATGGCAGTCGGCAGGTTGCTTTTAAGTATCGGAAATTCTCCCACACTTCAACAATCAACAGTCCACCGTCAAGAAATTCCAAAGGAAGAAGAAACATGTTCCTCATGCATGCAGAGGCAAGAAGCGCGTTTGGTTACCTCCTCCAATAAACTCCAAATAATGCTATTAACCCCGGAAATGGAAGGACAAAAGAGAATAACCGGCTGGGACTTGGCAGGTCTTATCTGATCATGTACGGAGGTGACAGTTACTTGTTTGTTCTTTCTCTTAATCAAAAGTCGTTAGGATTCCTAATAGTCTGACCAGAAACTATTATATATTTTATATATAGAACAATTACTAATCTGCGGAAAAAGTAACATAGTAAAAAGGTAGAACGAACTCGAAGACTCTTATGAGAGCATTGATAGAAAATAGGTATAACTGGCAGCCCATCGAACCTTAAATTTAAAGAGTTATTTCATAGAGTGGAGAAAATTATATGACTGTTATAGATGAGCATATTGTCGACCAGAGTAAATATATTGTTGATGTCGCTTTGAAGCTGCGAAATCTCGATCTTGAAATTGCTAAAAATCCAAACTGCTATGAACTTAAGTCGAGACGATTTAAAGTACTGGAAGACCTTCACGACAAAACTCGCGCAGAGATGGTGCAAGCTGCAGCCGAGCTCCGTAGAAGTAAAGATAGAGAGGGAAATCATTGCGCTGACTGCATGAGATGTGATTTATATAAAGAGTTTGTTTGAGTTCGAAGAACTGTGTCACTGAAAGCTAACAAAAAAGTAGTCAAGAATGCAATACTGCTTGAGCTGCTCTTCATCGGCTTTGAGGAGAAACTTGAAGCAAGGGAATCTTTTCCCCTTCTTTACTTTAATGGAAAAGAAAAAAGGGACAAGAAAAAGATAATGTATTTTAGACAGCTTTAATGTCAAATATGAGATTATCCTCAGTCCTGTTTGTATCTATGCAGTTCTGTTTGTATCTATGCAGTTCTGTTTGTACCCATGGAGTCCTATTTGTATATTCCTCTTATGTGCTGGCTGCCTTGAATGATAGCTTTCACTTCCTTTAAACGAATATCTCCTCTACCAAGTGGCATATATTTTCTCCGGAAAACATATCTGATCAACTTATCTCAAAATCCATATTATTCTTAAAAATTTGAACTTTCAGAGTTGACTTAGAACGGAAACTTAATTAGCACTCAAGGCACGAAATCAAAAAGATTTCTTAAAGAATTTGAAGCAGCAAAAAAATCCCTTAAAAATTGTCTAATTGTGAATTTGCCTGTGAAGCCGATGCAAGAATAGCGGCTGAATAATGGCTGAAAGAGAATGAATTGTATAAGTTCACGAAACTTGAGATAAAACTAAGTCTAAGAAATCGAAAACAAGAAAGGAAGACCAAGGAAAGGTGAAGATGTACAGACTTTCTATGTATACGATATTTTACGGTTGACTAGACACTAGTGTAACCTCAAGAATATAAAATATTAATAAAACTCAGGTGGAATCTTCAACGACCAACATTCTTTTTTAGATTACTCAAGCTCTGCATGGTATTTACAGGTCAAAGTGTTATCACTCATGAGTCAATATACCGTATTGATGAATGAAAATTCTCATCCCCTCTACATTAAGCCAATTAAAGCCCTTACTTTCGGGGAAGCCCTTTTTGATATTATAAAAGGTTCAGCCCACCTTGGAGGAGCTCCGCTGAACCTTGCAGCCCACCTTGCAAAACTGGGAGCAAAGCCGGCTGTAATCACGGCAGTCGGAAGGGATGAACTTGGAGAAAAACTGCTTGCCAGGGCTGAAGCAATGGGAATTGACACCTCTTATATCTTAATTGAAGAAAACAAGCCTACAGGAACGGTTACTGTCGACCTACAGGCTGAAGGAATTCCGGTTTTCACAATTAACAGAGGTGTTGCCTGGGATGCGATTACACCGGGCGAAAAGGAGTTTGAGGCTCTTTCAAGGGAAGAATGGGACGTTTTTTGTTTCGGAACCCTTGCTCAGAGGACCGAAGAAAACCGAAAAACCCTTCAAAGGCTGTTTTCGGAAATAAAAGCAAACAATTTCTTCTACGACGTAAACCTGAGGACAGGAAATTACAAAAAAGAATGGGTACTGTCTTCATTAGAATATACAACGATTTTAAAGCTGAATGAGGAAGAAGCTACCACTATTTCCTGCATGCTATCCGGCACTTCAGGCACCTGCACACCTCTTACTTCTTACAAAGCTTTCTGCCGCATGATTATCGAGAAATATCCTGAAATTTCCGTTATCTGCATCTCAAGAGGGCCCAGAGGAGCTGCGGTTTACCATAAAGGAGTTTATGAGGAAGTAAGAACCACTCCTGTCGAAGTTGCAGACACCGTCGGAGCCGGAGATGCCTTTTCCGCAGGTTTTCTTTACACATATCTCTCAGGATACGGAGTTTCAAAAGCTGCTTCAATTGCCTGCATTCTTGGAACATATGTTGCATCAAAATCAGGTGCGGTGCCCGAATATTCAAAAGAGCTTATGGAAGAACTCAAAGCTCAAGGATTAAAACTTAGCTTGTTCAAAATCTGAAACTGATCAAAA
>DUGT01000048.1:8000-13728 GCA_013331275.1 Methanosarcina sp. | reverse complement strand
AACTGATCAAAACCTGAGATTGATTATAGGAACTAAGTTGAGTAAACGTGATTAAAAATTAAGGAAAAATAGTTTGTAAAATAAATTAAACTTCTCGGTCGCAGTTTTTAGAATGGAATTCCCCATAGAGGGTACCACTTTTCTACATTTTCTTCGATAGGCATTTCCCTTTCCATTTCCGCCCTTAACTTAAATTCAAAAGGATTGTCCCTCTGCTTGCCGGAAAGCGGGACAAAGGGGTAGTAAGTTCCCTGTTTAAAATTATAGATCCAGTAAATGATTTTTCCACGGCCGGAGTTTCCAGCTTCGGGTTCGCTGTCAAATCTGTAAATAGCACAGAGAATCTGCCCGCCAAAGCCGTGTTCTTCAAGGGTTTCACTTACAAGGTGAATATTTGCAACAAGGTCTTCAAAGTCCGGGTCTTTAAAAATAGCCCACAGAAAATTGAACTCATCTTTTTCCAGCCTGAACTCGGTTTCCGTTTCCTTTGAGCTGTACTCCAGAAGTTCCTGAATTTCCTTTCGTGCAGATTCGTATGCTGAAGCCCCTATTGGCTTGAAACAGATCCCTGCCGACCCTGAGGGCTTCAGGCCAAGATTGCTTTCCAGAGTGATACTGGCTGTAGACATTGCAAATAATTTCTCACTTTTTGCTTTTGGAAGTGTACTCTTACCGAGAATTGCGTCCACAAAATCGCGAAGACCCATTTAGTCTCTCCTTTTTAATTCGTGTCCTTAATTCGTATTGTTAATCCGTTTTCTTAATTAGTGTCCTGTTAAATGAGATTTCATGACCAGATTCGTCCTGTGACCAGAATTTTGCCAGTACATCAGGTTAACCCAGATCTTGCTGCATTTTTTCAAGCTTGGCTATTCTTTTTTCTACAGATGGGTGGGTGGAAAAAACATCCATAATGGACGAACCCGAGATTGCAGGGATGATGAAAAAGGCATTCATTCCTTCTACTGACCTGAGGTCTTCGCTCGGGACTCTGGACATGACTCCGCTTATCTTCATTAAGGCCGATGCAAGGTTCGACGGCTGTCCGGTAATAACAGCTGCACCCCTGTCTGCAGCATATTCCCTGTAGCGGGAAAGGGCCCGAGTAAGTAGAAAACTGACAACCCAGACTGCAAGTGAAACTAACCAGACAAGCAAAATGCCTCCGCCATCTTTTCTCCGGTCTCCTCCCATACCTCCAAAGTAGATAATATTACGGACAAAGTAAAAAGCCAGGGTTGAGATGAAACTGGCAATTGTCATGACAGCCATATCCCTGTTTTTGACATGAGTAAGTTCGTGAGCAAGCACGGCCTCGAGTTCAGCTGGAGAGAGTTTGTCCATAATTCCTGTAGTAACTGCAACAACAGCGTTGTTCTGGTTCCGGCCTGTTGCAAAGGCATTCGGAACCTGAGTCCTGACAATTGCCACCTTAGGTTTCGGGAGATCAGCTATTGCGCAGAGACGCGTAATTATCCCATGCAGTTGTGGGGCTTCGCTTTCAGAAACGATCTGTGCACCGGTTGACCACAATACCAGCTTGTCCGAATAAAAGTACTGGATGGCCATGAAAGAGCCTACAAAAAGCATCATAAATACCGTTGGAGTCCCGTTATACGAAAGAAACGCCAGGAAAAAAAGGTAAACTGCTGCCAGAAGAAACATCGTGAAAATCATCCGTCCCTGAAGTCCTAAATCCCGTTCCCACTTTCGTTTCATTAGTTACTGCTCCTGAGTATGATTTATATGTAGAGTTAAGTTTATGCACAACTTCAATCAATTACTCCTGAAGTGAAGTGCTGTTGCAATGAATTGCAAATAAAGTAAAGTGCAGTTAAGTATGATTACAGTTAAGTGCGATTATAGTTATATGCGGTTAAAGTTAAGCGCTTTTTAAATGATAAATAAATCTGAGTTTAAATTATAATTAAACCTATGTTAAATGAATATTAAATCTACAAATATTAAATATCTACAAATATTAAACATCTACAAATTAAATATCTACAAACATTAAATATAAAATATTAAGTCTACAAATACTGATGTACTAATATTAAATTTACAAACGTTAAACCTGCAAATATTGAGTACTAATATTGAACCTATAAATATTAAACATACTGTATTAAGCTTACAAATATTAAACCTGAAAATATCAAACATACTGATATTAAACTTATAAATATAGCTTCCGTTAAAAGAAAACCGAAATCTTGTAAGAAAATACTTACAACATATGAATAAAAGAAATCGTACTTTGAAATTGTAATGCTAGCAGCAAGTAATTGAGACTACAGAAAGTTTCAGGATAGGTTCCCAAATAAAAAAATAAATTAAAAGTGCTAACATAAAAAGTGCTAACATAAACAAAGAAATTGTAAGCCATTTAGGTTGAAATTAAGGAATTCCACAAAGCTCAGGAAAGGACTTCTTCCCTGTACTTATCAATACCAAGCCTGTCAATAAGTTCTCCTAACCTTTCCCCGTCAAGGCCTTCTCTCCTGTAATACTCAAAGGTTTTTTCAAGGACTGAGAACAGTTGCTCCTCATCTGCAAGCTCAAGAAGCTTTATCCCTTGCATGGGCTGACGTCCTGCCTTGCCTCCTACAAAGATCGTGCATCCGGTTTTTTCTGCCCTCAGTGCATCTTTCCGGCAGGCTGCAATACATGCTCCGCAGAGGATGCATTTTTGAGTATCGATAAAGGCTTTATCTTCCAGAACTTTTACTGCTCCCACCTTACAAGCCTTTTCACAGCGCTTGCAGCCTACACAATTTTCCTCGACGGTTTTGGGTCTTACAGTACCCATGACTCCAAAATCATTTTCCTGAGGCCTTACACAAGCTGAAGGGCAACCTGTTACTGCAATCTTGAGCTTTTTAGGGACAGATTCCCCGAAGTATTTTTCATCGATCCTGCATGCTATGCTCTCACAGTTAATTAACCCGTTTCTGCAAACCCTATCTCCCTGGCAGGCAACCACAGCTCTTACCCTTTTTCCGGCAGAACCTCCAAAAATACCCTGCTTTTCAAGTTCTTCGTTTGCTGCTTCCGCATCTTCAAGTTTAACAAAAGGAACCTCAATCTGCTGTCTTGAGGTTATGTGAATGTAACCGGAGCCATATTTTTCGGCTGCATCCGCAATTGCCCGCAGTTCTTCAGCGTCCAGATTCCCACTCACAACCTTCAGCCGCATGGAAAACATATTTTCCTGCCTCTGAGGCAGAAATCCTTTACTTTTAAGTAAAGACACATCGATTTTTTTCTCATTCATATAAGGTCACTTGTTGTAGAAGCATTATTATTAATGTGTATAAATATTTTTGTTTTTTCAGTTGGCTTTTTAATAGGTTTTCGGCTTTTAACAGAATGCAGCTTTAACCGAATCCCGGTATATGAAGAATTTGGAAACATACCCCTATACCAGAGAAAAACAGGAGATTTTTGTCAGAGGGAAGACAAAGAAATCGGATCACTAAAAGGCAAGAGAAAAAGATAACCAAAAGGCAAGAGAACAAGATAACTAAAAGGCAAAAAAACAGGATTATTGAAGGTATGAGAATCGGGTTATGAAAGACGAGAGAAAAAGTCAGAGAAACGAAAAAACGTTAAACTGCACGAGTACCATATAAAGCACTGTCCCTGTAAAGATGCTGAGCATGGCATTTCTTTTCCAGAAATGCAGCCCTGCAACGACACCTATGGTAAACAGTTCTGGAATTCCGTAAGGAGCTATAAGCCATTGAACGTCTTTAAGGCAGTAGATGACAAGCAGCAGGAGAATCATAGGAGGCAAATTTTTCTCGATAACCGCAAGCATTGCAGGTGGTTCCCTTGAGCCAAAAAACAGAAAAGGAAGAGCTCTTGTTGTAAAGGTTGCAAGCGCTATGACTGCAATGGTTACGAGCATTTGAAGAGTGTCCAGCATCAATTTTCCTCCTTGATTTTGTCCTCAACAGGCTGTATAGATGTGTCAATCGACCGAATTCCGTTCTGTATTTCTAAAACTCCCTGCATTTTCTGGTTTTTTTCCGTTGTCTGTATTTTCTGTATTTCCTGCTTTCTTTGTGTTCTCTGTATTGACTGTTCCCTGCCAATCAGGATCAGCGTCCCGAGAATGATTGAGACAAGCAACATATTGTCAGAGCTAAACAGAATAAGAGAAAGCGCTCCCGCACCAACTGCAGCTATGAATGGAAAGCGTGCCTCTGAACTAAAGTACTGCTCTATGGTTAGCACCACAAAAAGTGCAGTCAGCACGAAACTCATGCCATCAAGATTAAGATCCAGGACAGAGCCGAGTGCAGCTCCCAGAACTGAACCTGCGATCCAGTAGAGGTGGTCAAGGGCTGCAATATAAAAGTAAAACTTTGATTTCGAGCTGCCCTGCGGGACATCCGTTGTGGTCAGAAGAGCGTATGTCTCATCGGTCAGTGCGAAGATCAGGTAGGGTTTAACCCTGCCGATCCCGGAAAACTTCTCAAGGAGAGACAGCCCGTAAAAAGCATGCCTGAAATTCAGAAGTAACGTGGCTATGGCAAACTCAGTTAATCCTGCACCTGCAGAAAGTAAAGCTACTGCCAGAAACTGCCCTGAGCCTGCATAGACAAAAAGGCTCATAATAAAAGCGTAAATCCAGTGATATCCTGCACCGTCAAGCAGAAATCCAAAAGCCATTCCGAGAGGTATGTACCCAAGAAGCACAGGAATTGTAGTTTTGAAGGCGATGGTAAAAAGATCTTTATTTTGGTCGCCTGCCCCTTTTTTATCCTCTCCGTTTCTGGCCATGTTATCTATCTTCTGCTGCCCGTGACGTAATTCCCTTTTGAAAATGAAAAACAGGAATTATATTTATCATATATATCTTTTGTCAACACAGAATTACTTCAAAGCTAATTTGAGATCCTCCGGGAATAAAAACCGTCGGCCTGGTTCATAGTTAGAAATCAAATTTGCACTAGTTTGCACTAGTGTACTCTACTGCAAACAATGCGGCGACGGGCTATGTTCGCACCACCTCTCAAAAAGTTGAGCTAAGAAATTATTGTCTATTGCTAAATATGCTACATTAGGATTGTTTTTTATATCTCCTATAATATAATCATATACGGGGAGAAAAAATGTCAGGCATAGACACTTATGAGTCCATGTTAATTTCTTTTAATCTACAAAAAATAGCCTTGATCCTTATCATAACTGGGTTCATCATATTAAGGGCAGGAAAATTGAGTAAAGGAAAATTAAATAGACATGATATGATATCTGCATTTGGATATTTGCTAGTTGTTTTATCCGTCCCATATATGATTGATTTTACGTACGATACTATAGTTTCACAAACAGTTTCTCCTGTGATTTTAATCCATTCTTTAATAGGAGTTGTAATTTTACTTCTGGGATTTATTTTTGTGATTAATAGAAGAAGCTGGAAAATCAAAAGAAGATGGAAAACTAAAGTTAACATGCAAACTCTTTTAGTTTTATGGCTGGTGAATTTCATATTAGGGTCATATATGGTTTTATTTACTTAATACAGCTGTATATGACTTTATTTACTTAGTACAGTTGTACGTGACTTTACTTACTTGATATAACTATTAATTTTGTTATTTATTTACTTTTATTAAAGTTATTATATGTTCTGGCAGGAAGCTTAACTCAAAAGTGAAAAAGGATTGTTGCAGATCTCAAAGCTTTTAAGTATAAAATACTCCTGAAATAAAAT
>DUGT01000048.1:3365-7870 GCA_013331275.1 Methanosarcina sp. | reverse complement strand
TAAAATACTCCTGAAATAAAATATTCCTAAACAAAAATGTTCCTAAACAAAAATGTTCCTGTAATCATATATAGAACAAAAAACAATAATTATGAACATTATGACCCCAGTAGACAGGGAAAGTCACACTTGCCCGGAATTCTTCCCGGAATTTATCATAGGCATCGAGCCGCCAGCCAACAGGACGGAAAAAGCACTCTGGTTCATTTTCCGGGGCCGAGAGCTTTTAATCAAGCTTAATAAAAATCCAGGAGCAATTCCAAAGCTACTGGACCTTGGAGAACTCGGGCTTTCGGGAACTCGGGAACAATATCTTGGAACTTTTGACGGAATCCACTGTTATTCCGTGGAACTTCCTGAAGACGCACAGGCACCTGAGGGAATGAAATTTGCAGATCTCAGGCAAGCGTATTCGGAATTGAGTGAGAATTGCTTTGCGCTTGTGAATAAAGCCGTCCAGATTATGGAATGGGATAGAACTAACCAGTATTGCAGCCGCTGCGGGACAAAGACTGTGCAAAAACCCGGGGAGAGAGGTAAGGAGTGCCCTGACTGCAGTGAGCTTTTCTATCCTAGAATCTCTCCTGCAGTGATCGTACTTATCCGTAAAGGACATGAGATTTTACTTGCAAGGTCCCCGAATTTTCCGACAGGAAGATATGGTTTGATAGCCGGTTTTGTTGAACCTGGAGAATCAGCCGAAGATGCGGTAGTCAGAGAAATACGAGAAGAAGTGGGAATTAAGGTCAAAAATATTAGTTATTTCGGAACACAGGCCTGGCCGTTTCCGAATTCTCTTATGATCGGGTTTACTGCAGAGTACGATTCGGGTGACGTCCAGCCCGATGGTTTTGAAATAGAGGATGCCAGATGGTTTTCGGTCGAAAATTTGCCTGATCTACCTGGAAAAATAAGCATTGCGAGAAAGCTGATTGATCATTTCCTTAAAGAAGAAGGGCTGGAAGTTTAAAGCCAGAATGAGAATTCAATTTTCAATTCAGTGTTTTATTATTTTTTCTGTAAATTTCTTAATTTTTTATTATTATCGGTGTTATCAGAATGTCCATCGAACTTGCAGCGTGCCAGGTATTTTCATTCCATAACCCGAGTTCAGGGATACTGTATCAATGGTGTTAAGTGCTAGTGAAATCTTTGCGAAATATAACGGAGTTAAAATAAAATGATCAAAAAGGTTACAAAATTTATGATTCCGTTTGTTATTACAACTCTTATTTTACTGGTATATTTTTATCTTATACATGGTTTACCTGTTGCTCAAGAATTGGAAAAAACGAATACCGTATCTGTGCAAATTATACAGGAAAACAGAACCATTACTCTTACTAATGATGAAGATATTGAGAAAGCTGTCAATGTTGTGAAAGTATTAAGTTTTCATTTTGGAGAAGCTAATGGTGGACCTGCAGATACGATGTGCACATTTTATCAGAGAGATGGTTCCAAAATAGAGATAGGAGCAAACAATGATACAATTTTTAAGAATGACAGGCAGTATGTTGGTGTTAATGAGTCATGTCAGTTTTTTGAAAACTTAATTCAAGGTCTTTTCTTCTCGGAAACACTGCAAGGTGGGAAACTGTGTAATTAACGAATGAGCTTATCCCAAAATTTGATTTAACCGTTTTACCTTTGAGACAGGCTCATTATAAAGAAAAGCCCCATATTATCGATTGTTTTTCAACATCCTTTAATTGATTCCACGACTTCTGTTTATGATATTAATATGACTGTTATTACTGACTGTTTTGATAGTCATCCAATATCTCCAAATTCATTGAATGAAAATAAGTTAGAAATATGTTTCAATTGTGGCATTCTTTTTTAATTCACCAGACTCGGCAACAATCGCATCCAATTTATTTTTATAAGCGCCTTTGTCTCCATCGCTTTCAGTAACATCTGGATAGACTTCAAGGCTAATATTAAATTTTATGGCCTTACTGTTGATATTATCACTCGTTTCAATATAAGTTTCATATGTGATTACTCGGGACATTAATCGAAAATGTTGATAATTTTCTCTTACTAAGGATACTTCACTTGCAATCGGATATAAAATAGGACTGTTTTTATTAACAGGGTCTTCACTGTTAATCTGTTCCAGTACTACAATCTTTGAAAAGAAAATATCTGCAAGAACAGATTCGTTTGTCCTGAATTCTAGCATTGGACCACGTTTGGTGTTTACAATAGAAGTCGTCCAGTTTCCATTAAGTGATTTATTGTCGAGTGACTCAGTAGTATTTTCAAAATATATTCCTCTTATGTACTTCTCTGGCGTGTGGAAAACATGCTCTTGTAGGAGACTTTTGAAAAAAGACGGTTCTTCCTGAGAAGGTGTGATTGCAAAAACTCCTTCTTTTGTTGCAGGAATTGGAACTAAAATTTTAGTTGTTCCCAATACTTCAGTTCCTGAAAGGCCATCTATTTTTACTGTATATTCGTAATGTGGCCTTAATTCATCAGCCCTCCAGTCTCTTAGATTCATTTCAACAACATATAGTCCACTTAATACTATCAATAGGAGTATTAAAAAGAAATAAGTAATTATTTTTTTCACCGTTTCATCATCCTTAACTGAAAAATGAAAAAATGAGAAAAGTCGTTTTCTCATGTGTTTAACGAGGCTGTACTGTACTTGGCAGATTCTGGATTCTGAGACAAAGCTACCTAAACTTTGTAAATCGTTAAAGCAAAGAACCATGTGCTCATTGGGCATGAGAAGTTCAGTCTTGTCTTCCAGTTTGCCTGAACTTTACACATATAATAAAAAAGCAATTACACTATATGAAAATTTTTTATTTTCTAATAAATATACTCATTTGAATATAATACTTATTTGTCTTCGGTTAAGATATAAATCATTACAAATGTGTTATTTTGTCCCATCCGAACATGTTAATGGTCAATTTGTATTGATTGGCATTATATCTCACATTCCGTAGCATTTTTTGAAAATCAGTATTTTTCATGACAGCGTTTTTGGAACAGATATAAATAAGATCGCTTCAGATAAGTTAGATTCTTTTAGAACAAAACCAGCGATTTCCAGATGTTACTGATTATGATCTCGGGCTGAACTCGCCTGGCCTGTATGTAGTAGGCGAGAATCAAGAATATGAAGTACAATAGAGGCGAAAAAAAAGAGGCGAAAAAAATCAGCCTCAAATTCTGAAAATTTAAGATTTTTCTCTCTTTTTTCCCTCAGGTGTCAAAGGCTCGATTAAAAAAAATCCAAACGATACGAAATCTTTGACATCTATTTTGTGAGATTCCTCACCTGAAGAGATAGCAGGAGTGATGAACCGGAAAAACTCACTGGCAAACTGCTCGTAGCTGAACCCCTCCGATTCGATCACCAGTTTCCATTTATTTTCCATTGACAGGATACCCATGAAGGAGATCATAAGGTACATCGAGGTTAGGAACGGATCGATATCAGCACGGATTGTACCGTCATCGATACCCTCCTGTATCGCATCCCGCAGGAGCAAACGGCAGGTACCGTATCCTTTTCCAATCTCTGCGGTACATGGGTTCTCTTTGGAAAAACGCTCAGAACCGTAAAAATGGATCATTCGAAGATAATCAGGGTATTCCTGTGCATACTGGTAATATGCCTGGCCCATAAGGGCTACCTTGGCAATGCCCGGCACCTTTTTTTCCATGCATTCCATGTATTTTTCTTTAAGGATCTGGATACCACGGAGTACAATGGTTGCAAAAAGTGTTTCCTTATTTTTAAAATATAAATAAATGGTAGCCTTATTCAGTTCTACCTCGCGGGCGATATCTTCCATGGAAACATCTTCATAACTTCGAGAAAAAAAAAGACGTTCGGCTGCATCGATAATCTCTGTTTTTCGCTGTTCCTTTTCTCTTTGCCTTCTATCGGCGATTCCCATAGTTCCACTTCACCTGACCTATATTTATAGGCTCATATTAATATTATGACTGTTAGTTATATGATAATTATATGATTTAGTTATATGATAATTATATGATTTAGTTATATGATTTAAGGAGGACTTCGATAAACCTCTGATTTCAACATATTACTTATATACCCTTTATAAGCAACTAGCCAAAAAGCTGGGTTTATCGAAGTCCTCTAAGGAACGAATGTATTTATTCTAATTTTCTACTTTTACCAATCGGACATATTCCGGGGTATATTCATTAGATAAAACATTCAGGCTCCTTTCGCTGGCTATAGAGCGTATGGAGACGCACTGATGCGTCTTTAACCAGCCCGGGTTTCATCGATCTGGCACTTTGCGGACAGTTTTTGATACATGCACAGCAGGTAATGCATTTTTCTATATCAATCAAACGGGAATTTTCCGCATCAACAGCACCTACAGGACACACCTCTGCACAGGTTCCGCACTGTGAACACTCATTACTGACTGCGATAAAATCAACAGTCCACAATTTTGTAACTCCTCCATAAGGATAAGTGCCAGGAACATGCACATCAGAAA
>DUGT01000048.1:1016-3182 GCA_013331275.1 Methanosarcina sp. | reverse complement strand
TTCTGCATGGTGTAAATCATCTTCATCGGGACGTCCATGTGCCGTTGGCGTCTCGGAATTTGAGAATGAGTGTTCTCCGAGATATGCTGCACAGGCAATGGGAATACACCCACATTTCGTTACAAGATTTTTTAGTTCGAGTAATGCATCTTCATATGCTCGATTGCCATAGACAACAACACAGACCGTTGGTGTATTATGAGCTTGAATTGTATTGAGCCATTCATTTAATAATGCCGGCACTCTTCCCATATAGACTGGAACTCCAACTACAAGCAATTCATCTTCTGAAGCTAGTAGTGGTTGTTTTCTTGCATCCGGTCTGGTAATATCAATTAATTCCACGGTACCTGGATTAATACCATGCGCAATGCCCTGAACAACCGCTTTTGTTGTTCCGGTAGGTGAAAAATAAACTAATTTCACAGATTTTATTTTCATTTCATTTACTCCATCGATTGTGTAATCCAATATACATAATAACTATTGGTAATTAAATAACTATTGGTTAGTAAATAACTATAAGTTAGTTTAAGAATATTTCCCAGGGAAAAATATCAGATACCGACAGGCTTTGGTACTAATCTAGAATCAGAAATCGAATAGAATAGTAGTAAAATTTCTCGCTTAAAATCAAAATTAGGAGATTTCTAAACAGCCCTCTTTACTTTAACTAATTCTTAATATGAACCTATCCTGGAAGTCGGAGATCTATTAACTTCCCTCAACGCCCGCATGCTGCGGAGCAGCAGATATCGGGTGGTTGCTGACAAAAAAGAAGAATCTGCGGGAGCTTAAAAAATGCATTGCAATTTGCACATTCGGTTGCACCCTATAAAGTCGTTAATCTGTATCTGCCTGAACTGCCGAAAAATCTCTGCTACTCTTGAATAAAAGTTAGCATTTATCTTATTATAAAAATGATTTAATTTCAAGACAGCTTCTTACTGAGTATATCCTGTTGATATACTTAGAAACTTCACTATGCATAGGCATTTAATTATTATTGATCTATCTATATAATATGGGAGACAATACAACACACGAAGACATAAACAAAAGGCTTGATAATATAGAAAAAATTCTCATGGAAATCAGGGATGAACTGAGAGCATCAAATCAAAGATTAAGAGAAGCAAAAGGCGGAGGAATAGAAGTAAAGGGAGAGTAAAATCAGGTACTGTGTAGTCTGCAGGGTCCGGGATAAATTTTCGGTAAGCTCCAAAGTTGTTCAGGAGGGAACCGTCAACTACACAGAGTTCTTTCAGACATGTTTTCACACAACCTCTATCTTTATGCTAACATTTGAATAATCTCTTTTTCACAATTTTTTCACAATTTTTTTGAGAAGATGTTCGCATACTCCTTCGGATGATGCGGACTGGAACCACACGAGAAGCTATTGCAAGAAACTTTTCGTCTGTTTTGCTCATATATTTCCTTGCCTCCAATGAACATTGATATTAATTCGTCTGAAACCTCGGGATTTTATCATACCCAAAGAAACTCGCTGTATCTTCTCCTTCAAGAATAAGCCAGAGTTCAATAGGTTTTGCCGTTTGTGAATACCTTCTTTATGTGATTCAACTATCTATGTCAATGTTATCCATTATTCTGCTAACAGATCCCTGCCTGGGTCGTGAAATTAAAAAAGAAATATATTGTAACGTAGACTGTATTGAATGAAGGCGTAAACATGGAAAACAGATACCAAACAATAGATTTTGAAACATGGAAAAGAAAAGATTATTGTCAAATATACAGGAATGCAGTGCAGCCTCAATATTGTGTAAGTTTTGAACTTGATGTGACGAATTTCAAAAAGCACGTTAAAGAAAATAATTGGCCGTTTACGATGGCATTTATATTTGCCGTTACGAAATGCGCAAATGAAATCGAGGAGTTTCGGTATCGTTTTCTTGATGGTGAAGTTGTGTTATACAGATCCATTGATACCTCATTTACATATCTGGATAAAGAAACAGAATTATTTAAGGTAGTAAATGTTCCCATGCAGGACACGATAGAGAAATTTGTACAACTGGCAACCGCAATGGCGGAAAATCAGAAAGAACATTTTACAGGGCCTGTAGAAAACGATGTATATCAATTCTCAGCCTTGCTGTGGATAACGTTTACGCATATTTCGCACACGGATTTCGGAAA
>DUGT01000048.1:454-755 GCA_013331275.1 Methanosarcina sp. | reverse complement strand
GGATGAAGTGTAGATTATAAGCAAAATGGAATGACCAACAGTTCACTATTTTTACTTTTTTTAAAGTTATGTCCTCAGAAATTGGGTTTCACAGTAACTCCTGTGCATAAAACATTAAAATTACAGAATGAAAAATGCCCTGAGAAATAATGACGTTAGTGCTGGAAAAGATATAGCAATAAATGTTAACCAGAGATAATATAAGGTTTAAATTATATTCTTAGAAATGTAAAAAATATTGAAAGCATTTGCCGTTATAGGGGAAAAATGTTTTGAGATTTTGTCAGATCTGCGGGGGAGA
>DUGT01000048.1:0-176 GCA_013331275.1 Methanosarcina sp. | reverse complement strand
CCAATGGATAAAAATCAATTAGGTGAGCCGCTTCCGAGCAGAAATCAAACAGTGGGGAATAATACTGAATTAACTACAGTAGCAGGAGCTCCGGTGGAAAGCAATCAGGATAGTATGACAAGCGGTAGACGCGGACCCCTTATGCTTCAGGAAATCTGGTTTTTGGAAAAATTAGC
>DUGT01000103.1:2390-4067 GCA_013331275.1 Methanosarcina sp. | reverse complement strand
CTTTCTTTTCCTTTTTTGAAATACAGTTTTTTTCGACCTGAAAATGGAATTCAGGATCTTTTTTCTTTATAAGTTGTAAAAGGAAAAATAGATAACCTCTTCTCTTCAAACTCTGAGTGCAGGGCTTTTATTTCGGTTTGAGGAACTTTCAGAAGCAGGCTTAGCTCTTCAAAGCTTTTTCCTTTATCAAGTTCCGTCAAAATGTGAGCCTGTCTCCCGTACATATTTTTTTGGCTTGCAAGCTGTGCACAAAAAGCTCTTTCTTTCAGGCTAAGGAAAGTTTTTTCAGGAATTTCTTCCATGAAAAGAAAGGCTCTTTCGAACTTGGAAAAACGACTTTCTACCAGGTTGTAATGCTTGATCAGGAAAAGCCGGATAGTTTCAAGATCTTCCGAACTTCCTTCGCTTTTAAGCTCAACTTCAAACTCATTATAATTTTTTTCCCTGCCTTTATTTTTCAAGTTTACGCGGTCCAGGTAAGTCTCAGCTATAATTCTGTTTTCCATTTTTACCTGGCGTATTACCCTTTTCTGCTTAAGGGATAGCAGTGGAAAAAGGTCAAATCCTGCCGTAAATTCCAAAATCAGTTCTCTAATACGGGGATCAGGGCATTCGAGCACTGAAACTCCTTCAGGCAAGAAACTTACATACTCTTCTCGCCTGTGAGTTCCACCTTCAAAACCTCCCAGGCTTTTAACGGTTACCCAGCTTCCCTCTTCCCCAGATGATTTCCTGACACGCAGGTAGTAGCCAGAAGCCATAATATCCCGGTTCTCAGTATCAAAGAAAATGTCCTCATTTAACTGAATCTTCGCTTCAGAAAGAGAGTATGAAGCAAGCTCTGAAAGGCTTTCAAGGGCTTGAAAATCCATCTCTTCCATTACCAGAAATTTTGATTCTATTTCCATATTCTCTTTCCACCCCATCGTTATTTTTTACAGTTAAAAGATTACCGTAAATTGAATGTATAAATGTATAATTTAAAACTGCATCAATTAATTGAGGCGCTATAAAGCACAGGAATTCTACAAAGTTATTTTTTCCTAAACTATTTTTAGGTTGTTTTTATATAAATATTGCTCAAATATTTATAAACAAATCGAATGTTGACTCTATAGAAAACCTATAAAATTCACTATTAGTAAGTTAAACTCGACAGATCTATCCAGTTAGTAACACAATTAGTAACAAACAGTACTTTTTGAATTAGTGTTAACTTTAATTTCCGTCCGAATATTGATGATTTCTACAGAGCCGGTTTTTGTCTCTGTAAAAAATTTATCAAGTTTAGCCTCAAATATTGAAATCACCTATGCAAATATGAAGCAAGTCATTAACTTAAACTAACACAAACTTCTCTTTTCAGAGAATTTCTACAAAGTCTTAATATTATTCTTTTTACCTGTTACTGATTCTTACTACTATTTTTATTAGCTCGAATTAATAGTTATTAACAGCCAGAATATTAATGGTTCATTATTTTTGGCTAAATAGTTCTATTTAAGTGAAAATTCAAAAAAGCTAAATGTAGTAAAACATATCTACTAAAAATTTAGGAAAAACATTTGGAAATATTCTCAAAATCCTGTTAACAGGAACTAATTTATTAATACTAAACCTAAATCTCTCTTACTAAGCAAAGTTTATTCATGTGAAATCTTGATTGATTACTTAAAT
>DUGT01000103.1:477-2079 GCA_013331275.1 Methanosarcina sp. | reverse complement strand
CTTAAATCTTGATTGATTACTTAGAGGTTACTTAATTCAGAATGAGGAACTACTTTATTCCTGTCTTTGTAACTTGATACTCCAGGCCCCAGTCAAAAGCACTTTCATAGTTCCTGGATTTCAATATTACTGAGCTTTCACTTATTAACAATAATAGATTAATGATTTATGGAGTAACTTCCTTTGACAGGTAATGACATACTACTCTGGGATGAGACCCTATTTAAGGATCCGTCTGTGCTTGAGCCTGACTATCTCCCTGAATATTTTCCTCACAGGGAGTCACAATTGAACGGAATCAGATTCGCACTCAAGCCAGCCCTTCGCGGTATGCGGCCTTTGAATTGTTTACTTGTGGGTCCTCCAGGAACAGGAAAGACCAGTGCAGTTATGAAGGTATTCGGGGAAGTTGAAGCCCATGCACCCAGTGTCGTTACTGTTAAAGTCAACTGTCAGATTGACTCCACACGTTTTGCAGTAATGTCCAGGATTTACAGAAAGCTTTTTGGAATTTCTCCTCCCAACTCGGGAATTGCGTTCAGGAAAATCTTTGAAACCGTTGTTAATTTTCTTGTTTCTTCGGAGAAAGTTCTGCTTGTTGCTCTGGATGACCTCAATTATCTCTGCTATGAAGGGCATGCCAATGAAGTAATGTACTCGCTTTTAAGGGCACATGAGCAGTACCCCGGAACAAAGATCGGGGTAATCGGGATCGTAAATGATGCCTCGGATCTCTACTGCCTGGACTCCAGGGTGAATTCGGTGTTCCTGCCTGAAGACATTCCTTTTCCGAGATACGGCAGTACTGAAATTCTTGATATTCTTAAAGACCGGGTAAAATACGGCTTTTATCCGAAGGTGATTTCTGACGAGTTACTTGAACTTGTAGTATCGTATGTAGAAAGGACAGGAGACCTCAGGGTTGGAATTGACCTTCTCAAACGTTCAGGTTTTAATGCCGAACGCAGGGGAAGCCGAACAATCTCTTCGGAAGATGTGGAAAAAGCTTATGAAGCGTCCAAACTGCTTCATCTATGCAGAGGTATAAACCTCCTGTCAGGTCCTGAAAAGCACCTGCTTGAGCTAATAGCAAAAAGAGGAGAAGTCCAGGCAGGTGAACTTTACAAGTCCTTCCATGAGTTAACTCAGCTTGGATATACTCGCTTTTATGGAATTGTCAACAAGCTTCAAGTGCTCAACTACATAGATGCGGACTTTACCGGCAAGGGCCAGAGAGGCAGGACAAGAATTATAAAAACAAAATTCAGGGCCGATGACATTCTTAATTGTCTTGAAAAGAAATGAGTAAAAAGTTCTATAAAAACTAGGTAAGGAATTTTACGTTTCAGAATTGAAAAACCTGAAAATAATCTAAATAGCCTCAAAATAGTCTACTATTGGAAAAGTCTGAAAAAAAGAGATTTGCATGGAGATTCACATCGACTTCCGGTGAGAGGCCGGAACAAAATTTTTTCAGACTTCCGTTTTTAAGGGCTAAAAGGATGGCACGGAGTGAAAACCGTGCTTCTTCCTGTTATCCCAAAATGGTTTTTATTCTTTTCCGGATTACATCATTGGAGGCATTCCGCCCATTCCACCCAT
>DUGT01000103.1:176-340 GCA_013331275.1 Methanosarcina sp. | reverse complement strand
TCTTCAGGGCCTGGGGCTGCACGAGTAGAAGCTATAATATCGTCGATCCTGAGGATCATAACTGCAGATTCTGTAGCTGCATTGATAACTTGGGTCTTGACTCTGAGAGGCTCAACTACGAAGTTTTTCCACATGTCAACGACTTTGCCTTCGAAAACATTGAG
>DUGT01000103.1:0-149 GCA_013331275.1 Methanosarcina sp. | reverse complement strand
TGCTGTGAACGGAGTTCCATGAGCATGTCGATTGGGTCTAGACCTGCGTTTTCTGCAAGAGTTCTTGGAATTATTTCAAGAGCTTCAGCATAGGCTTTAACTGCAAGCTGTTCTCTGCCTTCGAGGGTTGCTGCATATTCCTGGAGCCT
>DUGT01000195.1:52447-52994 GCA_013331275.1 Methanosarcina sp. | reverse complement strand
ACAAGTTTAAGGTAAATCAGTATGTTCCACTTTACGGAACTAACTACTTTTCATTACCTCTACTTTTTTCCGGCAATATATTTTTTAGAGGTAACATTTATTTAAATCTTTCTTAGTATGTGTTACTTTTTTTTTCATTAATTCTATTTAATATGTATAGTATGAATAAAGTTAATATAAAATTTAATTTTCAAATTAAATATTATTAAATTTTATTAATTATTGGATGACAGTTTTCTATCAGATTCAAAAGCTTTTGGTTTATAGAAGGAATAATGTTCCTGTTCTTGACCTATGAATAATACCTTAATGCCTTCTTATGTTGAAAATTAAAATTGTAGCTAGTTAGAGAAACAATTTTGTAGTTTATAGATATAAAATAAATGATAATGATATATGGCTATCTATTATGATTATTCGATAAATAGTAATCAGATTATTTATATTGATTAAACAAATTTTTCCCTTTTGATTAGCATTAATTTTAATGGAAATAATATGAAATTTTATAAAAATTGTAGAAAGTATTATATAATATGTAAGCATG
>DUGT01000195.1:41445-52256 GCA_013331275.1 Methanosarcina sp. | reverse complement strand
AGGAATTGTTATTTACAATATATTTCAATCGGTTTTGCATGACCGATACTCTTTTTAATTTTGCTATGGATCTCTTATTAGACACATCCTAATGGCCAAAAACGTCCAGTGTACTGTTCCCATTCTCAGACGGCTCAGTGTGGGGTTCGTCGAACAACATACCCAGCAAGTTTATATATAATGTAGATAATGTTATACTGTCCGAGAATGGATTCACTTATATCCTATTCCGGTCATCCTCGATGCTTTTTGGCAAATGCATCGAGCGATACTGTGCAGTAACTGTGCACAGAGCATTCAAAATGGACAATGAAGGATCTGAACGTATATTCTTTCATCTTTATTCAGATTCTTCTTACCATAATCCGAATCACCTTATCCAGGTGATTGATAGCCGGAATATCTCCACTTTTTCTGCTTCTCTAATCTGGATCAGCATATTTTATTGAGATTATACAAGTTGAAGGTAAATCAGTATGTTCCACTTTACGGAACTAACTACTTTTCATTACCTCTACTTTTTTCCGGCAATATATTTTTAAGGTAATTATTCAGCCTATGTGAAACAGAATCAATAACCATCTTATTAAAATTCAATCGACAAATTTCTGTAAATTGATTTTCCTAAACTGCTGACAATTGACTGCGTTTCTTCCTTTTCCGCAGGTTATTTCTTGGATTCCTTGCTTTTGCTAAAATCAATATACATAGACACATTTGGATAGGCTGAATAGTTACTTTTTAAGAACATATATCATGAAATTCTTCGCAATAATTATGCTGGATGTAATCTCTACCTATTGCGAAAGTTCTCTACCTATTGCGAAAGTTAACGATAGAAAGACACGTTGAATTATTGCTCAAAGTCGGAAGGGAAATTGTAGAACTAGTATCGTGAAAACCCAAATTAAAAACAAATTACTTTGATGAACACCATCAGATGATATTGTTTTGGTTTAAAATGATGATTCACAATTAAGTTTCCATGACACTAGTACATCATGTCCTCTCTCATAAAGGTGCTTTGGATGGCTTAACTAAACTCTAATGACTTGAGCAATTTTTGTGCAAAATCTGTTTTTACTTTCGATGTAACATTTAGTAAATCTCCTCAATCTACTTTCCTCTTTAGGCTATTTTTCCCCTCAAGTCACTCTCCTTTCAGACTACTTTAATCTCCTTTTCCAGCTTCTTTATCATTTCCCTCACCTGAATTGCCCTTTCGAAGTCCAGCCTGTCGGCAGCTTCCCTCATCTCAGTTTCCAGTTCGATAATCATATTGGGAATATCGGTTTTCGGGATGTGTTTGGTGTCGGTAATATCCACGACCTTTTCCCTGATGGGCTTCCTGATAGTTGTCGGAACGATGCCGTGTTCCTTATTATAGGCAATCTGCATGGAGCGACGGCGTTCGGTCTCAGTAACGGCACTTTTGATGGAATCTGTCATATTGTCGGCATACAGGACAACCTTCGAGCTGGCGTTTCGTGCAGCACGGCCTATGATCTGAATCAGGCTTTTAGAGTTTCTCAGGAAACCTTCCTTATCCGCATCCAGGATACCAATGAAACCCACTTCCGGAATATCAAGCCCTTCCCTGAGCAGGTTGATCCCTACAAGGACATCGAACTTGCCAAGGCGGAGTTCGCGGATTATTTCTGTCCGTTCTATGGTTTTAATGTCCGAGTGCAGGTAACGAGCTTTGATTTCGTTTCTGGCAAGGTACTCAGTAAGTTCTTCTGCAAGCTTCTTTGTCAGAGTGGTCACAAGGGCGCAGTCTCCCCTTTCCACAATTTTCCTGACCTCCTGCATAACGTCCCTAACCTGGCCTTCAAGAGGACGAATTTCCACTTCAGGGTCAACAAGCCCTGTCGGGCGGATGATCTGTTCAACAATTTGAGCTGAATGCTCACGTTCATAGTCTGCTGGGGTTGCCGAGACAAAAATAACGTTTTTCATGTACTTCTCGAATTCATCGAACTTCAGAGGCCTGTTATCGTAGGCACTCGGAAGTCTGAATCCGTAATCTACAAGGCTCTTCTTTCTTGAGCGGTCACCGTTGTACATGCCGTGAAGCTGCGGGATTGTCTGGTGGCTCTCATCAATGACAAGCAGGAAATCTTCAGGGAAATAGTCAAGCAGGCAGAAGGGCTGTTCTCCTGGCTGTCTGTGGTCAAAGTGCCGCGAATAATTTTCGATACCTTTACAGCTGCCGGTTTCCTGAATCATTTCCATATCGTAAAGCGTACGCTGCTTTAACCTGTGAGATTCGAGAAGCCCTAGCTCAGGAAGGTGTTCTTCGAGCTCTTCGAGAATGGACTGAATTGCACTTTTCTGCTCTTCCTCAGGAATTACGTAGTGCCTGGCAGGATAGACAAAGAAATAATCCATATCTTCAGTTCGCTGTCCGGTTTGCTTGTCCACCTCGGAAATCCTGTCTACCTCGTCTCCGAATAGCTCAATCCGGATAATATTATCAAAATATCCGGGAATAATGTCAATTGTGTCCCCTTTTACCCTGAAGCGCCCTGGCATAAGCTCCAGATCATTTCGCTCGAATAGTATTTCAACGAGTTTTTGCAGGATCTCTTTTCTCTGGACTTTATCTCCTACCTTTAATTCAAATCCCATTTTCTGGAAATTTTCAGGATTGCCAAGCCCGTAGATACAGGATACGGATGCCACAACAATAACGTCCTGGCGCGACATAAGGGAAGCAGTAGCAGCAAGCCTCATCTGCTCGATTTTCGGGTTAATCTGTGCATCCTTTTCAATATACTGGTCCTTGGCAGGAAGATAGGACTCTGGCTGATAATAATCGTAATAAGAAACAAAGTACTCTACCCTGTTTTCAGGAAAGAACTCCCTGAACTCATTATAGAGCTGGGCAGCAAGGGTTTTATTATGAGCAATAACAAGGGTCGGTTTTTTGATCTGGTTTATAACATTGGCAACAGTATAGGTTTTTCCTGACCCTGTTACCCCAAGCAGGGTCTGGTGTTGCTCCCCTTTTTTAAGCCCTTCTACAAGTTTTTCGATTGCCTGCGGCTGGGAACCCTTGGGTTCGAAATCGGAAACCAGCTTGAACTGCGGGCTGTCCCAATATCGGGCAGCTCGTAGTGTTTCGGAGATTTTATGAGACGGTGGCTGTGATGTTTGGTCAGAAGAATTCATAGAATCAAAACCTTAAAATTATGGAGATTTAAAGATGGACATATATCAACAGCATCAGTAACTAATCAGTGATTTTCAGGAGTCAGCAATTTTCAGGAATATGGGATTCTTGGAATTAACATTTTTGGAATTGACATTTTTGGAATTGACATTTTTGGAATTGACATTTTTGGAATTGACGTTTTGGAATTGACTTTTGAATTTGAGATTTTTTGCAATTGAGATTTTCAGAATCGATCTTTTTGACTCTGGAATTTTTTGGATCAATCATTTTTAGGAATCATCGATTTTTGCCTCAGCAAACGGTTATAGGTAATTGCAAACCTGTGAGCTTCGTCCCGTATCTCCTGGACAAAAAGTGAGGCTTTCTCATTTTTTTTGATGGGAAGAGGGGACTTAATTCCAGGCACATAGATTTCTTCTTCCCTTTTTGCTATAGAGATAAGAGGAACCCTGATTTTGAGCTTCCTGAGTTCCTGAAAAGCTGAAGAGAGCTGCCCTTTTCCTCCATCTATAATAATAAGATCAGGCAGTTCATGTTTATCTTCAAGCAGACGGGAATAGCGCCTGTGTACAACCTCGGCAATGGAAGCGAAGTCATCGATCCCTTCAACACTCTCGATCTTGAAGCGGCGATAATTGTGTTTATCGGGTCTGCCTCCCCTGAACTGAACCATTGAACCAACCGTAGACGTGCCTGAGAGATGAGAGATGTCAAAACATTCTATAACATTAGGAAGTTTCGGAAGGGATAATTTACTCTGCAGGGCTTCAAGCTTTTTTCGGTCTCCGAAGAAGCCAATCTCAACATTTTTCAGAACAAGGTCGAGAAGTTCTTTTTTCTCTCCCTGTTTCGGAACCGTGACTTTAACTTTTGTTCCCTTGACATGAGAGAGGAAATCAACAAATGATTCTTCAAGCGATTCGGGCAGGATAAGTTCTTCAGGCGGCTCGTTCTCGGAATAATACTGTACCAGAAATTCCTCCAGAAAATTTTCCCCAAAGGCAAAAACATAGTCCTGTTTATCCTCAAGCGTGCCTTTGTAGACCTTGAAGAGCATGAGATAAACGGTATCATCCCTGACAATATAGTTCAGGATGTCCTCGTTATGCTTTTTCTGCCTCTCCATATTTTGTTTTTCCTGAAGGTATTCAAGGGCTGCAATCTCATCCCTGAGAGATATGGCTTGCTCGAATTGCTGTCTTGATGCCAGTTCTTTCATCTCTGTTTCCATGGATTCTATGAGCTCTTTGATATTGCCTTTAAGAACAGAAGCAGCTTTCTTAACTTTCTCGGCATAGTCCTCCATGGAAATTGCACCTATGCAGGGCCCACTGCATGCCGCTATATGGTATCTGAGGCAGGCACGCTTTGGCATCTGTTTGCAGGTCCGGAGCTGAAAGGTCTTTCTTACAACCTCAAAAATGTAATCTCTTTCC
Source organism: Methanosarcina sp. (assembly GCA_013331275.1). GTDB lineage: Archaea > Halobacteriota > Methanosarcinia > Methanosarcinales > Methanosarcinaceae > Methanosarcina > Methanosarcina sp11020u. The sequence continues at coordinate 47,642 of DUGT01000195.1, read as the reverse complement.
TTTGCCGAGACAAATGGACCAAAAAAATTTCCACTGTCAGCCCTTTTCCGGGCAAGCCTGATCCTTGGAAACTTTTCTTCCGTTAAGTGAATGCAGGCATATCGCTTTGAGTCCTTTAGAAGAATATTGTACCTTGGCCAGTGTTTCTTAATAAGGGTGTTTTCCAGAAGGAAAGCCTCTACTTCCGTGTTCGTGACAATAAAATCAAGGCCCCTTACAGCTTCCATAAGGCTCGCTGTTTTTGGATCGTGATCTCTTTTCTGGAAGTAGCTGCTTACCCGCTTTTTGAGGTCCTTTGCCTTGCCTACGTAAATCACAGTCCCCTCTTCGTTTTTGAAAAGATAACAGCCAGGTAGGTGAGGAAGAGCCTCCAGGTCAATCATTTTTAAACCTCTTGTTCAAGTTTCAAGTCTTTAAAGGAAGCTTAAACTCGTTTTAAATAAATTGCTCTCCAAGTGCTTTATCTGTCCTGTGTTTGTTATGTTTGAAATCTCTGGAGTTTTCGGAGTCTTCTTCAAAGTCTTCCTCAGAATCTTCCTCAAAGTCTTCGGAATCCCCGTACAAATCGTCTTCAACTTCATCAGAGTTGGCCTCAAATTCCTCTCCTTCTTCGAAAACAGCCTCTACGGACTCTTCTCTCGACATATTAAGGTATGACGCTGAAAGCTTGGGAGCAAGGAAACGGGCAGTGTGACTTCCCTGAACCGTGGATACTTCTTCAGGGTTTCCTTCCGCAATAATTTCCCCGCCTGCGTTCCCGCCTTCGGGACCAAGGTCGATGATATAGTCTGCAGATTTAATTACATCCAGGTTATGCTCTATCACAACCACAGTGTTTCCTTTTGCAACAAGCCTGTTGAGAACTGCTATAAGTTTTTTAACGTCATGGAAATGAAGCCCGGTTGTGGGTTCATCAAGAAGGTAAATCGTTTTTCCGGTACATTTTTTGGAGAGTTCCCTTGTCAGTTTGATCCTCTGGGCTTCCCCGCCTGAAAGCGTTGTTGAGCTCTGGCCTAGTTTGATATAGCCCAGCCCGACTCTTGTTAAAGTATCAAGTTTATTTTTGATTCCAGGAATATTCTCAAAATGTTCGGCAGCCTCTTCAACGGTCATATCCAGAACTTCTGCAATCGACTTACCCCTGTATTTTACTTCCAGGGTTTCCCGGTTGTAGCGTGTGCCCTTGCATTCCTCACATTCAATGTAAACATCAGGCAGGAAATTCATTTCGATTTTGATCAGCCCGTCTCCCTGGCAGGCTTCACAACGTCCTCCTTTTACGTTGAAGGAGAAACGTCCGTTTTTATATCCCCGGATCTTGGCTTCTTTGGTATCGGCAAAAGCCTGCCTTATGGAATCAAAAACCTTGGTATAAGTAGCAGGGTTCGAGCGAGGAGTCCTGCCAATAGGGCTCTGGTCAATAACGATTACCTTGTCGATCTCGGAATCGAAAATCAGCTCGTCATAGTCCCCTGGCGTTACACTTGATTTGTTTATCTTCTTTGTCAAAGCTTTGTACAGGGTATCGTAAACTAACGTGGACTTTCCTGAACCTGAAACACCTGTAACTACAGTCAGGACCCCTATGGGAATATTCACGTCTATGTCCTTCAGGTTGTTCGCCCTGCATCCTTTAAGCCTTATGAAGGCGTCACTACGCCGACGAAGAGCAGGTGGCTTTATCTGTTTTTCTCCTGAGAGGTACTGGCCTGTAAGGGATTCCGGATTTATTTCGATCTCTTCGGGTGTGCCTTCAGCTACTACATAACCCCCATGCACGCCAGCACCCGGACCTACATCGAGCACATAGTCCGCAGCCCGAATAGTATCCTCATCATGTTCCACGACTATCAGGGTGTTTCCAAGGTCCCGCAGGGTCTGGAGAGTCTGGATAAGCCGTTCGTTGTCTCTCTGGTGCAGCCCTATCGAAGGTTCGTCGAGCACATAGAGCACGCCCATAAGGTTTGAGCCAATCTGGGTAGCTAACCGGATTCGCTGGGCTTCTCCGCCTGAGAGAGTGCCTGCACCTCTCGAAAGGGTAAGATAACCGAGCCCGACATGCTCTAAAAAGCCAAGTCGTGAGCGGATTTCCTTTAAGACCTGTTTTGCGATCTCTCTTTCCTTTTCCGAGAGCTCTACATTTTCAAAAAATCGAATGCATTCCAGAATTGAGAGATTTGTTACATCTACAATGGACTTTCCGCCGAGCTTTACTGCAAGCACTTTTTCCTTCAGACGTTTACCTCCGCATTTCGGGCAGGGCTTAACCTGCATGAATTTTTCAAGTTCTTTTCGGCGGTATTCGGATTTTGTCTGGCTGTAGAGCCTCTCGGATTGCGGAAGCAGCCCTTCCCATGTTCCTTTATGAGACCATTGGGCGTCCCCATTTTTCATGCTCATACTGAACTGCATAAGTTCGTCCGAGCCGTACATAAGCGCATTATACTGTTCATCCGTGAGAGCCTCAATTGGAGTAAAAATATCAAAACCAAAATGCTTTGCCACGGCTGCCAGATGCTGGCTCCGGTAACTATCCAGGTAATTCCTATACAGAGCAACAGCTCCGTCTGCGAGACAGAGTTTTTTATCCGGAATAATGAGGTCAGGGTCGAACTCCATCTTTATCCCGAGACCATTACAGGCTTCACAGGCGCCGAAAGGACTGTTGAAGGAAAACATCCTGGGCTGGAGTTCTTCAAAAGCCATCCCGCAGACCGGACATGCCATGTTTGAGGAATAAAGGTGGTCTTTTCCTTCCGAATCAACCGCAATTAAGAGCCCGTCTGCTTTCTGGAGAGCATTTTCACAGGCCTCGACAAGTCTAGAACGGTCTTCTGAGGGGTCCAGCCGGTCAATAACGACTTCAATATCATGCTTTTTGTAACGGTCAAGGGTAATTTCGTCGTCAGTCCTGTGAATCTCGCCGTTTACCCTCATGCGGGCAAAGCCTTCGCTGTTGAGTTCCCTGAAAAGCTGCTGGTATGTCCCTTTCTTCTGCCGGACTACTGGCGCGAGAATTGTAATCATGCCCTCACATTCCCTGTTCAGGCTGTCCGCAATCCTTTCAGGGGACTGCGACTCGATTTTTATGTTGTGAATAGGACAATAAGGTGTGCCTATCCTTGCAAAAAGCAGCCTCAGGTAGTCATAAATTTCAGTGACTGTCCCGACCGTACTCCTGGGATTTTTCGAGGTCGTTTTCTGCTCAATGGAAATTGCCGGAGATAAACCCTCAATGCTGTCCACATCCGGCTTGTTCATAAGCCCGAGGAACTGCCGTGCATAAGCTGAGAGCGACTCCACATAGCGCCTCTGCCCTTCGGCATAAACCGTGTCAAAAGCCAGGGTGGATTTTCCTGAGCCTGATACCCCTGTAATAACAATTAGTTTGTCCCGCGGGAGTTCCACCGTGATGTTTTTCAGGTTGTGTTCCCGTGCCCCTTTAATAACAATATTTTTCATTTTCCTTCTCTCAGGTTTTGTCAAGTTGAATCGGTTAGATGAGAATTGTTTGGATGGAATTAGCTAGATGAGAATTGGTTAGATGAAATTCGTTAAATGAGAATTTAAGGCCTGAATAAAGTCTGGATTTCATATTAGAGTAAATTTTAGAGTAAGTTCTGGATTTTGAAGTTAGATTTCTAAAAATCCAGGAATAAGTGAATTTATGATTTTAAAGAATTTTTTTGAAAATTTTAAAGCTGAAGTTTACTTGTCAAGTCATTTTTTACAGGCAGATAATTCCATGTATTATTATAAATAAGTAGTGATAATTACCCAAGGTTGATTTCACTCCTATGAGATATAACAGTTTTAGGATTCCTACTACCCCGTTTTTCGATACATACAGCAACAAAATGCAGACTTTTTATTAATAGAATAATATAGCGTAGTGAAAGTATTGAGCAGTAAACAACCGATTTTTAGAGTCTATACTTAGTAGATTATGTTCACGGATATTGAATTGTATAGCATTCTTACGTTCAATTTTAAGTCTGTTTGTCTTCAATACTTTCAGTCCAGAATAATCATTTTCTCTACAAGCCAGCGTGAATAAACCTGTTAAGCCAGGAATTCATCCCCAAAAAAGAAGGAGGAAAAAGGTCAATAGACTGCAAGAAGAGCGATATTCGAACTTTTAATAATACACGGATGGCTAGATTATGCCTATCGTATAAATAATTATCTACTTTAGGATATTTTAGTAGATTTGTATAAATTTCTAGTGAATTAATGCTGTGGCCGCATTCGCATTCTTTATAGTTATCAATATATCAGTCTATTTATTAGTCTATTAACAGGTGTCTTTCAATTATCAATATGCCGATTTATTGACTGTTTTTATAAATTATGAACTTATAAGTGTATTAAATGCATAATATGTATATTTAAAGAATGATTCTAAACGAAACACGTTACTTTTTAAAAATTTTTGTTGACCCCGACTATATTTATATATTGCAGAAGTCTTGTTGATTTACGATGCTTCTTTTTGGACACATTGGGGTTACACTGGGGATATTCTTTGCAATTGGGATTTTCATACCTCGGCTAAAGGCTGTTATAGATCCGAAATACTTAGCCATCGGAGCTCTTTTGCCCGACTTAATCGACAAACCTCTAGGAATGATTATCTTTGCTTCTACCTTTGCAAACGGACGTATTATATGTCATACTCTGTTATTCGTTCTTTCCTTATTCCTGTTAGGTTTATATCTGTATGAAAAGAAAAAAGATATTAAAGTTCTTAGCCTTGCTTCAGGCTCTTTCTTCCACCTTATTGAAGACCAGATGTGGGCAATTCCCAAAACTTTATTCTGGCCCCTTCTCGGACTGCAGTTCCCCAAAAATCAAGTGGATTTCAACGGAATTGAATACTTGACAAGGCTGTTCGAAAATTCGTTTACACTTCATATCTCGCGTTCTTCCGCCCCTGAAATCCTGGGTATAGGGATAATAGTTATTTTGGCGCTACACTGGTTAATAAAAGAATTTGGACAAAATAAGTTTTAACAATAAAAACATGATCTTAAATTGAAAACGGAAAGGAATTCTCAATTCATCCTGGACAAAGGTATACGGGATGAAGAAGTTTCAGAAGCATTAAAAATTTAATTTTTACTTTTGTATAAGATAAATATAGTAGCTATCTTTTTTCCTAAAATATTACTGCTTTTCTAACTTTTAGGCTTGGTTCTTGCATATATTAAGATCGGAAAATCGATTATAGCATCCTTTCTGACTATCCTTTTACAAAACGTCCGGTACATTGATTTTTGTTCACATGCATCCAAAAATGGAAAACATTTAATGAATAATTGTAAAAAACACAATATGGAGCTTAAAGAGAAAAAACAGAAAATTCAGATTGATAATCTTATAATGGGCAAAAAGGCTAGAGTGAGCGAATCAATACAAAAGAATAAAATGCCTGAAACTCCTCAGAACTCTTAGAAATATTCATTGCTAGTTGGGAGACAGATACCCAGTGTCTTAACCCCATATATATTAGTGGAATTCAACACTCCAACAACACTCCGACAGCACTCCGATGATATACAGAATACTTTTTAACAGAGGCATTTTAATGAAAAAAATAACTTTTTTATTAGCCGCGATGCTAATTACCAGTGGACTTAGCGGTTGTATTGGACAGGAGCAACCCGTACAGAATAACAATACAACAAAGCCTTCATATAATAGTATCAATAGCAGCCAGAGCGGACACCATAGTTTCTGGTCAATGTTATTCTGGTCAAGTCTTTGGAACAGGCATGTCGCACCGAGCATCCAGACTGTAAAAACTTACATAACCCCTGACACTGCAAAAAAAACGGATGCTCCCGACCTTTCTAAAAAGGCCGACGCAAAAGACCCAACAGATACTGTAAAGAAAGACTCAGTAAGTCCAGACACCGGTAGCAAGTCAAAACCGAAAGTGAAAACGACCACTACGCGAATCAGGCGAAGCGGAAGACGTTAACGTCTGCTATAACTTGATCACGACTTCCAATTCCTTTTTTGTATTTTTAATGTCTTTTACGCAGATCGATATAATTTCAAAAAAACGGAATTCTGAAGTAAGATATGAAGCAAGATTATACTGCCTTTTATTTTAAGAAAGTTCAAATGCAGGCTTTCCTATCAACAAATATCCTTTTTTCAAATGTTATAAGAAAAAGTTAGCTAACTATGGG
>DUGT01000195.1:32672-41182 GCA_013331275.1 Methanosarcina sp. | reverse complement strand
TCAGGACTTACTCACTTAAGATACAAATTAAAGATGATAGAGTTGTAATTGAGCAGTTTAATCGCTCAAATCCTGATTGTATAAAACTGTAGCAAGGAAATATAAAAGACTGTTCTTAGATCACTTGGCTTTTAGCGCTTAAAGAGGGATGGATATTGATAAAAAAGCACAATTGTTTGGCGAATAAACTCAATAGGCACCTTGCCCTTAAGTTATGCCTGATAATACTTATTTCTGTGGCTTCACTGGGCTGCCTGAATGTCTCAAAACCTGAAAAGGGTGCCCTAGAAAATACGCAAGAAAATAATGTAGAAGTCCAGATCCTGGCCATTAATGATCTTCACGGCCAGCTTGAGCCGTCAACCGGCAAGGTAGTTACAGGTTATAATAAGACAGGATCTCCCATAAGCGTTGACTCCGGAGGCATGGGGTACCTGGCCGCCCACATAAAGGAACTAAGCTCTGAAAATCCCAATACACTCGTGGTTTCAGCAGGAGATTCTATGGGTGCTAGTCCGCTTCTCTCAGCCCTGTTCCATGATGAGCCAACAATAAAGGCTCTCAATATGATGGGACTCGACTTTTCGGCTGTAGGAAACCATGACCTGGATGAAGGGGTAGATGAGCTCATGCGCATTCAGAATGTCGGCTGCTACTCGACAGATGGCAACCTTAGTAACTCCTCCTTTGAAGGATCACACTTCCAGTTCCTGGCTGCAAATATAGTAAATGAAAGCACAAACACCACAATATTTCCTGCCTATAATATTACCTATGTCCAGGGAATACCAATCGGGTTCATTGGAGTTGCCCTAAAAGACACGCCGTACATAGTAACTGCCTCCAAAGTGAAAGGTCTCAGGTTCCTGGATGAGGTCGAAACTATTAATGAGCAGGTCAGAAAACTGAAGAGTATGGGCGTAAAAACCATAGTCGTAATTATCCACGATGGCGGTTCCCAAGAGGGACTATATAACGAGAGCCTGAATATGAGCGGCCCGATTGTAGATGTCATCAATGCCACCGACGACGAAGTGGATGTCTTCATCACCGGCCATACCCATCAGGCCTACAACGCCAATATCGACGGTCGCATAGTGACCCAGGCGGGTTCAGCAAGTACTCTGCTAACAGATATCGATCTGGTGATAAGTAACGAGACTTGCGATGTGATCGAGAGAAAGTCCAGAAACATTATAGTATCCAGAGATGTTCCTGAAGATTCCGAAGTAAGCGAGTTGATAGATGAATATAAGTCTCTGGTTGCACCTCTTGCGAATCGGGTGATCGGTAACATCACAGGCAATATTACAAAGAGAGCCAGTGATTCAGGTGAATCTGCTCTGGGGGATGTCGTAGCCGATGCTCAGTTATATGCTACTTCCAACTCCAGCAGCGGCGGTGCTGTTATAGCTTTCACGAATCCTGGCGGTATTCGAGCAGACCTGGTATATGATCAACTTAGTGGTGGTGAACTGCCCGGTCAGGTCACCTATGGCGAGGCCTTCAGTGTCCAGCCTTTTGGAAACGACATGGTCACAATGACCTTAAACGGCACTCAAATCGACGCTTTGCTGGAACAACAGTTTGACAACCCGTCCCCTGGAAGTAAACGAATACTGCAGGTCTCAAAGGGCTTTAGTTATACCTGGAACGAAAGCGCCCCCACTGGCGAGAAGGTCGATATCTCCAGTATAAAGATCAATGGGACATCTATCGATCAGAGCAGCCCTTACCGCATAACAATGAATACCTTCCTGGCCGATGGAGGCGATAATTTCTCTGTAATGAAGGAAGGAATTGATAGGACGGTAGGATCTACAGACTTAGATGCCTTTGTCGATTACCTCACGGCTTTCTCTCCTATAGCTCCCGGATCTGAGAGACGCATCGTTTTGGAAGAATAAGAGTATTAAAGGAAAAAGCAGAGAAAATATAGGAAAGATAGAGAAAATATAGGAAATGTAGGGAAAAAATATAGGAAATATAGGGAAAAATATCGGAAAATTAGCTATCCACCCGGCAGTTTTCCCTTCCGGGATGTCTTTTAAACTGACAAGTTCTTTTCCACCCTTAAATAGGCTGTTCTTTACATAAGTGCTGTATTTTGCCATTATAACCAAAAAGGTTTCTTGTGCCTTTTACCAGATTACAGGCCTCTTATTTTCGGTTCTGTATAGTTTATCCGAAGGTTTTACGTTCGGGAAAGCCATGTAAAACTCAGGCACGTTGAAGACTACCCCATTAACCCTGAACCTGGCTGGTGAGTGCGTGTCAGTCAGTACCAGCGTCCTCAAGGACTCATTCGTGTTCGATTCCCTCCATATCTGGGTGAAGCTTAAAAAGAACCTCTGGTCTCCAGTAAATCCATCGATTGTTTCCGGCTCCTCTTTCAACGAGAGCTTATAGGCGTGGTAGGCCACTGTCAACCCGCCGAAATCTGCTACGTTCTCAGGCAGAGTCAGGTTACCGTTGACGTACAGGCCGGGCAGAACCTCAAACCTGTTATACTCGTCTACCAGAACCTTCGTATTTTTATTGAAGTTATCGGCGTCTTGCGTTGTCCACCAATCCGTCAAATTTCCACTTGCATCGAACTTCCTGCCCTGGCTGTCGAAGTGGTGAGTCATCTCGTGTCCTATAACAGAGCCTATGGCACCATAGTTGACAGCGTCATCGGCATCCTTATTGAAGAAAGGCGGCTGAAGAATGCCTGCCGGGAAGACCATAATTATTTTATTATAATCCGCATAGGCATTGGTTTCCTGGGGGTTCATTTCCCATAGTTTGCGATTTACAGGTCGGCCTATTCTATCCAGACCATCTGGGCCGTGATAGAACTTGAACTTAGAAGCCCTGAGGACATTCATGACATATGAGTCGTTTTTAACTTCAAGCTCCGAATAGTTCAGCCATTCGTCAGGATAGCCTACCTGTACATCCAGAGATTCAAGCTTTTTGAAAGCTTCTTTCCGGGTTTCAGGCTCCATCCATGTAAGGTTTTGAAGTCTCTCTCCAAAGGCCTTCTTCAGGTTGAATACCATCTCCTGCATCCTGACCCTGGAATCGTGATCAAAATATCTATCCACATAGACACGGCCTACAGCCTCGCCCATGGCCTCGTTTTCCGCATCAATAACTCTCTTCCAGCGTGGCTTCATTTCCTGCTGGCCATTGAGTTTTCTCCCAAAAAAATCAAAATGTTCCTCCTCTAAATCTGAGCTAAGGTAAGGAGATGTCCCTAAAATCAACTTCCAGCGCAGGAAGGTCTTCCAGTCAGCTATGCTCTCGTCCTGAAGGGCGATGCTTAGCTCTTTAAAAAAGGAAGGATTTCTGACATTGACCTCAGTTACATCCGGACAAAACAGAGAGCCAAAGAGACAGGACCAGTTAATGCCTGGAGCAAAGCTCTGAAGTTCCTCAAGGCTCATCTTATTGTACGTTTTGACTTCATCATGGTTATCAACGTTGGTAAAGGATGCATTAGCCAGCCTGGTCTCTATCCTCATCACGGTCCTGGCATTACTCTCAGCGATTTCCGGACTATCACCGAGGAAGACGAACATCCTTGCAACATGAATCAAATACTGTTCTCTGATCTTAATAGATTCGTTGTCCTGCCTGAAATAGAAATCCCTATCCGGAAGGCCCAACCCTCCCTGACTAAGGGAAGCAATCATGGTCTTGCTGTTCTTCTTGTCAGGTGCGGCATACATTGAGAAAAAAGGGTCCAGGCCGTATTCCATCATTTGAGTCGAAACGGTCTGGAGATCGGAGTCACCGGAGATATTGGCTATCATCTTCAGCTCGCCTTTAATTGGGTCAAGGCGCTGTTTTTCAAGAGTAGCATTATCCATTCCCATACTGTAGAACTTGCCAATCTTCTGCTCGAGGCTTCCATCAGGAGCTGAAGTATTATTGGCTGCACTCTCCACTATTCCTTTGACACGGTCATAATTCCTGTCCTTTACTATCTCGAACTCTCCATATCGGGTTTTGTCCGGGGGCACAGGATGGCTTTTTATCCAGGCTCCCTCAGAATACTCGTAGAAGTCGTCTCCAGGTTTTACTGAGAGATTCATGCTTCCTGGGTCGAAAGCTGTTTCCTTTTCTGAAGTGCTCGTATTACCACTTGAGGTTTCGGAAGAACCAAAAGCTACAATGGTTAAAGCGTTAATTAGTACGATGCCAAAAGTGAACAGATTTATCACTCCCTTCCTATTCATGCCCCCACAACCCTACCCTCAACTACTATGGATTCCGATCCTTACAGTAAAGCTTCAAAAACGTTTATTTGAACTTTTTAGGAATCCTTCATCTTACAATATAGGACACATATCTGGAGTAAAGAATCACACCGAATAGATGTTGTGATCAAGTAAACTACAAAATTCCTGCTTTGATAACATTATTTTTAACTGTAAGCTCGCTATACCGCAACCATCCACAAGTCCTATTACTCCTGTTATAGAACATATATTCCCATAATTATTTTAAACTACTTATACTAAAAATAACCATAATTCCAAAGCAAGTGTCATGGCAATTTAATCACTGGGCGTTAATACTTAGGCAATACATTGTCTGTAGTCCTTTTCTTATTTATAAGGGCTCAAAACTAAATTTTCTAGACTAGTGTGATTTTTGGCCTTAACTCTCTCGCGTAGAGAATAAACCAATTCAAGGATTGTGTCTTATGATATCGTTTTTCAACAGAGAGTAGCTAGGTCAAAAAGAGAAACATCAGGCTCGAATGTGATTTTCAACAACAAGTGTTTCTGGATATTGGATATGTTACTTCAGTATTTAGTAGATGAGTGGAAGTTACCCACACAAAACAGCGAAGAGCCAAGAGTTTTATCATAGAAGAGGCACTGCATTTAAATTGCTAACTTTTTAGATATAAAAAGTGTGTTCTACATAATCTAAAGTTGATACTATCAAAAAAAGAAAAGTGACTATTAGAGTTAGGAGTCGTCACAGAACAACCTATTCACAGGGTTCAATTGAATGCCTTGATTTCCAAGATCACCATCAATTAAAAAATAAGTATACCAAAATTTTGCTGAATTTATTCTGTGATAGTTACTTTGAAAAAGAGAATAAGTTTTTAGGTCAAAATCTTAATTTGAGATTTTCATAAGAAACTAACTATTGCTGAGTGGATTATATAAAATTTTAATTCATCGGTCATCGGTTAAGGATTTTTCTTGCCTCGAAGCTATCGATTTTGCATTAGAAGTCGGTCTTTAATTTTTGTCTGTTTACATGAAATCGATACTCTGTCCCAGCGAGTAATTTATTAAAATATTTGAATATGTAAAATGAATCGATGCAATTTGTCACGATTCCTCACTTAACCGAAGACGCATGAATTTTAATTAAACTCGTTACCCCCTAAAGTAAGGAGTCTCGAAGAACCTAGTCTCCAATACACGAATGAATTCACCATTTTTATTCTCGCGCTTGATTAAGAAAAACAATGAAACCGATTGTTTAGGAAACATTTTACTAAAGAATTTACAGATGGAAGCATAAGGGAACGGCCAGAAATTAGAGCCAGCAACCTTTAATAATTTAAAGTAACCGTCTGTTTCTATGAATTTTTTAAAATTTGGTGCGGTAAACCCCCTTATATGAGGCCCCATGAGTTCGATAGAAGACGGTTGAGTGCCCAATAGCAACCAGAGTCGGTTACTCCAAGCTGCCAAGTTCGGAACACCCACGATGACTATACCGCCTTTTTTTATCACGCGAGAGATTTCAGACAAGATCCAAAATATTTCCTTGGTGTGCTCCAAAAACTGGTTCATAATTACGATGTCGAAAAAGTTATCATTGACTGGAATGGGTTCCCGCTCCATATCAATTGAAAAAATAGTGATGCCACTTTTCTTAGCCTGTTCCACATTCGGTCCGTAACATTCTACACCATATAAATCAATCGCTACATTTTGGAGCGTGATCTGAATGTTCAGGAGATCTGTGCCACAACCACAACCAATATCTAGAACATTTAAATTTTTTCTCTGAAAATTCCTTACAAACTCATCAACCCAACTCACGATAATATCTCTCCCAAAGGTGAGATAATAGATCTTCTCAAGTGATAATAAATTGTATACCTTTTCACCTATTGCAGTCACATTTACACCCCATGAAATAAAGTATTGTTTCAATCGTTTTGTTATTATATCTCGCCTACGAACCTGGAAACAAGATATAGCTAGCTTAAATATAATACTAATTCAGACATTACTCATTGAATTTATTAAAAGATAACACGTAGTTTATTATAAAGTTTACCTTTCTTTGAGAAAATAGAGATTGCCTAAAATTAAAAATTTAGTCGTGTACAAGAGTTATTTATCAATTCAGAAAAAGCAAGTAAATCCATCTTATCTGAGAAAATGTAGAAAATTTAGTACACATTTTTTTCGATAACTCACACCCACTACCCAAATTTAATTCCTCAATGTTGAATTTTAAGTACTTAATAAACCTCTGGTCATGGAAGTAATTTCTGAAAACTTTAACGTTTAAGAATAACACATTGGTCATCAGTTAAGGAATTTTCTTGCCTGAAAGCTATCGATTTTGCATTAGAAACAAACCTTAAATTTTGGCCTATTTACATGAAATCGATACCATGTTCCAGCTCGTAATTTATTAAAATATTTGACAAATGTTGAGGAAATTGACGCAATTTGTCACGATTCTTCACTTAACCGAAAACGCATGGAAATGATTTGAATTTTAAGACACCATCTAAAAGTATTAACGCCCAGTAATTAAATTGCCATGACAATAGTTTTGAGACAGCTTGCTTGATAACATTTTTTGCGACACTTTATTCACGATATGTTTATTTAAAAAGATTTAAGGGTAAAGTAAGAATTGAAACGTTGAGGATTCCTGCCAGAATATTAATCCAATTTCTTACTGTTAATGCCCCTTTTGGAAGGCATCTTACTTTTATCATGAACGGATACACTTTGTTTTGACCAGTGCCCTGCAAGAAAAGCTCCGGACAGGTTGTGCCATATACTGAAAATCGCGCCTGGTAGCGCTGCTGTTGCTGTGAAATGCTTTATTGCAAGAGCTACACTCAGGCCGGAATTCTGCATCCCGACCTCGATTGCAATAGTTCTTGCTTCGGTTTCGCTGAGCCTTAGAGCCTTTGAAACCCCATAACCGCCTGCAAGGCCAAGCCCGTTATGTAATATCACTGCAAGCAGAACCAGAGGGCCGCTTTTTCCAAGGTTCGCACTGTTTGTCCCTATAATTACCGCAATTATAATTACTATGGCTGCGGCTGAAATTGCCGGAAAGACCTCACGTACTGCGTTTATCCTTTTTTCAAAGAAGTAGTTAATTGCAAGCCCGAGTACCACAGGCACGATTACCACATTTACAACGCTTACGAGCATGCCCATTACGTCAACATCTACAGTCTGGCCTATAAAAACCCAGGTAAGGAAAGGTGTTGCTAGAAAAGCAATCAGGGTAGAAACCGAGGTAAGTACTATTGAAAGGGCCACATCGGCTTTTGCTAAATAAGAGATCACATTCGAAGCCGTGCCGCCCGGACAGCAGCCCAGCAAAATCACGCCAGCAGCCAGATCAGGTGGAAGTTTCAGAACCTGGCAAACTATCCAGGCTGCAAGCGGCATAATAGTGTACTGCATTAAGGTGCCCAGGAGGACTACCGAAGGCCTTTTCAATACCGCAAGGAAACTGTCCACCGAGAGAGTGATTCCCATCCCGAGCATAATAAGGCTTAGGAAAGGTACGATAAGCCCCTGATGAGGAGCAAAATATTCAGGATAAAAATATGCAACAACCGATAGAAGAACCGCCCAGAGGGGAAACAGAGACGTAAATTTTTGAAGCATTTTTTGATACACTATCTCACCAGATTTGAAGGATGAAGCCACATGCCTGAAGCATCAGGCAGAAGATCAAGTAGTAAATCATGATAAAGTAAATGTGCACAGATTCTGTGTATTATGAATAATGAACAGTATTTATTCCTTCGATCTGCGGTGCAGAATTAAGAATAAAGAACTTGATTTAATAATTGAAATTACTGGATTTAAGAACTGAGTTCACGGATTTGAGAACTGGGTATAATTGTTAATTATAAAAATAAAATTGTCATTTAAAAATATATCTATTTCTTAGAGATAAATCTCAAAATTTGAGTTAAATTCGGAGATAATTTCTATATATGACTCCTATTTTAATCGGTTCATTTTAGTTAAAAATATTATAGAATAGTTATAAAATAGAGCTTATTATAGAAATTTTTAAATCAGTTAAAAGCCCATCAGTATTAATATTTTTAATGTGATAAGTAAATACAAAGAAGCTAAGAAGGTGAAGCATATAAGCACTAAAACAAAATGTTCAATAGCTTTAGCTCTAACAATCCATTTTTTATTATTGATACTGATTTCGCCTACTACCCTGGCAACTTCAACACAAAATTCCTCGATTATAGGACCAGA
>DUGT01000195.1:27751-32511 GCA_013331275.1 Methanosarcina sp. | reverse complement strand
AATTCCTCAATAACAGGGTCATATGCATACATTACCAGTTCCGATACGGACACTGTCGCTATAATTGACACACTGACGGATAACGTTACAAATATCGTGGATACAGAAACTTTTACTAATACAGACATACGAAATGGAGGAGATTCTCCATATGGAGTGGCAGTTACCCCAGACGGGACAGAAGTATATGTGACAAACACGAATAGTGGCACTGTTTCTGTAATTGATACAGTTACAAACAGTGTTGTAGCAATAGTGGATGTAAAAGGTTATGCTCGTGGAATTGCAGTTAACCCAACAGGAACAAAAGTATATGTGGCCAGTGATTTTATGGATTATGATAGTGAACGTGCAACTCATGGAATTGTTTCTGAAATTGATACAGCCACAAAGACTGTTACAGCCACAATAAAAGTGGGAGTAAATCCTTATGGAGTTGCAGTCAGCCCCAACGGAACAGAGATATATGTAGTGAATAGAGATAGCAGCACAATCTCTATAGTTGATACAACAACAAAAAAGTTCAAAGCAACAATCCCTGTAGGAGATGGAGACTATTATTATCCATATAATAATGAAGGGCCCACGGGGGTTGCAATCGCTCCAGACGGGAAAAAACTTTACGTGACGAGCTATGTTTATGGTAACGCTGCTGTTTTCGTAATTAACACGACCACAGAAACCATTACAGCAACAATTAAGGTAGGAACAGAGCCTAATGGAATTGCAGTCAACCCCGATGGAACAAAGGTATACGTGGCAAATTCTGGTAGCAGTACCGTTTCCGTAATTGATACATCCACAAACAATGTTACAGCTACGGTGAATGTAGGAAAAGGTCCTTACGGAATTGCAGTTACTCCGGATGGAACGAAAGTGTATACAACTAACTATCGGGACAATACTGTCTCTGTAATCGATACAAGCACAAACACTGTTATAAACACGGTCAATGCGGGAAGTCGTCCATATTCCTTTGGGCAGTTTATAGGTCCTGCCCCGGCAAATTGGATACTTCCCGTCGCAAACTTCAGCAGCAACGTTACCGAGGGTTATGTTCCGTTTTGTGTGCAGTTTAGAGACCTATCAGAAAATGCGACTTCTGTGAGCTGGGATTTTGAAAATAACGGAGTTATTAACTCCACAGACAGAAATCCAATACATGAGTACACAGTTCCTGGAAACTATACAGTTAATCTAACTGCAATTAATGAAAACGGTACAAACTCAACATTTGCTACCATTAACGCTTTAGATAAACCGGTGCCTGTTAGTCACTGGGAATTTCACCCTGAAGAACCTGTTTCCGGGGACATATTATATATAAACGGTAGCGCTTTTCCGGGGAACAAAGTCGATGTCTTCGCAACTTTTGAGAAAACAGTACCTGTTTCAATGGGAAGATATGAATACAGTCTTGAAGACATCGTAATTCCTGAGGGTTCTAATAATTCATATAAAGTTGAGGCCCAGGGAGCAAAAAATCTCAATGTAAGGGTAAAGATGATTCTCTGGGTAACAAAAAGCTCAAAGGCTTCAGGGAATACTGCAACCGTATCTCAATCGAATGTTCCTCCGGGAAACTATAAAATGAGAATCGACGGGAATGCTGGAGAAGGAGTCTCAGAAGTTAATCTGAAGGTCACAGCTTCTCAGGAAACAAAGATTGATTCTAACGGAAACTTCAATTACTCTTATAATACAACAGCTATTCCTCCAGGAATTTTCAAGATAAAGATAGGAAATATCACAAAAGAAATAACCATTAAACCTGAGAAAATAGAACAGTCTGCACCAGTGCTCCAGTAGTGAACTTTAGCAGCAATGTCACCCAGGGTTTTGCTCCTATTACGGTATATACCTACTTTGAAGCAGGAAACTATAGTGTTAATCTGACGACAATCAATCAAAATGGTACAGATTCAAAACGTGCAAAAATACTGGTTCAGAAAATCATGTAACAGGATAAAAACGTTAAAAACAGAGATATCAAATTACATAATTGAAGTAAACAAAAAAGAAGTTAAACGCAAAAATCTGGGATACAATTCCCAGGTTCAAGTTTTATAAAAGTTTAAACCATTTCTTTACTTATATTTTCACAACTATTTTTGCTTGCCTTTTTTACAGCAGTTTTTGCCCTGTCTTTTCACAGCAGTCTTTACTCAGTCTTTTCTTCAATAGAACCCTGACTTGCTACCTATATATACAGCCTCTGCCGATACAATGCCCCATGAGACTGGATGCATACCTTGTAGATATGGGCCATTTCAAGTCAAGAGGGCGAGCTAAGACAGCTATCCTTGCCGGAAATGTTAAGGTTAACGGCACGGCAGTGACAAAGGCCTCCAGAGACGTGTCTACTGATGATATAATTGAGGTTACTGAGGGTCTGGACCAGCCTCAGGGCTATTTCAAACTCAAGCTTATTCAGGAGGAAAGCAGAATTCTTAAGCCTGGAGATAAAGTTCTTGACCTTGGTTCCAGCGCAGGTGGTTTTCTTCTTTTTGCCTCGGAAATTGCAGGCCACGTGAAAGGCGTGGAATTCAGCAAGGATTTCAGGAGCGAACTTGGAAAAATCGCATACGAAAAGGAAAATGTTGAGATAATATTCGGAGACGTCTTCACCATACCCCTGAATTCGCTTTCAGAAGAGCCCGTGGACGTTATTCTTTCAGATATGACCCTGGAACCTGAGGACTCAATAAAGGCTCTTTCGAGAGTCCTCCCTCTACTGAAAACCGGAGGAAAGCTGCTTCAGGTTATCAAAATCCCAAAAAAGAAGAACCCAAAACCCATCCTGAGCAAAATCGAGAACCTTGGGCTTGAAATTCAGCAGGTCATCAATCCCAAAAAACAGGAAATTTATGTGGTTGCAAGAAAACCCCTGCCTGAAGAGGAAGAGACATTCAAAGAAGACCAGCCAGAAGAAAAGGATTTCTGAGGCTTTGAAACATATGAATACTGACATAATAGAGAATTCCGAAACGACAGAAAATCCTGAAAAAACAGAGAATCCTGAAAAAACAGAGAATTCTGAATTAATGGAAAATTCCAAAGGAAAAGGGAGCCAAAACGGAAAAGAGAGTTCCGAGGATTTCCTTTCCGACGATCACGAAAGCGCAGATACGCGATCAAGTTCTTACCCGGATTTCGGGATGAGAATTTACGGTCACGGAAGACCGGTTCGTCTCTTTGTTGCAGGTCTTCATGGAGATGAATGGAAAGATACGACCGAACTTCTGAAGAGAATAAAACCTCCAAAAACCGGTACCCTGGCCCTGATCCCACTTGTAGACTGCGGAAAGTACATTTCAACCCTGAGTCCGGACTACTACCATGGTATCGGAAAAAAGATTGTCAGGGCGATTGAAGAGTTAAAGCCTGAAATCTACGTTGAGCTTCATTCCTATTCCAGCAAAAATCTTGAAAAACTGGCCGGAAAGAACAGGTTAGAACTCATAGGAGTGCCTGCTTACAGTGTTCTGAAAGAAGGAGTGCTCCTTGGTTCGGTTTCTCCCTGGATTAGACAGAAGTATTTTCCTAAAGAATCTCTCTGCCTCTCTTTTGAACTCCGAAAAGGAAGTGAGGAATCAAGAAAATTTGCCGCCTGTATGCTTGAAGTCCTCAAGGAAATGCAGTCATTAGATGAATTCATAGAATATATGAAAGAAGAATTTCCTGCCCAGGCGAAAAGGGCAATGGAAGATTATCAGCGGTTTTACGGAGAAATCTGAATCCCTTTAATTCCATTCAGATCCTTAAATTCCAGGAAATTTTTTGCCAGACCTCTTGCTTGTCATATCTGAGTTATATAGCCTCTAAGCTGATTTTAGATAGACTCTAAGTCTCTTTAGGTATGCATAATTTTTCTGCTTTTGCCCACAGGGCACACTAACTGTTTTGACTTAAACGGGGCTCTCACACGGCTTCAGATCCGAATCCTGTCCACTGAGCATACCTATAACAGACCTTCCGCAGATGTCTTGAAGAAAATAACGTTTTTCCTGCCATCGTTTTTGGGCATTTGCTCAATAATTTGTAATTATTCTCAACTGAAACTTCCGGAAATAGAGATTAGAAGCTTTCAATGAAGGCAAAAGGCTAAATTTTAGAAAACGTCAAAAATACATGCTTAAGTAATCAAAGAAGTTTTCAGAAAAAAAGATCGCGAGAAAAATTGTGAAAATTGAATGGACATCTACGGAAATTTAGCTATAAATTCGATAGTGTGGATGTGTGTTGAGTATTATGTTATTTGTGATTGATGTCTTACTCATTCCCGAAGAAATCCATTAAAACAAGATTGAAACCGTAGGTCAACGCTGTCTGGAAGCTGTCCTGCTGAACAGACAAAAAAGTAAAAAGAGATATTCCATATTAAATATCCCTTTAAGCTCCTTTGTAACTATCAACCAATGTTAACTTCAAATCCTTTGTTGAAATTGTGCCTCCTTCGCTGTCAAAATAAGTACTATCATATCCTTTGGGATTATTTTGGTAGTAGTAGAAGCTTATCAATATATTTCCATACTGATCTTGCCATATATCCCATTTCCACTTAGGATGATAAGATTCCGAATTTTCTGAAACAGTTTCTATAAAGTCACTTGCCCCTTGATAATCATTTACAAATGTTGATACTTCAGATTTGGTGGGAAGGCTTGTGATATCTGTTGCTGTACTAGTATCTGAACCAGTTTCTGTAGATCGAGACGAAGTAGCAGTGTTTGAACCAGTCCCTGTGTCATCGGATGCTG
>DUGT01000195.1:26415-27560 GCA_013331275.1 Methanosarcina sp. | reverse complement strand
GTCATCGGATGCTGTGTCAGTACTTTCAGGGGCTGTAACAGTGATATAACTTGATTTTGTCTTTGTGTTTTTACCAGCTGAATTAATTGCTGTCTCTTTCACATCATAAATTCCAGCTTTTACATAGGTATGCGTCGGATTCTTATAAGCTGAAGTAGTTCCGTCTATTATCGGAGATCCGTCTCCAAAGTTCCATTTCCATTCATTTGGTGACCCTGTACTTTCGTCAATAAAAGTAACTGTCAGAGGCGCTTCTCCTGAAGTTATGGAAGCAGAAAAATCAGGAACTGGAGCAATTACTGTGGATTGAGATGCAGCATCAGGTATAGCAGTTTCTGTAGACTGGGATGAAATGTCAGTACTTTCAGGAGCTGTAACAGTGATATAGTCTGTTTTTGTTTCCGTATCCTTACCTGCTTCATTGGTTACAGTCTCTGTTACTGTATAAGTTCCGGCTTTTGTATAGGTATGCGTTGGATTATACTCGGTCAAGATATCAGAACTGTCTCCAAAATTCCATTGCCATTCGGTAGGAGATCCTGAGCTTTCATCAGTAAAAGATACTGTCAGAGGCGCTTCTCCGGAAGTTACGGATGCAGAAAAATCAGGAACTGGAACAACAGCAGTTAGAGCCTCTGCAGGAGATGTAACAGTGATATAACTCTCTTTTGTTTCTGTATCCCCACCTATTTCATTGGTTATAGTCTCTTTCACAGTGTAAGTCCCATCTGTTGTATAGGTATGTATTGGATTTTGCTTGGTTGAAGTAACTCCATCCCCGAAGTTCCAGTTCCAGGCGGTTGGTGAGCCGGTGCTCTCGTCAAAAAACTGTACCTTTAATGGTGCTTCTCCGGAAGTTATATCTGACCAAAAGTCGGCATCCGGGAGTACTGGTTGTTCTGAAACATTTATAACTGAATTCGTACTATTTACATCGCCTATTGTTTGATATGGTGCTTGTGTATCTTCAGATTGACTTCTATCGTTCCCGCTCATCAGTGCAATTCCACCTAGTGCCAGAAAACATAGAATTGCCCCGATAGCTAACTTTTTTAGTGCATCATGTTTTGCTTTCTTTTCAGCTTCTTTCCTTGCTATCTCTTCGGCTTCTTTCCTTACTTTCTCTTCAGCTTTTTTCCTTGCTT
>DUGT01000195.1:12388-26231 GCA_013331275.1 Methanosarcina sp. | reverse complement strand
CTTTTTTCCTTGCTTCCTCTTCAACTTTTTTCCTTGCTTCCTCTTCAGCTTTTTTCCTTGCTTCCTCTCCAACTTTTTTCCTTGCTTCCTCTTCAGCTTTTTTCCTTGCTTTATCTTCTTTCTTGCCTGGATTATATAAATCTGGATTGTATTCAATTTTCTCAATTTTACAGAAGGAAATGAAAATATTTTCCGCCAGTGTTCTATCCTTAAGCAGCTCAGTTAATTTCCCAATGTAAATATCACCTTGTTCATCAGACATTTTTTTGCCTGTGATCTTTGCAATTTCTTTTGCGTTATCTAAAATACTTCTTCTTTTACACCATGCTAAGTAGTCATCATAAATTGTTTTACTGCTTTCGTCCTTAAAAGCCAGTTCACAGGCTTCACAGACTTTTTTACCAGCACTACTGTAAGTGTCGTTTTTATAGAATTCTTTTTTCTTTTTTTCCTGCGCTAGTTGTTTGAGCTTATCACATGGCAGTTTGTCCATGTTCTGCATGGTACCGGGATTTAAGAAGGCATAAAAATCATCTTTATTAAACGGCTTAAGGTAAGTCTTCATGCCATCAAATGTTTCAGCATTTTTAGGCTTATTTTTATAATATTTGTCATAAGTTATCTGGAAATCGACCTTCTGGATAATTTTTATTTCGAGAGTAGAAACTCTTTTTTTAATTACGTTCAAGGATATCTTTTTTGTATTTGCATAATTTTCGATTACGTTTTCGGCAATTTCCCCAGTTGTACCAAGTACTTTTAGATCTTGATCTATTGGACCATATACGATACTGCATGCAGAATCAGCTTCCCCTTTACGCTTAACAGGATCGCTCATTATCTTTTTTATCTCGGGGAGCATCTCAAGATATGTCTTGTATTCTGCGCCTTTTTTAAAATGGTTCGAATTAGTAGACCAAAATTTAGCCTTTTCTTCAATTCTCTGATCTATAACAGCTTGGTCCTTCACGGGAGGGTCAAACTCTAACTCTAATAACAAATAGCAGTTCTCGTTCATGAAAGCACTACCTTTACTCTATAATTACATCAGTTTCAAACCAGTCGCATAATCGCTGATTGCTTGAGCAATCTTAGAGAATGAACCGGACAGTTCAGTCAAACTCGTTATAGAAGCAAATTCATCTACGGATGCAATTTGTTTTAGAAACTCATAGTCTGCTTTTCCAAATCCCAATGCAATTATTTCTATGCCTGCTTCATGACACTTCTTGGCTGCACTTATTGCCCGTTTCTGATGGTACCACTCACCATCAGTAAGCACAATAATATAGCATACTTCGCCCTCATTTTCAGAAAGGTTTCCTTTTAACAGGGTTAAAGCAGTTGTAAATGGTTCTGCAGAATTTCCAATACCTACTTTCACACCACTTAATTTTGAGATTACATTATCAACATTATAAAAATCGTCATCAAGCGGCAATACACATTTGACTTTATTGGCAAATGCAAGAATACCAATTTTGGTGTTACCTTCTTCTAATTTGGCTACAAACTCATGCATCGCTTGCTGTGCTTTTTCAATTGGCTCGCCATACATGCTGCCAGATAAATCAACTGCTAAAATGATCTCAACATTCGGAGCCTCTACGTTACCAGCTTGATCTTTTGGTGACCTGTCAGTCCAATCCATATCTTCAGGTATCGGCTCAATTCTAATTGGCAATTTTTTATGATTTTCTTGTTGAACCGCTGATACTTCAACAACGCCATTAGAGGTGTATTCATATGTCACATCAATAAAAGAAGTAGATGAGGAAACCCTTTCGATTTCTGTTATTACATATTTATTGATAATCGTGTTATCTAAGGATCTTTCAAATTCACCTTGCAAAATATATACTTCAAGTTCGTTATTTTTAGTTCTTGTCTTAAACTTAAATGATCTTGTATTCTCTGCTGGAACTTTACTATTTTTCTTAATAATTATGCTGTTAACGTATTTTTCTCCATCGGGACTAATAGATATCATTCCAAGAGAATGAGCTGTAACATCAAATACAGCTTTAGCGCCTTGTATGCACAGTTTGTTTGTTTTTGGACGATGTGTTAACCTGCCAATCAAAGGAACTACATTCTCTTTCTCATCAGTATTGGCTTTGATTGCTGCTCCAAGAGCTACGGCTTCGTCTACATTAACACCCGAAAGAGGCTGTTTACCCGACATACTCTCAACATACTTATGAACCATTCTCATTCTTGTGGAACCGCCAACAAGAATTACACCATCGATATTATTCCATGATAAATTGAGGGAAGTGATTAAACCTTCAGTCAATTCTTTAGTTGTTCCTAATAAAAACTGTGAAATAGATTCAAACAAGTCTTCTGTAATTTCAATATTAGCTTTAATACTTTGATAGGTAATGGGCACTCTTACAGTGTCTTTTGCTGTTAGCTGCCTCTTTACATTCTCAGCAGTTACCAATAAAGAGGCAACCATTTCTCTATCCTCACTTAAGTCTATTCCATATTGTTCTTGGAATTCAGCTACCAAGTATCTTGCTATACAATCATCCCAATCTTTGCCACCAAGTTCATGGTTGCCATCACTACCGAGGATATCAATTTCGTCTTTATTGATACGGGCAATGGTAACATCAAATGTACCACCCCCAAGGTCATATATCAGTACAGTTTGCTCTGCATCTTTACCATTCAAACCATATGCAATTGCCGCTGCAGTAGGCTCATTAATAATTGAAAGGACATCTAGCCCTGCTATTTTGCCAGCTTCAATAGTGGCTTCACGCTCTTTATGAGTAAAATAAGCAGGAACAGTTATAACAGCAGCATCAATTTTCTCTCCGATTTGTGATTCGGCCTCTTTCTTAATTTTTTCAAGAAATATGGCAGAGAAATCCGTTGCATTATATGTTTTCCCATTAATCTCTACAGAAAACATATCTTTACCCATGCTACGTTTAAAAAACGCAACGGTATTGGTATCGCCCATCGCTTGCATATCTTTAGCGTCTTGGCCATACAAAATATTTTCATCAGGCTCGAAACACAAAACTGAAGGAGTGATAGCACTGCCAAAGCAATTTTTTATAACCTCTGGTTTTCCAGTTTGCTCATCTATACATGCAACAGCACTAAAAGTTGTACCTAAGTCAATTCCGACTCTAATACCCACTTTTATTCCTCCAAACTAAGTTAGCTTGCAAACTCAATGAGCTCATCCTAAACCGATTTTATAATTAAATATGAAAATTTAGAAACTGTACTCATGATCATAAACTCGATTGATTTCTCAAATTTGAAATTGAAAAAATGATTTTAAGTTTTAGGATAAACTCAATAAGTATTGTAGCTGATAAAATGTAATTACATAACAGCCATTTGCTTTGACTTTTCTTTCAATTCTTCAACCGTTTCACTATTCATGATATATTTTGACCGCATAGTTGCATGAATTTCTTTGTTGCTTGTAAGATCCTTACCAGTGACTTCCAAAATGCCTTCACTATTAAGGCTAAAAGTTATCTCAATCGGTGAATCGGCAGGAAGATTCTCTGGCAATTCTAAAGTTGCTGTACCAATTGCATAATCTTCATCAACATCAAAATATTCATCCATAAAATCGCTTTCATAGACAGTGATTTCAACTTCTCCTTGGCCTGCATCGACTGTTCCAAATATATTGGATACAGTTATGGAACCATCAGGCATAGGATCATTTTTGATTATCATATTGCAACATTTTGGCTCCCTAGTTGTTTTATCTACAATTACTTCTATAGCAAAACTTTTAGTTGTTGCCACAACAATAGAGCGCTTTTTTCCACCTATGCTCATCATCTTTGGGTCAACAGATAATTGTTCAACACTATTAGATGGATCTAAAACAGAATCTGAAGTCACACTACCTTTATTGTCTTCATTCCATTTGGACAAAGTTGGTTGGTTGTTGATGTAAACATTAACAGCGTGAATTGCAGCCCCTTTAGCAACAGCTTCATCCGGTTCAAGAATCTTAGGCTTTATGCCATATTTTTCCTCCAAAACCCTGGTTACCTGTGGCATTCTTGTAGAACCGCCAACCAAAAGAATTTCATCTACTTTAAAACCGCGTTGTTCTGCCACAGCAATAGCAGCATCAGTCTTAGTAATAGTGGAATTTAACAGTAAAGAAGTAATCTCATCGAATTTTTCTCTTGAAAAATCGATTCTTGCTCTTTCTCCAGCTGCCTCAACTATAACAGGAGTTTTTTCTTTCGCAGAAAGTTGCTGTTTTGCTTTTTCAGCTTTCAAACGAAGATCCTGCTGTGCGTATTCGTCAAGATCGCCATTGTATGATTTTTGAGAAGCAAATTCATCTGCAAGGTAACGCATGGCTGCACTGTCCCAGTCTTTTCCTCCTAAATCATGGTCCCCATCAGAACATATAATCTCAATTTTTTCGGAGTTAATACTCATGATAGTAACATCAAAAGTTCCTCCCCCCAGATCATATACAAGAATAGTTTTTTCTTCAGATTCTTTAGTGCACCCATAGTAAATTGCTGCAGCAACAGGTTCACTAATAATCTCCAGCACATTGAGACCAGCAATTATTCCTGCATTTTTTGTCGCTGTTCTTTCAGCAGTACCAAAATAAGCAGGACACGTAATTACTACATCCTTTACTTCTGCATCAATCTCCTTTGCCGCATCTTCTGCAAGCTTCCTCAAAATGTAAGCCGACACTTCTTCAGGAGATTTATCTTCACCGTTGTAACTTATAGCAAAATTACTTTTACCCATCAATGTTTTTACTAGTGATACAGTATTCTTAGGGTCAATAACGGCAGTTTCCTTTGCCACCTGTCCTACGACAACTTGATTGGGACTCGCAAAATTAACAACAGAAGGAGTGGTATTTGTTCCTTCTAAATTTTTAATAACATTTGCCCTTCCACTTTCGTCAACATACGCAATACATGAATATGTCGTACCAAGATCAATTCCATAGACATATTTAGCCATTTTGTACCATCTCCGTATTATCTTCTGTTATTATTTCGGCTGGTTCTTCATAATAATAAACAACAATTTTTTCTGTAGAAATAGTCCTTCCGTTATAGTCATAGCCACAGCTTAAAGACTCGGCAACTTTACCATGTAGTTCACTGTTTCCAGTAACAATCTTCTTAATTACTCGTTGTTTTACCGGCGAAAAAGAATCTCCAGGGATGCTTTCGTATATTTCAACGCCATTTTTCTCTAATATATCTTGAATGTCAAGAGCATATCCTGCAAAAGTTTCGTTGGGAATATCCTGTTCTCTTTCAGGCTTTTTGAGATAAAAATCGGTTATTCTCAAAATACTGTCTCTAACTTCAATAATGTCAAGAAGAACTTGTCTGAGAACCTGTGAGTAAATGTCATCCTTATACTTCTGAAGCTCTTTATGCATTTGATCGATAATTTTTCCCTTATGTTCC
This sequence comes from Methanosarcina sp., assembly GCA_013331275.1. Lineage (GTDB taxonomy): Archaea > Halobacteriota > Methanosarcinia > Methanosarcinales > Methanosarcinaceae > Methanosarcina > Methanosarcina sp11020u. The sequence goes on along the minus strand of DUGT01000195.1, from coordinate 20,784 downwards.
ATATGCTGTATTTTTTCGGAAAAGAGTTGATTAAGGGAGTCTATTTTAGCCGAAAGGTCGGTAATGTTTTGTAAAATATCATCATTACTGATGCTTACACTTTCAGCTTTTTCGAGTTCCTCTTCAGTGCACTTTTCGGTACTCTGCCCATTGAGAGGCTCATCAAGCATCAATTTCTCTTTTTCGAGTTCTCCGTTGCTTGTAACTGTATCGGCAACTTCACCTTTTAGAGTTTCAGGAAACGCATCATCTACCATTCTTTGATCAGTAGGAGGTTCTTCATTGTCATTATTTCCCATCTCTTAATCTCCTTGTGTCTCAGTGATTTCCAATGCAAAAGGACATCTGTAAACACAGACTCTGTGCTCATAGAGTGTCTAGAATAGTTGACAAAAGCTATTACATTACTACAATAGCACCAAATGGTGCAACTCAAGTTGAGAAAAGAAGCGCTGTTGCTAAGAGATTAAATATTGCTGAGAAAATTAGTATCCTTTTAGTCATATAAGTTTGTATATCTGTATAGCTGTCAACCATTTTAATAATCCTTCTAGTTTACTAAAAGCAATTAACTTGTAAACAATTATAATCTTAAGTTTTAACAAAGTTATAATTTAATTTATAATTATTAAACTTGCCTATTTGCTCCAAGAGTTCTTTTATTGAGAGTATATCTTGATAAATAGCTATAAAAAATGTTTATTTTAAAATTCAGCTATTCAACTATTTATTATAAAAGAAAAGACTAAAAAATAGGGGTAATAAAAAGAACGGAATATAATTGTGTAAATAGCAGTATTAGAATAGTTGCAATTTTTAGTTACAGATTTTAAAGGTAGAGACAGGCATAAACGTACAGACGAATGAAGAGATAAATTGCTGGTGTCTAAGAAATTTAGTTATGAATCATTATAATTCAGAAAGGGACTACGTATGAAGAGTTGTCTATGTATTTAACGTATCATAATTAAGTTTCCATCACACTAGTGCCGAGAAAACGTAATTATGGATCGCCTGAATAAGCTTTGAATCTCTTTACTCAAAGAGGCTTGCTTTTGCCTATTTGTTATGAATAACTATCCAAGTTTTATGCTCCATAACTAAATTTTCGTGGTACTAGTTTTGCTGAGATAATAAGGTCACTGGATAACAGGAAAAATTCTAAAATTATTATACTTATGAATTATTATAGTATACAAGCATGTTCACACACAAGTAAATGATCCAGTATTATCTCTTTGTCTTTATGCTAAGGCAAAAATGAGCAGATTTAGGGATGTTCATTTAACGGGTCACATAATGCTCTTTCTGGATACATTCTCTTCTCTTTCTCAGTTAAACTGTTCATTTTGATCAGTTTCTTCTTTCTCAGTTTTCTGGATCATTCACTTCTTTTCTTGCTTTTATTTTGTTGTTAACTATTCTCTCCCTCGGCCCCTTTGCTCGGTTATCACTAGCAAGTTCAAATCTGAGATTTTCAAGTTTGTTCGAACCACCCATTACATGCGCTTTCTTGTGTCCAACATCATATTGTCCTTTAAAAGGAGAACGAAGTCCTTTGTTTGTCGTTTCTATATTTGGAATTTTCTTTTTCACAGCTTCTACGCTACCTTCTTTCCGGATCAATCTTGCCATTTTGTTTGCCCGATCTCGCTCATTTACCAAATAACCATGTATATTAGAAGGAATTCCGAGTTTTTGTGCTTCTTCTCTACTCATTTTAGCTACTTGTCGCAAATACTTCTGTTGATCATTACTCCAACCCGGTCGTGCCTTTTCAGCTTTTTCAGCTTTATTTTCAAGTTGGCGTTCTGGAGTGACTTCTTTCTTTAATTTTTCAGATTTATTTCCAAGTTGCTTTTCTGATTCCTGTTTCAAATCCTGTTCTTTATTTTCAAGTTGGCGTTCTGAAGTAACTTCTTTCTTTAAACCACCGCCTGATGCTCCATATTTAAATCCTTTTCTTTCATTATTTTGAACGTACTCTTTAGAACGAGCATCGAATCTTCCATTAACTTCTTTTGTTTCAACACTTTTCTTATTAAGTTCACTCTGGTTGTCAGGGACATTAACTTTTTCAATTTTTTTAGTCTCAGGCATACATCTCCTCCTATGAAATAGTATAATTACAGTTTTTGCGATCCCTATAAATTTGAATACTTATTTTGTTTAAAAGTTAACATCAATTTATCGTTTAAAGATTTTGAAGGCCTCAAGCGCACTTGTCTTCTTGTTGGAAGCAAAGTTAGCCCTATTTCTTCTTGATTTGAAAATATCTAAATTGTCACTTCTTAGTACAATGACTGAATATCAAACAAAAAAAATCGAAAGTAGGATTTCGGTTACTTAGAGGTTAAGGAAACTTTATCAAAAAGTTACTTAGTATCTCTGCAAAGCAGAGTGAGAGATCCAAATACGTTCCATTTTTTGATAAGGTAACTACCTACAGTTTAATTTTATTTTTTTCACCACTATAATGAACCTTAACGTTCCATAATTGAGCCCTAAAGTAATTTGCTCCAAAAAGTTCTCAACCAATACAATCCAGCACAAGTTTGTACCGGTAGTCATCCGGTTCACTTTGTATCTTGTAGAGCAAAATATTTATAAAAGTTTGATCCTTTGTTTGTTCATCATAAAAATCCGCGTAGAGATCTAAGTTATTATAGATGCAATCACTCCATATTCTACAAGTACTAACAACATAGTCATCAATTTCTGACTCATCCGAAACCATCTCTGGTAATTTGTCTTCAAATATTCGAAACACATCATTACAATTCATTAGTTTAAAAATAAGCTCAGAGAATACAAACTGCTGTTGATCTGTTCCAAACTTTTTCTGATACTGTAAAAAAAGATTTCTTATATCGGTTTTGGCAAACTTAGAAACCTTTGCAGAATTAATAATCGTATTGAACCAGGACATATTAAAATTCTCATCTGCATCCTGGGATATAAGTTCCGTAAGCAATTCTCCTATTAAAGCCGTTTTATATTTTCTATCCTGAACCGGAGTCGATGATATTTCATATAAGTCACTACTTTTATCTATTTTTGTTAAAACGGCTTCCAACCAGTTATTTTGATATATTGCAGCAACGCCTTTATCCAATTTACTCAATTCCGCAATCTGCTCATCCTTTAGACCGATTGAGCAACCAGATACCTCGCAATCACTCCTTTCAGGCAATCTCATAATTATTTTTGTATTAGTATTTTTTATCGCAGATATATCTACGGACGTCGGCGACTGGTCGACAATAATAAAGCCTTCACCAAATGTTCTCATTTCAGCAATAGAATTACTTATCATTTCAACAGATTTGCCCTGAACATTTGCAGATTCTTGATTTTGGTCTGTAGAGGTTCTTTTCAAAAGGTTATGTGCTTCTTCCAGTATAGTTACATGATTAAGCGGCAGATTTGTGCCAGATGATGTGGATTGCCTGAATTCGCTTAATTTTAATACCAACATGCCCATTAACAAGGCCTTTGTTTCAGTAGACCCAATCCGGCTCAAATCGACAATTGTATTTTGGTTAAATAGCACGTCATCATCGATTGCATATCCCGTAAAAATCTGCCCAACCAAGCCGTTTGTTAATGATTCTACACGGGTAACAAGAGATCCAATATAATCACCTTTCGTTTCCGCAGAAAACTTAGATTCTTCGAGCAACTGAGGCAAAATTTCAACGATATCTTTGAAAGTCGGGAATTTTCCATTTCCTCGATTAATATGTATAGAGTGGTTTAAGTCCCAGCCATGAAGAACATATGCCTTCTCAAATGAGGCTTTCAAAAGTGCTGGCATAGCTGCATATAACGGCCAGCATGCACTGAATATTTCTATAAGTCTATCCAGATGTTCTAATACATGAATTTCTCCATTAAATTCAAATGGATTTATACTCAACATATCATAATATTTTGGGTTTGTTGTAAATATGTTAATATCCGGCATGCCACCAAAAGCTAATTTGTATTCACCTTTTGCTGGCTCAATGACCAAGAACTTAACATTGTTTTTTTGTGATATTAATTCATCAATAATTTTATAAGTCGTGTTTGATTTACCTGAGCCGGTCGATCCGGTTATGAAGCAATGTGCTGTTAAGCTCTCTAAATCCAACTTCACTCTACTGTTCTCGAATACCTCTCCCATATGGTAGATGGCTCCAATGTCCACATTTCGAGAATTATCTTCTTGCTCTTTTACAAACACATTTCTACCGAATGCAACAGAATTAACAGATGTGACACCGACTACAGATTTGTGCGGAATTCCCATCAAAATAGGCAACTCAACACCACTAATCATACTTGCTGGAGTAATTATTTGTTCTGTATAATTGCCCTCTCCACTATTAGGAAGATATCTAAACTGAGGATGCAGACCATGTCTAAGGTGATCCAAAATCATTAAGCTATTATCCGAATTCTTATATTCATTATCCCACATAGTTATAAATGAATTTTCAACACTTGTCTTTTCTCCAGCAACCAGCGCTTTATACGTATTAGCTGCTACAATGGATGTTTCGGGATCTTCAGAAATAAAATAACAGGCACTATCCCATAATCCATATGCTTCGCAATTTTTGATTCTATCTAGTTGCTCATCTATCTTCTCTAATAATTCCTGTACAGTCTTATTTTGTCTGGTAATTGCTATACTTGTAGAAGTTCCGTCCGTAGTCGTCCTTGTATCTGATTTTGTGTTGCTCGTAGATTCGGATTCAGAACGAGTATCAGTATGACCTGTAGAAGATCCGGTAGAGCTCCCAGTATTTGTTCCTTGACTGCTACCAGAATTAAATCCAAGTAAAAAAATAGAATAGTTATGACCATGGTTCCGAGACTTATTTGTTCCACTGGAGGTACTCGTGTTTGTTCCGGTTGTGTCGCTAATGCCCTCATTTATCGATTTTGAGAAGCTATCACTTATTCCTATAGCTACAGCTTCGCTATTATTTTCGCCATACGTCATATTTGCCTGTGAGAATTGTGAAAGTGTGGAATAAAGCTCTTCATATCCTCGTTTCTTGTTTTCCAAATCAGCCTTACTTAATGGTGAAGAGATTAATACCGCAGTGTACTTTTCACCTGACATAGAATCAATAAATTTCTCCATTCCCTGTACAAATTTATCCTTATCATCGTCTCTTGCGCTAGGAACAATTGAAACGGAAGAAACAGCCATATTAGAATATACGCTGGGAATATGAGACTCTAATATTCGTTCAATTTCTGAAGATGATTGTTCATTTATTTCAATACCTGGGAAATTTCCTCTCAAGCTTTTCTGCAAAATTTCTTTTGCGGTATTTGGTTGATTAACATCTCTTGTTCCGAGGTAAAACTTTACACCTTCTTTATCACTGAAAATAACGAGTAAAGCTGAACTTCCAAAGTTCGATAATGCACTATAAACACTAACGAGTTTATCGTTAATGTTCTCATCAACGTCATATACAATTTTGCTAACTTCAAACATCGAGATATATGAGAAAGAGCGTTGGATATCTTCTAATGGTATCGGGTCGCATTTACCGATATCAATTAAATAGTTTTTATTTATAAACAGATCTGCAATTTCCAGTCCATTTTGCATGATCTCAGAAACACGATTTTGCATTTTGGTCCTTTCTTCTATATATCTCATGAGTTAGGCCTCTATTTTGGCGAGATGGTCATCTTACACAATCTTTATACCTATATCGACAAGTTAACCTAATTATAGATATATATTTTCATATTTTTCTTAAATCCCGAAATTAAAATCAAGCAGAGTTTTTGAAGATGCAAGAGGTATTTTCTATCTAACAATTTTTAAAAATTTCTTTGGTTGTAAAAAAAATAGTTTATGGCCAATCTGTCAGGAACCATATCGTTTAGAACTTAAAACTAAACATGAAAACAAATTAGAAAAAAAGAAGTTAAAAACAGTTTCCAAAAAAGTTGAAAAGAAGCTGCAGAATAAAAATCTGCAGCTTTTCTATGTTTACTAAATATTTTAACTTAAACCTGGCTTTACCTGCGCATGTTAAGTCCAGGAGCTGCCATTCCGTCATAAGTGCTTGCCATATGTTCGGGTTTGACATTCTGCATGTCAGCACTCTGAGCGCGGAGCATATCATCCACACGGAGCACCATCACTGCGGCTTCGGAACCGGATTTAATAGAGTTGACCTTAACCCTGAGAGGATCAACAATGCCTTTTTCGAGCATGTCTTCTGCAGCACCGGTATTGATGTTCAGGCCTGCATTTTTGTTTTCGGCGTGCTTTGCCCTGAGGTTGACTATTGTGTTGATAGTATCCAGGCCTGCGTTTCTGGCAATTGTCCTTGGGATTTCTTCAAGGGCATCTGCAAAAACCCTGATTGCCATCTGTTCGCGCCCACCTATGCTGGCAGCATATGCACGAAGCTCGAGTGCAACTTCGATCTCGGAAGCCCCGCCGCCTGCAACTATTCTGCCATCTTCTATGGCGCATTTTACTACTCTGAGGGCATCGTCAATTGCGCGCTCAAGATTGTCAACTATGTGCTCGGTACCGCCCCTGATAACAATAGATACGGATTTTGCACCCTTGCAGTCCCTGAGATAGGTCTTACCCTGGTCACCGTCACGGTCCTGTTCAAGGAGCCCGGCATGCCCGAGTTCTTTCTGGGTCAGTTCTTTGATATTGCGGATAGGCCTGCCGCCTGTGGCATCTACAAGGTGCTGCATATCCTCATTCTTAACCCTGCGGGTTGCATAAATTCCCCGATTTTGCAGATAGGCTGCGATCTTGTCATCCATTCCTTTGGAACAGAAAACCGCGTTTGCCCCTGCCCTGATGACATAGTCTGCCATTTCGAATAAGGCTGCTTCTTCCTGCTTTACAAAATCCTCAAGATCGCCATATTCATTTATCTGAAGTTTTGCTTTGTTTGTGGTCTTGGCAATCTCCATAGGGGTATCGATCAGAGCGATCGCTGGGTTCTCAATTCTGAGAGGGAATTCCTTATCAAGGGCGACTTTGTCTATAACAATGCCTTCGACAAACTCGGTATCCTCGATCTTGCCGCCGATATCTTTTGAAAGAATAACGTCTTTAAGGTCGATGATTCCTCTTTCACGAATTGCAAGTGCGGCGTCCACACAGAGCTCCGCAATCAAACGGTTGTACCTGTCTGAAGCTTTACCTGTAATAGAGGTTTTGGCAACTTCTACAAGCTTCTCCTTTTCATTCTCGACAGTCGAGACTGCCAGGTTCTCGAGAATCTCAACAGCCTTCTCGGCTGCAAGCCTGTATCCCTTAACAATAACTGTCGGGTGAACTCCACTCTCAATAAGGCTTTCTGCCTTTTCCAGCAGGCTGCCTGTAAATACAACAGCACTTGTAGTCCCGTCACCTGCCGAGCTTTCAAGTGACTCTGCAACTTCGGCCACCATCTTGGCTGCAGGGTGCTCGATGGACATATCGTGTAAAATGGTTGCACCATCGTTTGTGATTGTAATGTCCCCGAGAGGATTGACAAGCATCTTATCCATTCCTCTCGGACCGAGTGTGCTCTTGACTATGCTGGCCACTGCCTTTGCGGCCGCAATGTTCATGCTGAGTGCTTCTTTTCCCTTTGTCTGCTCTTTTCTAGGATCTACTATTATGATTGGCTGGCCACCTTTTTCCATCTTAACCAAAACCTCCTTAAAATGAAGTATATGTGTAGAAGCTTTTTACTTGATAATTTGAAGTTATCCTGGCTATAGTCACTCTTAGCCCGAGATCAGTCTGAAAATATGATTTAATCAGTTGCCTTGTATGAAGAGTATTTGATCAGAAAATAACTGATAATACTTCTATAAAAACATACCGGGTATATTCCGATTCTGGAAGGTGAAACACTCATATTTCCTGATTATTTTTACTTCCTTACTATCTCTACTGATCCGTCTTTTTTCCCGATATAGAGTTCGTCCACATTAGAAAATATTCCATGCTCAACAACTCCCGGAATTGAAGATAGTTTAAGGGCCAGACCTTCAGGGTCGTTTATTACGCCTAAATTTACATCAAGTACGAAATTTCCATTATCAGTTATCACAGGCCCGTCTTTTCTCAGACCAAGCCTCAATTCGGGCTTTCCTCCCAGCTCTTTTATCTTTTTAATCACAAGAGTTTTTGCAAAGGGGAGGACTTCTACAGGTACGGCTTTATTAAGCTGAATGCTCGTTTTTGATTCGTCAGCGACAACCAGAAAACGTCTTGCAGATGCTGATACAATTTTTTCTCGGGTATGGGCAGCTCCCCCACCTTTAATTGCGTACAGCTTCGAATCGATCTGGTCTGCTCCGTCAATGGCGATGTCCAGTTCCGAATGCTGGGCAAGGTTAGCCAGAGGGATGCC
>DUGT01000195.1:5826-12189 GCA_013331275.1 Methanosarcina sp. | reverse complement strand
AGTTCTTTTATCGTATATGCGACTGTTGAACCCGTTCCAAGCCCAACAACCATTCCCGATTCAACCATCCGGGATGCAGCGATACCAGCTGCACGCTTTTCCGGGGAATCGGCAGATATATTTCTTTCTGTCACGCTATGTTCCCTCCGGTTCGAATACTCTAAAAATTATGAAAGGTACTGAAAAAATTATGAAATTATTAAGTGGAGATTAAACTTGCAGCATTTAAGTTGAAAGCGTTTAAACTCCAAAAAGAAGGGATTTCAGGGAGAAAGTCTTCTCCTGTCCCTGGGGAAGAGTACGGTGTCCCTGATATTTTCGGTTCCGAGCATGGTCATGATAAAGCGTTCACAACCCATGCCCCAGCCTGCATGTGGAGGCATGCCATATTCGAAAGCTTTAAGGTAGAATTCAAAGCCCTCAGGATTGAGGCCCTGCGATTCTATCCGGCTCTTAAGCAAGTCCGGAATGTGGATACGCTGAGCTCCTGATGAGAGTTCCATTGTACGGTGCATCATATCAAATGACTTACTGAACTCCGGCCTGTCCTCATAAGGCATGGCATAGAAAGGTTTAATCTCAGTCGGCCAGTCAATAATGAAATAGTGTGATTCCCCTGTGGTCTCGTAGACGTAATTGCCCACAATATGCTCTCCGGATGTACCTAGGTCATCTCCCCAGTGCATTTTCTCTTCCGAACGGGCGTTTATGATCTCGATTACTTCGTCATAGGTGAGCTTAAGGAAAGGAGTTTTCGGGACTTTGAGCTCAATTCCAAGTGTTTCAAGAGAAGGCTGGCATTTCTCAACAACCTGGGTGTAGACGTAAGCCACAAGGTTTTCGAGAATCTCCATTACATCGAAGTGGTCTGCAAAGCTTACCTCAACATCGATAGAAGTAGCTTCGTTCAAATGCCTGCGAGTGTCGTGCTCTTCGGCCCTGAAAATAGGACCTATCTCAAAAACCCTGTCAAAACCACCGCTCATAAGGATTTGCTTGAAGAGTTGAGGACTCTGGTTCAAAAAAGCTTCCCTGTCAAAGTATGTGATAGGGAAAAGTGCAGTCCCACCCTCGGTTGCAGTTGCTACGACTTTGGGGGTTGCAGTTTCGATAAATCCGTTTTCAACAAAGTATTCCCTGATAGCCTGCAGAGCCTGGTGCCTTATCTTAAAAACCGCAGTAGTCTCGGCCCGCCTGAGGTCGATAAACCGTGAGTCCAACCTGGTGTCCAGTTCAGCTTCTACCTTGCCTGTAGTATCCATTGGCAATGGAGAATTTGCAACATTCAGGACAGTGATCTTCTCAGGAAGCAGCTCGTATCCATTTGGAGCTTTCTCTTCGAATTTAACGGAGCCGGTTACTGAAATTACTGACTCGCGTATAAGCCTTCTTGCAGCATCAAATAGCTCTTTATCGATCTTTTTCTTTACAAGAGTTACCTGAGCTTTTCCTTCGCGGTCTCGAAGCACTACAAAACAGATCCCTCCGAGGTCTCTTACCTCATGGACCCAGCCTGCCAGAGTAATTTTCTGACCGTTATCAACTTTTTCAGGCTTGACATCGACTGTATAATGTGTTCTAAGTTTCGCTAATGACATAAATTCACCTTGATTTGGAGTAAATAAATGAAAAATGTAAGGATGAAGCTGAAACGTAGGTGAATAGTCATAACTCATTATTAATTTATTTGTTGCCCGAGTTCCGTCACCCGAGTCCCGTCTCGGGAGGACGGGGCCCTTTTCGCTCACTTAGTTCGCTCAAGAGGGCTGAATTATAATGAAAATACTGAAATCCAAGTTCCGTCACCCGAGTCCCGCCTCGGGAGGACGGGGCCCTTTTCGCTCACTTAGTTCGCTCAAGAGGGCTGAATCGTAATGAAGATGCTTAGCTGAGTAGATGTAGCTGAATTATGGGCAACAAAAAGGCTACATCTTCAACTCGCTCAAGAGAGCTGATTTACGCGAAATTAATTACGAGCTATATAGCAGCGTAGTCAGGCGGCACAAGCAATTCTTTTCAGAAAATAACTCTAGTACTTCTGCCCGGCCCGTTTTGGTATTTTTACTACAAGAAATGACTCGAAGTCTGCCGCACGCCCGACTACTGGTAGAAAATAGGGATGAAATGAGCTATGACGTATCGGGTAATTTAGGTTTGTAATTTTTATAGACATTGTCCATGAATAATAATTAGGTACATATTTATAGTACCCAAATGAGGTTTTGAAATCTAAAACTCTTTTTTTAACGAATTATAATTAGATATATTCAAATATGTAGATTTGAGAGATACCTATATATAATGGTACAGAAATCCTGTGCTCTGAATATAAGAGATTCAATGTATATTACAAAATTAAGAAAATAAGAGGAAGAAGAAATTATACAAATTGTACACCTTTCAGATATCCATTATTCAGATGCGTACTTTATTCCGGAGATTGCAGAGTCTATGGTTGACAGTATAAACCGACTGGAACCGAACCTTGTAGTGATTACAGGTGACCTGACTGAGAATGGGTTTTCAGCAGAATATGATGGAGTAAAGCGGTTTATTGACAGGATTGAATGCAAAAATAAAATTCTTGTCCCGGGTAACCATGACTCGAAAAATGCAGGATATGTGCACTTTGAAGATCTATTTACAAACCGGTACTTTTCGCGGAATTTTGAGGATGTTACGGTTGTAGGGGCAGATTCTTCACAGCCTGATCTTGATGAAGGTCATCTGGGCAGGGAAAACTATGGCTGGATCAAAGAAGCCTTTTCAGGAGAAAATTTCAAGGTTTTTGCCATGCACCATCACCTTGTTCCTATACCTCTGGCAGGCAGGGAAAATACTGTCCTTGTGGATGCAGGCGATGTCCTGGAACTTCTAAACCGCTGCAAAGTGAATCTTGTCCTCTGTGGGCACTGCCACATTCCCTGGGTCTGGAACCTCAATAACATGCTTGTGGTAAATGCAGGTACCTTCTGTTCTTCCAAAACAAGGGGAAAGACAAAGCAGTGTTATAACCTCATCCAGGCCGACAACGAGAACCCCGATGGGGACTGGAAAGTCCGGGTATCCAGAGTCTTTTCAAAAGGAGATCGGGAACTGGTCACTGAAACGGTGATGTAAGGATCTTTAAATATTTCAAATTTCTGCCTTTTTTTCCTTTTTTCCTTTTTGTTACTCTGAGAGCACGAAGGATTAGAAATCTCGTCCTTATTGGAAAATTTCATACTGTTTTTAGGAGTGGAAAAGGTCACCAAACTCTCCCCATCAGGTAGGGGGTAAAGCTACCTTCGCCGCTATTCCTGATAAGTACTTATCACTTGAGACTCCACAACTTTCTTTGATCCTGTTCTATGCTTTCAAGCTCACCCCTTTCAGTTAGGTCATCCAGAATTTCTAGAAGTTCAGATTCCTTGAGATCCAGCTCATACCTGTGTTTAAACTCGGCTATAATTTGAGGGAGATAAAGGGGCCTGTTCCGGAGAATCTTTTCTGCAAAACCTGCCAGATCCTCATACCTGGCCCAGGGATAAATTATCCAGCGCCATTTGAGAATCTTCTGAGCATAAAAGTCAGGTGTGAAAGCCGAGCAGGTCTTATGCTGGAGGACTGCAGTCCTGACATTTGTCGTGTTCAGGCTCAGGACGTAGTCCACTGCAAGCTTGAGCGTCTCACCGGTGTCGGTTACATCATCGACAATTAAAATTTTTTTCCCTGCGATATTCTCAGGGATAGGAAACTTTATCTTTGTCTCTTCCAGCATGTCTGCAGCCCGTGTGTAATGTTCGATCTTCATTGAGGTAAGGTCACTGAAGAGCAAAAAGTCGGAAACCAGCCTTCCAGGCACATAGCCTCCTCTCCCTATGGCAACAATCAGGTCAGGCATATAACCTGAAGCCTTAATCTTTCGGGCAAGAGTCTTGGAGAGCCGCAAAACTTCGTTAAAGCTTATAAGTTCACACCTGAACGAGTCCTTCTTTGCCTGGCATGGGGATTGTTGAGACTGGATTTTTCTTTCCTGCATCAGATAAATCGCCTTCTGCCTGCCTATTTAATAACCTGCCAATACGCTAATTGACAGATACTTAATAAAGAGAAATAAGATCCTTTTCTAGCCAGTTTAACAATTTAATCTAACGAGTTTATCGGTTTAATGACTTATTAATCCGCCTGAAAGCTCACCGATTACCTCAAAATATTTGAAGCCGGTAAACCATAAATCAAGAGTATCTGAAAAATAAGCAAGAAAAGATAAGGTGCGAAAGGGATTGACGAGGATTAAAAGATTTCTTGAGAAAACGTGTACTGAAGCTCTTCTCGCAAGTCCTGCGAGTCTTTTATGAGAAGGAATAGCCGCTGAAAAGGAGCCTTATGCCATGTTTTCAAAGGAAGAAGACAAAATGGTAAGTTTGGGTTTTAATTCTATTAATGAGAAGTTTGACGAAGGAGTTAGCAAAGCCCTTAATTTCCTGACCGAAATCGGTACATGCTATCTAAACGAGAGAAAGGAGCCAGAGGCTGAAAAAACAGTAGTTTCCATAAAGGAAATTGGAAAAGCCGCTACTCTCCAGGGCATGGAGAATGCCGCAGTCAATGCTATCCGCGCCCTTGAAAAACTGCTACAGCGCTCTGTAGAGCAGGACATGCAGGACACAACTGTCCGGGTGCTACTTTCATTTGGAGCTATAGGAAAAACGGCTGCCGAACAGCAGATGGAAATGATAGCCAGGCTCGCGGCCTCAGTACTGGGAAAAAGCGGAAACACGGCAGCTCTACTCAATAAGGACAGAGAAACCATGGCAGTTATAATCGGGCTTGGAGAAATCGGAAAAGCTGTTGCCAAGATGAAGTTTCCAGATCTTTCGGAAAATACGGCAATATGCATCTCGTGCCTTGGGGATGTCGGAAAACTTACGGCTCAGAAGAACCTTGAGGAGGCTGCAGTGGGGGTAGAGATTATGCTTCAGGAGATGGCAGCTACAGCCATGCAGGAAAACCTCCAGGATACGGTAAGAAGTATCGCAAGCTCTATTGAAGAAGTTGGGAAAACCGCTGAAGAAGAAAACATGGAAAACGCAGTTATTCAGGCAGCTTCTGCCCTCCAGACTATTGTGAGCAATGCAGAAAACAGGTATCTGAATGATGCTTCAATTGCAGCTAAAGTAGCTCTCGAATCTTTTGATGAGTTTGATATAATAAACACAGAAACGAATATAAATAAAATAGAAGCAATAAGGGAAACGATGAGGGCACTATGGATAGACTCAATATAAAAGTTCAGGCTACCAGAACCTCATTTTTTACTGAAGCCCGAAGTGTTTTATGTTCCAGTCAGCCATAGCCTGAATCTTCTTGATTTCTTCCTCACCGCCTACCATGGTGAAGAGGTGTTTGAACCTTTTCTGGACTCTTAGATATTCTTCGACAGGCCTGGGATCTTTAACTTTCCTGACCTGAGTAATTTCCCCGTTTTCCATCTCATACATGGGCCAGAGGCAGGTTTCGACTGCGAGTTTGGCGATTTCCAGGGTCTTTGAGGTATCAAAGCCCCAACCTGTTGTACAGGGAGCATGGGCATGGATATAGGTAGGACCCACGGTTTCAGTTGCCTTCTTGACCTTTCGCATCATGTCTCTTGAGAAACCTATGGAAGTTGTGGCCACATAAGGAGAGCCATGGGCTGCCATGATTGCAGGCATATTCTTTTTAAGGAGGGGGTTTCCAAAGGAGAACCTGCCTGCTGGAGTCGTTGTGGTGCTAGCACCATAGGGTGTCCCACTGCTGCGCTGGACTCCGGTGTTCATATAGGCTTCATTGTCCATACAGACATATGTAAAGTCATGACCCCGCTCAAACGCACCTGAAATAGCCCCGAAGCCTATGTCCATCGTAGCACCGTCGCCTGCAATAACTATGATCTTGGTATCTTTCTTTTTGCCAAGGGCTTTTAAGCCAGCGTCAATACCTGAGGCTACTGCAGCTCCGTTTTCAAAGAGAGAGTGGATCCACGGAACCTGCCACGAAGACAGCGGAAAAGGTGTACTTGTGACTTCCAGGCAGCCAGTCGGGTTGACAACAATGCTGTTAGGACCTGCTCCCATGAGTGTAAACTTTGCAGCAAAAACGTCACAACAGCCCGGACAGGCGCTGTGCCCGGATGTAATATAAGTTTTCGGCGCAGTTCTACTCATTTCCATGCCTCCTTAAGTTCCAGAGACCGGCTTTCAAGTGGAGCTTGGAGTTGGAGCTCGGAGTTTTGCACCTTGAATTATTGAATTCTCTCGTATTTTCTAAAAACTTTGCAGTAGCACTATTCATCGAATGTCTCAACCTCCTGGTCTGCAACAACTAGTTGACAACAGATTT
>DUGT01000195.1:5207-5706 GCA_013331275.1 Methanosarcina sp. | reverse complement strand
TTGACAACAGATTTAATTGCACATGAATCTTAACAGTAACCGGATCTTGATGGAATCTAAATGTTATAACAATCTTAGTGGTATTTTGGGAAGACGTTCGTGGTACAGGGAACCTCCGTCTAGTGAAAACTAAAGATTTTCATTGAAGGACTTTCATCAAAAGAATAACAGATCAAAAGAATAATAAGAAGTCAAGAGAAGAAGTCCAGAGGCGCTGAGTCCGTTTACTGCATCCCCTAATACAGCCTCTTCGAAAGTATCATGCTCCCCCAAACACGTCCATTCAAAGAGAAGGATCAGCGTCCTCAGGATGTTCGTTTATTCGATTATACCCCAGTTTGTCCCCTTACTCCAGAATATACGAGTAGCATAAATTATTTTAAATTAATTATACAAAAAATTGCTTTCAAGCAAATATTATTTCCGAACGAAAAATTATAAACCCGAACTATTTCGGAAAAATTGGTTTGTAATATATAATTTCATGATTTATTTTGTA
>DUGT01000195.1:1465-5049 GCA_013331275.1 Methanosarcina sp. | reverse complement strand
TTTTGTAATAATAATTTCATGATAAAAACCAGTAATTCCATACTGAAAAATGCCTGCTGGAATGTAGATCCGTTTCCGAAAAAAAATAAGTTGCCGGATTTATCGGCTCAGTTCACCAATTCAGGAAAAGTATCAATACTCCTGAGAACATAGAATATGTAGGGAAGCTGACTGTTTTTTAGATAATACTCAAGTTCTTCGTCTCATTCGTAATTTCAGTTCATTTTGAGTTTGTTATTTCACTTTACTATTTCAGTCCCTATTTATTTCCGTTCTTACTTCAGTCCTTACTTCAATTCAGTACTTTAATTCGTAAGTGACTGGATAGGAGCCGGAATTCTTCCCCCTCGTTTTACGAAAGTTTCGGAACTGAAATTGCTTACTGGCATAATAGGGGCATTTCCAAGCAGGCCGCCGAACTCTACGGAATCTCCAACCCTTTTTCCAGGTGCAGGGATAATTCTGACTGCTGTTGTTTTTCTATTTATTACTCCTATGGCCATCTCGTCAGCGATAATAGCCGAAAGGGTGGAAGCAGGAGTATCACCAGGAACTGCAATCATATCAAGGCCAACCGAGCAGACGCTAGTCATAGCTTCAAGCTTTTCCAGGCTGAGGGCTCCTGCCCTGACAGATTCAATCATTCCTGCGTCCTCACTAACAGGGATAAAAGCCCCACTCAGGCCTCCAACTGAGGAAGAAGCCATTGCCCCTCCTTTTTTTACGGCATCGTTCAGGAGAGCAAGGGCTGCAGTAGTTCCGTGAGCCCCGCAGCGCTCAAGCCCCATTGCCTCAAGAATTGCAGCAACACTATCGCCGATTGCAGGCGTCGGAGCCAGGGAAAGGTCAAGAATTCCGAATTCGACTCCAAGCCTTCGTGAAACTTCTCGGCCCACCATTTCTCCCATGCGAGTTATTTTAAATGCTGTTTTTTTGATTGTCTCCGAAATTTCCGTAAGATTAGGGTTTTCAAGCTCGCAGATTGCAGCATTCACAACGCCAGGCCCACTGACCCCAACGTTGATAACGCATTCAGGTTCACCTATTCCGTGAAAGGCTCCTGCCATAAAGGGATTGTCTTCAGGGGCATTTGCAAAGGTCACAAGCTTGGCACAGCCTATCCCATCCCTATCCGCAGTCAAATCCGCAGTCTTTTTAATTATGCTTCCCATCAAGCCAACTGCATCCATATTAATCCCGGTTTTTGTAGTGGCAACATTTACCGATGAGCAGACTTTTTCTGTGCTTTCAAGGGCTTCAGGAATGGAATTGATAAGCTTCAGGTCTCCTACGGTTGCGCCTTTGTGGACAAGGGCACTGAAACCTCCTATAAAGTCTACCTGTGAATCTTTCGCAGCTTCGTCCATTGTTTTTGCTATGGAAACAAAATCAGGAGACCTGCAACTTTCGGCTGCTACGGCTATTGGAGTTACTGATATCCGCTTATTGATTATCGGAATTCCGTAGAGGCTCTGGATTTCATTCGTTGTACGAACAAGTTCTTTTGCACGGGTGGTTATCTTTTCATAAATATTCTCATTAAAAACTTCAATATCAGGATGACTGCAGTCCCTCAGGCTAATACCCATTGTTACGGTTCTGATGTCGAGATGTTCCATCCTGACCATCTGGATTGTTTCCAGAATTTCGTTTGGATTTATATACATGAAAGATTACCTCTCGTTTCAGACAGATTAATTTTCCAGATCACTTCAGATCGTCTCCAGATCAGATCCTGTGCATGAAACGAAATACGTCCTCATGCTGTACCTTGACCTCGACTCCAAGGCTCTTTCCCTCGGCACTCATAGCCTCCTGGAAAGCCGCAAGGTCGAAATTCTCCTGTGGAGCTTCTGCAAGCATAATCATGGTAAAGATACCCTGCATGATAGTCTGAGTGATATCGACAATGTTTACATTGAAACTTGCCATTACACTAGTGATCCTGGCAACAATTCCTACCCGATCGCTGCCTATAACCGTAATTATGAAACGACTTGATGCCATTTTATGTCTCCTGCTGCTCGGACCTTTTTTCCTGCAGGCCGATGCTCAAATATTATAAACTGAGAAATTTTGTATAAACTGAGGAATTTTGCTCAGATTGAAGACCTGATTGCTAATAAAGTGAACTATTGTTTTAAATAAGCCGTTCTAACAGGCTATTAATAGGGTAAACCATGTATATGGTAAATCATTTTCTGAACTGCTTTAAAGCAAACTGTCTTTAAAGTAAGCCATCTACAAAGCCGATTGTTCTTAAAGAGAACTGTTCCTAGATGAAAATGACCCTACAGAAAACCATTCTTAAAGTGTAGACTCTATAGAAAATTAAATCTCTGTAGGAAATTAAATAACATATCGATCTAAAAACCCTAACTTAGAAAGAGCAACTATGTTAAAACACAACTGAAAACCTTAATAAACCGATTTGAGTCATAGTCTCAGGTATTCTTCTCAAAACAGAGCTCAACGATCTTTTCAGTGATTTCTTGAATATTTTCTTTTCCGTTGAGCTTTATTGAAAACAGAGTTCAATGATCTTTTCAGTGATTTCTTGAATATTTTCTTTTCCGTTGAGCTTTATTGAAAAATCGGCATATTTCTGATATAGAACCATTCTTTCTTCAAAAAGTTCTTTCAGGCTTCTATCCCTGAGTCCTACTATGCCNNTTTCCGTTGAGCTTTATTGAAAAATCGGCATATTTCTGATATAGAACCATTCTTTCTTCAAAAAGTTCTTTCAGGCTTCTATCCCTGAGTCCTACTATGCCCCTTTTTCTTGCGTTGGGAAGCCTTTTGGCAATGCTTCTGAATGCAGTGTCCAGAAAGATTATTTTTGAGATTGCTTTTAAGTGAGTCATGGCTTTTTCGGAATAAATTACACTCCCACCAGGAGAAATAACGCTCCTATCCACCTGCTCGAGCCTTAGAATGGCTTCTTCTTCAAACCTGATAAAAGCCAGATCTCCCTCTTTATCGATCAGAGTCTGGAGGGGCATTCCTGTTTTTTCCCTTATCAGGTGATCCACATCGATAAAAGTATATCCAAGGTGCTTAGCAAGTGCTCTCCCTATAGTACTTTTTCCCGCTCCTGCCATGCCGATTAATGTAATGTTCAATGTAATACTCTCCAAACTTTGGAAATAAGGGAACTCGCTAACTTAAGCTTCACGATACAACGGTCATTGTGCCTTAAATCATTCGAACAAAATATACTCTCCAGCTATATAAAACGTACAACGTTTTCCGTTTACCTGGAAAGGATAATTAAATCTAACTGATAACTTGAAATTCCAAAAAAAGGACCGGAATCCTCCGGCATATGTTATTATTAAGTAGATGTTATGAAAATACCCGGACAGAAAGAAATAATGTTCATAAACAGTTTGAGAAAATCGAGAAACAAGCCAGATAGACAAAAAACAGCCTGTGGTGACCCCGCAAAATAAAGCTAAGGTGAGACTTATAACAAGAGGAAGTTAAAAATAGAAAACAAATAAGTTTTAAAAGAAAAAAAACTGTTTTAGAGAGTTTGTTTTCTTAAAAAAATTACTTCTTAAAGAGATTAATTCTTAAAGAGA
>DUGT01000195.1:0-1352 GCA_013331275.1 Methanosarcina sp. | reverse complement strand
TAAAGAGACTACTTCTTAAAGAGACTACTTCTTAAAGAGTTCTTTCTCAAATATTGATCTTTTCGGTTTACAGGTTCAGCCTCAAGGCTGTGAATATGCCTCTCAATCGCTTTCGGAGAGTGAAGGAAAGAGAGTATATACTCAGAAAGGACAGTTCTGGTACCTGAAATATAATGCTTCAAAAGTCCTCTGGCAGTTAGCTTATCGACCTGCTCGAGGGAAACGATAGCAAGATACATGAGAAGTCTAATGAAAAACACAAGATGAAGCACAAGCATTTTGATCCAGGGACTATCCGAACTGATCGCCATCCCGCAGATCCAGCTGCAAAACCTGAGAGAATATGAAATAAAACTGTTTTTGTAAAGATTCAAAAACAGTAGGAGGAATATAAGAAAAATCAGACCTCCAACTATGAGAGATATTTCATGAGCTGAATACATAAGAGCCATAAACCTTTACTTTCTGTTACTATTTTAATTTATGTACTTTTATTTGTTTTTCGGCGCGTATGAGGACGTCAAAAAGTTGTAACTTGAGTTCACAGCGTTAATCAAGGAAGGGGTTTGGTTCAACTAATAATGAAAAAGGAAATAAAAATAGCCAGACAGAATGCTCGGAAAAGCGAAAAATCTGACCAAAAAAGATTTCCGCTCCCTGTGTCATTCTACAAGGCTTTAACACAATTTTCCGAAAATCATTATGTGTTAACACCTACATGTGCTAACACCTATTCTTCTGGCAGAACGAAAAACGGGAAAAAACAGATCATGCTTTAGCAGAAGGAGCGGGTCTATCTGTAGACACTCCGTTCAAGGTAAAATATGCATTTAATACTTTTTCAGCAAATAGTAATAATAAATAGAAACAATATTTAGTATTCCCAGATATTTATGTTGATTTTACCTGTGACCAGTCAAACTTTTGTTAACAAAGAGTCTCCATAAAGTTAAAATTCGAAGAGAAATTCTAAAATTATGAGCAAGTTTTGAGTAATAATAACCAAAGCAGTCACATTAGCACAGTCACATTAACACAGTCACATTAAAACAATCACATTGGTTAGAAATAGTGGCTAGAAATTAGCCTCACGGGAAAATATAGGGCGTAAAAATAGAGGTTGTTTTGAAAATGAAAAAGTATGACGTAGTTGTTGTCGGGGCAGGCATAAGCGGGCTTTTAGCAGCTCTAACGCTTTCCAAACACGGAAAAAAAGTTCTTGTTCTTGAGAAAAGGCAGTATATTGGAGGAAATTGCAATAGCTACATGGTAGATGGCTATCAGGTAGATACAGGAGTACATGCGATAACCCACCTGATTGAAGGACCCCTGAAGAGGTTGATGGATAATTA
>DUGT01000168.1:9175-24885 GCA_013331275.1 Methanosarcina sp. | reverse complement strand
AAGAGAGCAATGCTTTCAATTGCCGTACAGGCGAGAATGATTTCCACTGTGTACCCGTTAAGTGATATCATATTCCAGGCTTTCATATATGCCGGAATTTCTAAATAATGAAGAACCCAGAGAACCTGAGAAGTAACACCTCCTATGATCCAGGTGTTCAGAAAGGCGAAATTCGCAAATGGGAAATAAACTAGAGCTCCAAGTGCACTGGCACTTGTAAGCATCGAGGTTATGTCAAGGGAATCAGCCTCATCCTGCGCTGAAAACTTCGAGTGCAGTACTTCTCTATTGTTTCTTATCTTTAGAGGACCTGTTCTGTACTCTAGAAACATGATATACGCTACAAGTAAACAAAACAGAGTTACTACTATTGTTAGTAGCACATTAGCATAGTCCATAATTTTGAGATAATGGAGAGGCTGATAACTCCAGTGGATGGAAAATACACCCCATCCAATCCCTCCAACAAGTTTACGAACCCTTGAGGTTCTGGGGACGACGGATGACGCAACCATTAATCCGACTGCGAGCCAGAGTATACTTTCTATCATTTTTCACGCACCTTTTTTGCCAGAGGTAAAGTTTAGTTCTAAATATTATGTTTCTTTTTATGAAAGCTAAGAAAGCCTCAGGCAAGTTATGAAGTTTCCGAGAGTGACGAGTTAACTTATATAAAATAATTAATGAATTTTCATATAAATTATTAATGAGTCAAATTCGTCTATAATCGTTAGTATTTATGAATTCAAAGGTTATGGATTTTACTTTTCATATTGGTTAGGAGACATAGAACTCTTATCTCTTATCATTGCTTTCAATATTGATGAAGAGATGTAGAACTATTTACCTCCATCATTATTTTCTATGTTGATGAAGAGATTTAGAACTATTACCTCCGTTGCTACTTTTTATACCAATGAAGAGGTAGAATTGTTACCTACATCAATATAATGATATCGAGTAATTGAGCCTGCAAATAAGATAATAGATTCCTATTATAGAAGAATAACGTTACAAACAGAACTTTACAAAAGTGTTCTTTATTTGTATAAAAGATACAGGGATTGAAGAATTTCAGAAATATGAAAAATTTTTGTTTCGATAAAAGGAAAACATTTAATAGAAGCAACCGTATAAGGAACTTTTCTGCTCGACAGAAACATGACTTACAATGTCAAAATTGAAATAAGATGAAGAATTTCTACGTTATGTACAATAATAATATTATTTTGTTCTGGCGTTCCTGCCGGAAAAGTTAATTCAGAAAGGGATTGGTGGCGGAAAAAGAGATCTCCCAAAAAGAAAATGCGAAGGCGTTTTATGAAACCCCAAACTCCTAGTTTAACCGTTGATACCGTGATCCTCTTTAAAAATAGGCTTGTGCTTGTGAAGAGAAAAAATCCTCCATATCAGGGAAAATTTGCCCTTCCTGGCGGCTTCGTAGAAATAGGGGAAACTACAGAAAAAGCAGCAGCGAGGGAAGCTTTTGAAGAAACAGGCCTTTCCGTAGAGCTTATCAAACTTCTAGGAGTCTATTCCGACCCAAATCGCGACCCCAGAGGGCATACTGTTTCAGTATGCTACCTTGCAAAGGGATTCGGAGAACTGGAATCCGGATCTGATGCGGATTCTGTCGATCTTTTTGAGCTTGATTCCATTCCTGAACTGGCTTTTGACCATAATAAAATTATAAACGACGCAAAAAGTGATATTAATGCAGTTCTGTCCCAAGTGTAAAAGTATGATGTTTCCTAAAAACGGAAATTTTGAGTGTAGAAAATGCGGAAACATAATACCTATAAAAAGTGATGAAAAAAGCTTTGTTTCCAGAGCCAAGATCGATGATCACGAAATAGTGGTTCTGGAAGGTGAGCAGACTTCAGGCCTGCCGACAACAAGTGCAAAATGCCCAGAATGTGGAAATAATACTGCAGCCTGGTGGCTCAGACAACTGAGATCGGCTGACGAATCCGAAACTCGCTTTTTCAAGTGTACGAAATGCGGATTTACCTGGAGAGAATACGACTGAGATTTAATTGCCTTTCTATTCCCCTTTGAAAAAAGTACATTTCCCGAAAAAAATAGATTCATCAGGCTACAGCTTCCTTTCTGCTTAAAACAGAGCCTGAAGCCGCCCTGTTTTCTGACCAAGATTTATATAGTTGCCGGGAGTTTGAATCTAGTGATTTTTCCAGTTCCAGAAACCTGTTTGATCGTACTTGGAGAGTTCATTCATTAGATGAGCTGGAATTTCGGAATCTGTAAAGAAATTTATATATCTCAAGGGTAATAAAGAGTTAGATTTAAATTTATTATTGGAGAAGAAACATGTTTAAGGCAGCAATTAATGCAGAGCTTCTGAAAGACGCGGTTGCCGCACTAGCTGTAATTGTAGATGAGGTCAGATTCAGGATAAAACCAGAAGGTATTTCGGTAAAAGCCGTCGATCCTGCTAACGTTGCAATGGGAATTTTCGAGCTTGGGTCATCTGCTTTCGATGAGTATAATGCTGATGAATGTGAAATCGGAGTCGACCTGAATAAGATTACGGACCTGCTGGGAATTGCGGATAAGAATGACACAGTCCGGATGGAACTTGAAGAAGGAAATCACAAACTCCTGATTGATGTCGGAGGGCTGTCTTATACACTTTCTCTTCTCGACCCTTCTACAATTCGAGCAGAACCAAGAGTCCCACAGCTTGAATTACCTGCTAAAGTTGTTCTTAACGGTGCAGACCTCAGACGTGCTGTTAAAGCTGCCGAAAAAATAAGCGACCATATGCTCATGGGGGTTTCTGACGATACATTCTATATGGAAGCGAAAGGCGATACTGACCAGGTTCGTCTCGAGATGGGCAGAGATCAACTAATCGATCTGAAAGCAGGCGAAGCATGCTCTCTTTTCTCTCTGGATTATCTGACCGATATAGTCAAACCCACAAACAAAGTCAATGAAGTTACACTCTCCCTTGGAAAAGACTTCCCAATACTCATAGATTTTGAAATTGCAAACGGTGCAGGAAGGATTTCTTACCTCCTGGCTCCAAGAATTGAGTCGGACTGAAATGGACGAAGAACATATCGCTCTTTACCCATTTGCTTCAGAAGTATCTGCTTATGTAGAAAGCCTTAGAGTCTCGTTAGAGAGTTTACTTAATTCTCCAGCTTTCCGGAGATCTCGAGCTCGCGGGATGGAAAGAGTAATGCAGTCCATCGAAGGAGAGATTGAAAAACCACTCATGAAAGATGAAAGTTGGCTTCTTTCCGAAACTCTCTCTTATCCTTTTGCTCAAATTTTAGTTGCCTGCGTGGATGAACAATTATTCACCAAGCGGTATGCACTTAAAGAAGCAGAAGCAGCCTCAAAATGGCTCGAAAAAGAAAGTACTGATTTTTTGCTTGAATTTGGGGAAGATTTTGGGATCCAAGCAGAAGTTGAAGCCTTACAGTTCAGTATGCATTTTGCAGATTACATACGCTTCTCCTCTTCAATAAGGGAACCCATATGGAAATTAACAAACCGTCAGCTTAGATCCGGAATGGTCGTAGTTACGAAAAAAGACTTTGTAAGACTTCTCCAAGAAGCAACCAAAGAAAGAATAGAAAAATCATTTCCCATCCCCCAAATTCCTTCTGAAGTTTCAAGTTTTTGTGCACCTTATGTTGCCGAAATAAAAGACAAGTTTGAGATCCACAAGAAAAAATACGGAACAGCGGACTTTGGCGCAGTGGAACCCGACCTCTTTCCTCCCTGTATATCCCATGCCCTTGCAAATATACAGGGTGGAGTAAACCTTGCCCATTCTATGCGTTTTGCCACGACTTCCTTCCTGCTTAGCGTAGGAATGTCAGTGGACGAAATTCTTAACCTTTTCAATGTTTCTCCTGATTTTGACGCAGAAGTAACCCTTTACCAGATAGAGCATATTGCAGGCGCAACAGGAAACATATACAAGCCTCCTGCATGTGATACCATGAGAACCTATGGAAACTGCATAGGTAGAGACCGGCTGTGTGAAAAAATTAATCATCCTCTGGCTTACTATGAGAAGAAAATATATCTGAAAAATAAAGAGAAGGAAAGGGAAAAGGAAAAAGAAGAGGAAAAGGTAAAACAAGAAGAGAAAGAAGAAGGAAAGGAAAAGAAAGAATAGCGACTTGAAAATCAGTTACTCTAGCCCATAATTCAGCCCTCTTGAGCGAACGAAGTGAACGAAAAGGGCACCGTACTCCCGAGACGGAACTCGGGTAATTCAGCCCTCTTGAGCGAACGAAGTGAACGAAAAGAGCACCGTACTCCCGAGACGGAACTCGGGTGACGGAACTCGGGATGAACATATATTTATCCCATTAACCTATTTGTATTATGCAGCAACCAACGGTATTTATTCAGGATCATTCTGTTTTTGAGGAACTTTCATGATTACAAAAGAAGATGTAGAACACATCGGCTGGCTTGCTCGCATTGAGATCAGCGAACAGGAAACCGTCGAATACATGGAAAAACTTAATTCAGTATTGGGGTACTTCGGACAACTTGACGAGTTGCCAACAGAAGACGTAGCTCCTACTTACCACGTGGCTGAGATTTATAACGTGTTCAGGGAAGATGTGGTAGAAGAATGTCTCCCTCAGGAGGTTGTTCTTGCAAACACCGAACACAAGCAGGATGGAGCCTTCAGGGTTCCGAAGATAGGCTGAGGAGGGTTTTCTAATGGCAAAATGGATGAGTGTTGCACAGGTAAAGGAAAAAATTGAGGAAAACTCAGCCGAAGAAGTAACAGCTCAGTATCTCGAAGTTATAGGAAAGAGCAAAATTAACGGTTATATAACTGTCTCTGAAAAAGCTCTTGAGCAGGCGAAGAAAATTGATGCCGAGGGGCACAATGGTCCTCTTGCAGGGGTACCAATTGCAATAAAAGATAATATTTCAGTAGTCGGACTGCCAAACAGTTGCGGTTCGAAAATTCTTGAGGGCTATATCCCTCCATTCAATGCTCACGTTATTGAAAAGCTTCTTGCTGCAGGCGCCGTAATCCTGGGAAAGACCAACATGGATGAGTTTGCAATGGGTTCTTCTACGGAAACCAGCTACTTTGGGCCGACTGCAAACCCCTGGGACCGTGAAAGAGTACCGGGTGGGTCTTCGGGTGGCAGTGCAGCAGTTGTTGCAGCAGGGGAAGCTCCCTTTGCCCTTGGTTCAGACACAGGAGGATCCGTACGCTGTCCTGCGGCTTTCTGTGGTGTAGTCGGGCTTAAACCAACATACGGATCGGTTTCAAGGTACGGAGTTGTAGCTTATGCAAACTCTCTTGAGCAGGTCGGACCTCTTGCAAACAATGTGACAGATATTGCAGTGTTGATGGATGTTATAGCTGGCTATGACCATAAGGATTCGACTTCAATTGACAGTAAAATCGAGTACCAGAAAGCTCTTGTGGAAGATGTAAAAGGGCTTAAAATCGGGGTTCCGAAGGAGTTTTTCGGAGAAGGCATCCATCCAGATGTTGAAAAGGCTGTCTGGAACGCCATACACAAATGCGAAGATCTCGGAGCATCCTGGGAAGAAGTTTCCATGCCTCATATAAAGTATGCTCTTGCGTCTTATTATATCATTGCAATGAGTGAAGCATCCTCAAACCTTGCAAGATTTGATGGTACACGTTACGGATATAGAGCAAGCGGTGAAAATTGGCATGCCATGGTTTCAAAAACAAGAGCTGAAGGCTTTGGAACAGAAGTGAAAAGAAGAATTCTCCTTGGAACTTATGCCCTTTCAGCAGGATATCACGACAAGTATTATTTAAAAGCCCTAAAGGTCAGAACTCTTGTGAAGCAGGATTTTGACAGAGCCCTTTCGAAAGTTGATGTGCTCATGGCTCCAACTATGCCAAACCCTGCTTTTAAAATAGGAGAAAAAATAGAAGATCCGCTTACTCTCTACCTCTCGGATGTGAATACCTGCCCCATCAATCTTGCAGGAGTTCCTTCACTTTCCGTACCCTGTGGTTTCACTGATGGTCTTCCAATAGGACTTCAGATAATGGGAAAGCCATTTGACGAGCCTGCTGTGCTGCGTGCAGCATATACTTTCGAGCAAAATACCGATTATCACACAAAGAGACCTTCGGAGGTGGCATAAATGGTCTATGAAAATCCGGACGGAGTAAGAATCGGGCTTGAGATTCATATCCAGTTGAATAAACTTAAGACCAAGATGTTTTGCGGATGCTCTACAGACTATCACAATGCAGCCCCGAACACTCACACCTGCCCTGTCTGTCTGGGCCTTCCGGGGGCGCTTCCTGTTCTCAACAAAAAAGTGGTGGAAGCTGCAATTAAAGTTGGGCTTGCCCTCGAAGGAGAGATCGCAGAAGAGACGCAGTTCCACAGGAAGAACTATTTCTACCCCGATCTTCCCAAAGGTTACCAGATCACACAGTATGATTTTCCAATTGTAAGCAATGGAAAAATCGTAATTGAAGGCGAAGACGGAGAACATACGGTAGGGATTACAAGAGCCCACATGGAAGAAGATCCAGGCAAACTTGTGCATATCGGAAGTATAGAGAAATCAAAAGGTGTCCTTATCGATTATAACAGATCAGGCGTGACTCTGATCGAGACTGTTACGGAACCTGATATGCGCAGTCCCAAGGAGGCAAGAAGGTTCCTTGACAAATTCAGGAATATCCTTGAGTATCTGGATGTTTTTGACGGTAACCTTGAAGGAGCAATGCGTGTGGATGCAAACGTTTCAGTCCACTGGGGTACCCGTGTTGAGGTTAAGAATATTTCCTCCCATAAAGGAGTTGAAAGAGCTCTTCTCTATGAGATTATGCGCCAGAAGAATGTAATTCGGCGTGGAGGAAAAGTTTCACAGGAGACTCGTCACTTCGATGAAGGTAGGGGCGTAACGCTCTCTATGAGGACAAAAGAAGAAGCTGAGGACTATCGTTACTTCCGCGAACCCGACCTTATGCCTATGCGCATTACCGATTGGATTCCTGCAATTAAGGAGACTCTTCCTGAACTTCCGGACGCCAAACGTGCTCGTTTCATAGAGCAGTACGGAATTACGGATATGCATGCAAAGTCTCTTACATCAAAGATTATGCTTGCTGACTTCTATGAAGGCGTCTGTGCAAAAGGAGTTGACCCTAAAATTGCAGCTACCTGGACAGCTGATGTCTTCCTTGGAGAACTAAATTACCGTGACCTTGCAATCTCTTCTTATGACGGAGAGAAAATAGGTTTTATCCACGCAAAAGATCCAAGGATAAAGAATTCTATAAAGGTTTCAGATATGGTAGAACTGGTTAACCTTTTTGCCGAAGGTAAAATCAGTGACCGGGCTGCCGTTGAAGTAATTCGAACTATGCTGGACACTGCGGAGGAAAAGACCCCGTTCCAGATTATCGAAGAAAAAGGCCTTTTCAAAGCCGAAGACGACCTGGTGACTAAAGCGGTTGCCGAAACAATTGCCGAGAATGAAGCTGCAGTACAGGACTATCTTGGAGGCACGGAGAAATCCCTGAACTTCCTTGTAGGGCAGGTCATGAAAAAGACAAAGGGCACGGCGGATGCAAAAACTGCACGTGACCTGATAATTAAAGAACTGAAAGGGTAACCCTACAAGGGTTCACCTTTTTATTATGTTTTAGTTTATCTAAAATTTATTAATGAATTATTCAGTTACTTTATAACTTGAGCTTATTTTGCTTTGTAATTTAGGTGTATTTTAGCCTTGGTTTACGATTTGTTTATTGATTGAGACTCTTTTTCTAAATAAGTATTTAACTTATCTTAAATTAATAAATCTCAGGCCTCCGATCCTCGATGATGGAGCCAGTTTGCCTGATCTCTTTTGCCTTTTCGAGATCGATTTCCCCAATTAGAACACATTCTTCCTTTCCGGCTTCTGCAAGAATACGACCCCATCCATCGGCAATAAAAGATTTTCCTGCATAGGTTGAGAACCTATCATTTCCCGCTCTATTACAGGCGATATGTAACAGTTGGTTTTCAATCGCTCGAGAAAGAGACATAATACGCCAGGGATAGATATAAAAATCAGGAATATCAGAAGCCGAAACCAAAAAATCGGCTCCTTCAAGGGCAAGTTTTCGGGAAACTTCCGGATAACGGATTTCATTACATACCATAAGCCCCATGGAAAGTCCATACTTTCTCAGCCGAATAGGATGTATATCTTCTCCAAGTGCAAAATATTCTTTTTCAAGACCGTAAAGCTGAGTTTTTCGATGAGTGCCAATTAGCTTTCCGGACTCAATGCAGAACCCCAGGTTGAACTGAGGAGGAATATTCATTTCACTGCTGAATTCTGAGCCTTCTCTCTGCTCTATCATAGAACCCGCAAGGATACATTGATGTTCCTTTGAAAAATCACATAAAGATTCGATGGTCGGACCGGAAACAGTTTCAGCTACCTCGACTATCCGGTCATAACAAAAACCGGTGGAGAAAACTTCCGGAAATGCAAGCAGCTCAGCTTCTTTCGAAACCGCCTCTTCTGCCAGGGAGAGGGCACGCTCAAGGTTTTCCTTTTTTGAGCACAGGGAGATATTCATCTGGATGCAGGCAACTTTCATGGTTGTCACT
Organism: Methanosarcina sp.; assembly: GCA_013331275.1. Lineage (GTDB taxonomy): Archaea > Halobacteriota > Methanosarcinia > Methanosarcinales > Methanosarcinaceae > Methanosarcina > Methanosarcina sp11020u. The sequence goes on along the minus strand of DUGT01000168.1, from coordinate 16,261 downwards.
CTTTCCTTCTACGGAGTATAAGTTATTTTACTTCATAAAGTTACTCCATTTAATGGTTAGACCGGAGGATAGAAAGAAATTGATAAAACTGGTAAAAGAAGACCGATAAAAAAGACTGATAAAAAGAGATTGATAAAAATTGATAAAAAGAGATTGATAAAAAGAGATTGATAAAAATTGATAAAAAGAGATTGATAAAAATTGATAAAAAGAGATTGATAAAAATTGATAAAAAGAGACAATGAAAAGCTTCAACCGGAAAGGACAGAAGAGAACAGGCTAATCGAATACATCAGTAAGTTACTCACTCTGTTTTTCTTGTCTTGTTGATCAAGCTTTTTATTAAGCTTCTAAGTTTTTAGGAAGTTGGATTGTGGAGGAAATCAATATTAGTTACAAATTCTCCGGCTTTTACAGATTTGTACAGGGATTGGAGGTTTTGCTAGTTTATGGAAGTCGTTTTTGTTCCATTTTTAAAGATCGTTCTGCTGGAAGTTTTGAATTTTTATATTATCAACAAATTGAAGTTTTTGCAGGGCTGACTAGGGAGTTGAAGATTTTTAGGGTATTATTGCAGTAATTTGTGAGAAATTCTTTAGTCTGTCCAATGAGATGTCTTTTCCGATTTGTTTGTGGAATTCAGGTTTTTGTTGACCGGACAACCCCAAGGCTTTCCATAATATTCATTTCTGCTGGAGTGATAAACTTTCCATTACTTAACAAAAACCCATGTAAAACGGGTTTGGGAGAAGTCCCTTGGGTTGCGTCTTTCATTTCTGAAACTCCTTTTGTTTGGTTGTAGTCCATCATTTGACACATGTACTACGGAAATAAATTACCGTGCTATAGAATAAATAGATTTCTATTAAACTGAGCAAGTTAGTTTAGAAAAGTTGTCACACTGTATACAGCTTATATTTTCCAAAATATTAAAGAGAGGCGTTCAGACCGACAGGAAAAACACGTTGATTCTCAGTCAAACTGCATTCAACCAAAAATTTTTATAGCCACGGTCAGAACAAAATATATGGCCATCCCTACAGCCAGATATTCTGAAACCTCAACTGTCAGAATCGATTATGAGAAGTGTAAGGTCTGTGGCCTCTGTGTTAAAGTCTGCAAAGGAGCACCTCTTTACCTTGAAAACAATAAAGTAAGAATTGACCAAACTCGCTATTTCGGCTGCATCGGCTGCGGACATTGTGCTGCAGTTTACCCCACAGGAGCTATCACGATTGAAGGAAGAGACATATCCCAGACTTCCTTTATGGATACCCGATGGAAGATACAAGAGCAGGGTACGAAGAACTTATGGCTCTCATGCTAGCCAGGCGAAGCATCCGGGAATTCGATGACAGAGACGTTGAACAGGAAAAAATAGACAGGATTCTGACAGCAGCAAGCACGGCACCCATGGGAATTCCACCTTCGGATGTTGAGGTCCTGGTTATAGACGGAAAAGATAAGGTAAGGGAATTTGCCGATGATATGTTAGAGCTTATGAAAAGAAATGGATATTTTCAAAGCCTACACTTCTCCTACTGCGGCCTTTCATCAAGATGGAAGAGTATGAAGTCCTTGACAAATTCATAAATCCGGTGATTGGAATCTTTGAAGAAATGAGAAAAGAAGATACTGATTACCTGCTCTACGGAGCTCCCCTTGCTATGTACTTCCACGTATCTCCTTATGCTGACTGGCAGATCCCTTTATCACAGCTACCTATGCCATGCTTGCAGCCGAAACCCTGGACCTTGGAAGCTGCATGATATGAACCATTGGTCCAATGCTGAAAAATGGGGGCAAAGATGTGAAAGAAAAGTACGGAATCAGCATCCGAAACCAACCGGGAATAATGGTCATTTTCGGTTACCCCACAGTAAAATACAGACGTGCTATCCGGAGAAACCTGGCGAAAGTCCATTATTATTAAAAATTTTTCTTATTTAAATCTCTGTACAAACTCTGTATTAGTTTAAATTGAGTTAGTAACACAAAGCCCATTGACGCAGTGCTCAGTTTAATCTTCCTCTAACTTCTTCTGACCATCCTCAAACTCGCAATTTAATCTTCTCCAAACTCGCACTCAAATCTCTTTTGCCCCTCAAACTCCTTCCTCACTTCAGCCGAAACCTTGTTAAAAGGACATCCAAAATAGATACAGCGGCAGCACTCATATCTCCATATCGTTAGCAGGAAAATTGAAATCGAAACCAAATAAGCACCCAATAGAAATGGCTCTTTCAAAAGCCAGGAAAGCGGAAAGAAAATCACTACTAAGAACCCAAGAGTAGTAACGGCGAGATCGAATTTTCCTGGAGGATAGGACCTGGATCTGAAATACTTCGGCCAGCTCCAATTCATCATGCATCTCACTTTGTTCTCACTCATTGCATAGTAAGGACAATGAGTGCAGAAAAAACGCTGTTCCAGGATGTAAAAGTGAAAGAAAATCAAGAAAATGTAAGCAATCATCCATTCTGTTGAGTGGATACCAATTGCAAGTCCCGCTGAGAATAAAAGAACTAGGGTTACGAAACTCCAGTAGATAAAGTCCTTAAATTCATGTTTTACTTTAAGAACAGCACATCTGTTTGAGCCTGATACCCGAAACTCATTTCTTGAAATATCAAAGGGATCACCCTTTTTCTTAAAATCTGATCTCATCTCAGCCGGTGCCCGATTCACAGGAAACTCGAAATTAATGCATCTTATGCACCCATATCTCCAGACAGTGAAAAAGAAAAGGCCCCAGGAAATTACATAAGCCCCCAGAAGTAGCGGATCCCTGAAAAGCCAGTAAACCGGAAAAAGAAACACGGAAAAAACTCCAAGAACAATAATAATCTTTTCAAAAGGAGTGTGAAATCCGGGACGATCTTTAAAAATTTTTGGTACTCCAGAAAACATCATGCACTTTACGCAGCCTTTGCTTCGAATATAGTAAAAACAATGAGTACAGACAAACCGGAGTTCGATGACCAGGGAGAAAAAAAGAGCTATTCCTATGTAAACCGCTACCCATTTGATTGAATCTCTGGCAATTGATATTGAGCCAACAAGGAACGGAAGAAGATTAAGGAAGTTCCAGTAAAGACGATCTTTGATAGAATGTTGGGTTTTTAGAATGACCGATATACTTGGAGAAGACATAGACAGGTTTTTGGGAAAGGAAAAGGTATAAAGATTTGGATTTTACGGTGTTTTACTGAAAAGCGGTCTTTTGAGAAGGAGTAATTTTAGAAATAGAAAAAAATCACATAAAATGAAATAATAAAATAAGATAGAATCGCAAATGGGGCAAAGACATTGAAAGAAAACCCACCGAGAATAAAACTCTACATCGCCTGCAGCCTTGACGGTTTTATAGCAAGAGAAGACGGCAGCATAGACTGGTTAACCAAATATGATAACAATCCCGAAGCCGATTATGGTTATTCTGAATTTTATGAATCAATTGGGACAGTTCTTATGGGCAGGAAGACTTACGAACAGGTACTTGAATTCGGAGAATGGTCATATGAGGAGAAAAAAGTATACGTATTTACCCGGCAAAAAGAGTCCTTGCACCACGAAAAGAACGTAGAATTTGTTACCGGGGATATTACAGAATTCGTTCATCTGCTGAAAGAAAATAAGGATCAAGATATCTGGCTCATGGGCGGTTCACAGCTCATTAAGGCATTTCTTAAAGAAAACCTTGTGCAGGATCTGATTGTTTTTGTGGTTCCAATCATCCTTGGAGGTGGAATTCCTTTGTTTGATCACATCGGGAAAGAGGTCAGGCTCAGGAGTGAAAGGATTGAAAGATATGAAAATGGACTTGTAAGGTTGGAGTATAAAGTTCAGGAACAAATAAAAAAATGATAGTCTATTTAGGGTATAGTTATCGGCGCTCCTTTGAGCGCCGCGAGAATACCCTCTAAAATAGGTAAACCATTCTTTTTTATTGTCGAAATATATGCTCTAATTCTGCAGAAAGCTTCCGCTCCTTGCATGACCCTGAAAGTTCCTGATATTTTCTGCTGTAGCTTCATCATCCTGACATCTCTTTCTGCTTGATTATTCTCAAGAACTTTCAAGTCTGTCAGAAATCGCAGAATCTTTTCTTCATGTTATATAAACCTATCAAGCAGATTTCTTGCTTTGGTTTTAGGATTCTTACCACATTTTCCTTGTCTTTCAGGATTTAAAGAAGGTGGATTTTCTTCAATTCCTTTCTCGACTAAAGCGTTGAACCTTTTTTCTAATGCCTTAACTTGTTCAAAATCCAGATCTTTGACCTGCTCTTCTTTGCACTCATCAGCATACTTTTTCATTTCAGATAACAGCTCATTCATATCTTTAGCCCATTGCTGTTTATAATTTTCTTCAATTCCAGTAAGTTCTCTCTGGAGATGAGCATTGCAAAGAGCATGATCACAATTATAACCGTTGTAAGGTTTCCATCCATCGTGAACTGCTACCCCTTTAAACTCTAGAAGAATTCCCATAGCATCAACAGCTTCGGATCCTCTTTTTGGATGAGCAAAATAACAGGTGTATTTGTCAGTAGAAACTACATGAAGCCAATGTCTTTTTCCTTGAATTTTCATCCCAGTTTCATCACAATGGATGACAGGAGAAGCTATTACCTTTTCTCGAATTATGTTCAAATTCTTCAAGATTCTGGAAGCATTCTCTTTCTGCTTTAATAATAGTAGCAGAACAGATTTTTATCCCCATCATTAAACAATTCAGAAACCCTTTTGTAAGGAACGAAATGGTGATTTTTAAAGTAAATTGCCGAGGACAAAATATTAGGGCCATATTGAACTGGGTATTTTACGGATTCTGGAAAATCAGCTTTATTTAATCTTCCACAATAAGGAAAAGTCTTTATCTGACTTCGATGTTCCGTAACAGTAATATTTACAGGTAGAATATCAAAAATATGTCTTTTTTCATGAGCCTCAGCTTCAATGTCCTCAAGATAATGTCCACACTCTTTGCAGCAACTCAAAGAATGTTCAATTATCTACTCAGGATTATCAACCATTTCAAGAGTTGTTCCTGAATGACCTTCTTGACCTCCAGGTTTCTTACCACTCTTTTTACGCAGACTCTTGGGATTAAGTTTTCCTTTGGAAAAATAGTCAGTAGAAGGAGGTTTACTGCTGTTTCTACTGTTTTGATTTAAGCGAGACTCTAACAAGACTAATCTTTCAGTGAGATCTTTAATTTGGGATTCAAGAGTTTCAATGTAAGCTGCAATAGCTTCAGAGTTTGAAGCACACAAAGCAAGAATCTCTTCACGTTTCATCAAGGAAGAAAATGATTTATTTATATCCAATTTTTCCTCGGAAAGAGGAAGAATTGGGTAGCCTTGCTAAGGCTACCTGAATAGTTACCAATTTTTTTATTAATTAATAAGTAACGTTGAAACAGATATTAGCAGATAATATATTATATTGATTATAAAAACAGTGTTAGCTTTAATTCGACAGGTATAAATCAAAATATTTATATTTTGCCTTTTTACATATTTTTTGGTGATTTTATAACAACCTTGTATAGAGAAAACATAGACCAGGAAGTTAATTCGACTTCCACCGAAGAAGAATATATTGTTGAATTCTTGAAAGATGACTTTGTTTGCACCCAAAGTGCTTCATCTTCGATAACAATCGAGAAAGATGTAGAACTGCTGGAATTCGCCAAAGTATCTGAAAGCAGCTTTGATATATGCTCAACGGGAACCCCCATAGTACAAGGAAAGACGAAATATAACAAAGCACAAGTAAACCAAAAAGCGATTTATCTTGACATATCTTTAAGCTGGGGAAATAAGAAAAATATCCTAAACCTTACTATATTTTCCCCTACAGGAGCCTCTTATGGTCCCTATAAAGCTAAGTCTACCAACAAAATCGTCTTACGTATAAAACCAAAAACAGGGAAACATCTGCAAGGAGGAAACTGGAAACTCAATGTGTTCGGAAAATCAATCATTAGAACTGAGTACTACACGCTTAAAGCCGCCTATTATATTTAAGCTTCAAAATAAACTACTTCTCTTTTTATTGTTTATTTTTTTGATAGAAACAGCTGAGGCTACTGAATATATTATAGAACCTATTCCAGATGATCAATTCGGAGTCCCAATTAATGGAGAAAAAATGGTAGAGCTTCAAGTCATCGAAATACCCTACTGGCAGTTTCTTTTATGGCTGGCTATAGTGTATATCTCAACGGCTTTTGACTTCCTTTACACCAGGCTAATTTTCTCAATAGCAGGATATAAAATTGTAAATCCTGGAAATGTACTTGACAATCCCAGCCGTCTTAGCATTTACACCTATATCAAAAACAAACCCGGAGCATATATTAGTGAGATTGTAGGAAATGTAGGCTTAGATAGAGAACATACAAAATATCACATAAAAGCCCTTGAATCCCAGAACAAAATCGAAGCCTATAGAGAGGGCGGGAAGACAAGATTCTTCGAAAATAATTTTGCTTATAATGAGGAAGAAATGAAAGTTATTTCTGCTCTTCAAAATGTAACGAATCAAAGAATAATTTTAGGAATACTAACTTGTAAGTGTAATACAAACATTGCTCTTGCACGTGAACTTAGAGTCTCTAGGGCTACAGTCAGTTGGTATATAAAAAATCTCAGAGAAGTTGGCCTTATAATAGAAACAAAAAAAGGAAGAAACACAATTTACAGAATCAATCATGTATATGAGCCAGTTGTTGAAAAACATATTAGGCATTTACAGGATTCTAATAACTAATGTCATGGCAATTAAATTATTGAGTATAATCTTTACCTAGTACTATGATTCCGAAGTATGTTCACAAAACTTGATGCTTGAATCAATTCAAAGATAACGAATTTACCATTAAATAAGAAATTTTTTGGTTCTAAGCGTTAGTGTAAAAAAATCTAGTTGGTGGCCATTAATAAGCTCAGAAATAAGCTCAGAATTGCTATACTTTGTGATAAGAAGTTACTTTTGAAAATGGTCTCAGTCCTTTGAACGTGGTCTATTGATTAATAAACCCTCAGAAAGATGATCGGTTTTTTAAGGGTTATTAAGC
>DUGT01000168.1:8737-8951 GCA_013331275.1 Methanosarcina sp. | reverse complement strand
TTTTTCCTTATATTTAGCATTGAATTTTTAATGAGTGAAAATGACATCAGATGCCTTAATAATAAACAAACAAAGGTTGCGGGCAAATAAAGATTTTATCGCATTTATTTATCAATTTTAAATGTTATTATAGCTGTTTTATCTAGAAAATTGGTTTTTAGAGTATAGTTTAATTGGGAAAACTCTAAATGAACTCTAAATGTAACTCTAAATG
>DUGT01000168.1:0-8500 GCA_013331275.1 Methanosarcina sp. | reverse complement strand
CTAAATGAACCCTAAATGTAACTCTAAATGAATACACATTGTACAAAATAAACATTCTATACCCTTAATTTTATCACTGATTTGGAAGGATCCTATTAGTGTTGGAGGATCTCGAATATTTAGTTTAAATGAAGCCTGAATTCCTCTTACTGATTCAAATTTTCAATCAAGAAACACAAAAATCACTAGATTTTAGAACAGGGCATAAAATGCTAATTGTTAGATACTTTGGTAATACAAATTATATAGATGTTTATAAGTTGTAATGTTTGGAGTTCAATCGGATGTAAAAATTAACGATTGGAATCCAAAATCAAGAAGCTCTATCAGTTACTTACAAAACGAGATCAAAAGAAGTAATTTTAAATTCTGGGATCAACTCACTGCTAACAATCAAAATTTAATTCTTAGTATAAAACAGAATATAAAAAGTAAAACAGATGTATAAAAAAATAGAATTTTAAGCTTGTGAGAACACAGACAGAGAAGAAAAAGAAATTGTCTGTTATTTTCCACAAAAAATTAACCTATTTTATAATACTCAAATAAAAATGGAAAAGTTTAAGACTTTATAACAAATTAAAATTATTTGTGTTATCTATGGAAAAATTAAATGAGTAGGAATAGGACATGAAAACAAACAAAATAATTTTAACTTCAGTAATGCTAATATTATTATTATTGGCATCTACTGCGTCAGCAGCTACCCTAAACGTAGGGTCAAAAGAAAAATACAAGACAATTCAAAGTGCTGTAAACGCAGCAATCCCAGGAGACATTGTACAAGTCGCGTCAGGCACATATAAAGAAAATGTTAAAATTACCAAGGAATTATATATTGTAGGAACGAAATATCCGAGTGTTTACGGTTTCTATTATGATAAAGGGAAATCCGGTACTATAAACGGATTCACAATTACAAAGAAGGGAGTAAAAGCCAATAATGCGGGTGCTAATGCAATCATCCGAAACAATTATTTCAATAATTGTGGTATCACCTTACAAGGGAAATCATCATACGGCGTTACTATAATGAACAATAAGATTAAAGGCGGAACTGTTGCACTGTATAACACCTATGACCAAACTCTTAAGGGTAACACAATTTCTAATTCAAAATATGGACTCTATGTAGGTGATAAGAACAGTATTCCCACAGTTACGAAAAACACATTTAAAAATTGTAATTATGGAGTTTATCTATATGGCTGGAAACAAAACCCCGGAAAATTAGTCACGTTCACATCTAACAGCTATATAAAGAATAAAGTTAATATCGGCTGGGGTATGAACAAGTTATAATTTTAGAGGGGGTTAAAATCCCTCTATCTTTTTCTTTATTTTTCAAGCCAGTTTTCATGCAATTGTTTCCATCTTTTTTTATAGTTCCCATTTCCTCACACAGTCCGACAAGCTATATACTTTATAAACTTATACAACCCATCCCTTTTGAGAAGTTCTCCAAAACCGATAACAAGAGAATTGTTGTTTTTTTGAGAACATCTGCGGAAAGTCGGATTCCAGTGTGTCCCGGGAATTAACAGGACTTCATTTGTATTCGGCTGAGGAATCTGTTAACGTTAAAAATGGCTACTTGTAATGCTACTGTAGTAATTACAGACTCATCTCGGTTTGCATTTATAGATTTACAGAAAATGGCAACGAGAATAACACATTTCTTAGAATCATATCTTAGCTGAATATAAAATCAGAATACAGTTTTAGGTTTTGGAGTCAGTTTTTCAATAAATACATATACCTGAAGTTACAATAATAGTTTGAAATCAAACTAAATTATACCTAAAACATGCAAATGTAAATATATCAAAAAAGAGATACTAGTTATTAATGTAAGCTTTGATAGGGGGAGATTCCAGAGGGAAAATATAATTTCTTGAATGAGTTTTCCCAATTTGAGGATAAAATTGCCTTTTAAGATAATTTTAAATTGATTTAAGATAAATAAGGAAACAAGAATAACACGATTGTACTAATCTGCGTCTGCAGGAGAATAAGTATATATCTGTGTTCAAAAAATATATAACCGGTTCTAATCTGCTTAATTTATAAAAATAAGTTTAGAAATAAGAATCAAAGACCGAAAACCCAGACATTAGCCTGGGAGGACGTCGTGTGATGAGTCATGAAGAACATGCTTAAAACTACAATTTTGCTTGCCTTCCTTACAGGCCTCCTTGTTTTGATAGGAGACCACTTTGGAGGTACGAGCGGAATGATTATTGCGTTCCTGTTTGCAGTAATTATGAATTTTGGAAGTTACTGGTACAGCGACAAAATAGTACTCAAAATGTACAGGGCAAAAGAAGTTTCACCTGCGGAGGCTCCGAACCTTCACAGGATCGTCGATGGACTAGCTATGAAAGCAGGAATCCCAAAGCCCAAAGTGTATATCGTAGAATCCGGAATGCCAAACGCTTTTGCAACCGGGAGAAACCCAGAGCATGCGGCTGTGGCTGCTACAACCGGAATTCTTGAGCTGCTCTCTTATGAAGAAATGGAAGGTGTGCTGGCACACGAGCTTGCACATGTGAAGAATAGAGATACCTTAATAAGTGCTATAGCTGCAACCCTTGCAGGCGTCGTCACAATGCTAGCTAATATGGCACAGTGGGCTGCAATTTTTGGTGGCTTTGGCGGCAACAGGGATGATGACAACGGAGGAATAATAGGCCTCATTGTAATGGCTGTTGTGGCACCTATTGCTGCAACTTTGATTCAACTTGCAATTTCAAGGTCAAGAGAATATGCAGCCGATGCGGAAGGAGCCAGCATTTCCAGAAAACCCTGGGCTCTTGCCAGTGCCCTTGAAAAACTCGAATATGGGAACTCTAATTACAGTCCAAAAGTCTCAGATGTGCAGGCAAAAGAAAGCAGTGCCCATATGTTTATTGTCAATCCGTTAAAAGGAGGAGCTATCCAGTCTCTCTTCAGCACTCACCCTGCAACCGATGAGAGAGTAAAGCGCCTTAGATCAATGAGGTTCTGAGAATATTTTCTCAAACCTTTAATCTTTTATTCTTTTACCAGACTTTTTTCTTTGGCTCTTTTAAATTTTTAATTTTATCCTTTTATCCAGATTTTGTATTTATCCGGAGTTTAACTCAGTTTATATTCAACTGCTTATCTCCTTAAATATTATTTGCTTACTTTCTTAAATATTAGTTGATCTCTTTTTCGTGTTCATTTTCTGAATTCCACATTCTTTTTTGTCCGGAATTCTTTTAAATCAAGTATGCTATATGCTATCAATATACACACTAAAGTTTTAAGTTATATCTGAGAGAAAGCACTTATAAAAGAAAATAGTGAATAAAGAAAATAGGATAAATAATCATCTATGTAGAATATTGCGCCGTGTTCTAGCTATAGCAAACGTATCCGAAAATCTCATAATTATGGGCATAATCAAATTTTGGATTTGAGAGATTTCGGATCAGGATATTAATCGTGCATACTCTATCCTGATTTTATCGGGGAATTTTCAATGGAAGACAGATTTGAAATTGGTAGGATTGTCAGGGCAAAAACTATCTCTGATGCATGGTATCGCGGGCTTAACATCATCCGGAATCACGGGCAGGTTATTACGGATGAAAGAGGAAGCCAGATCAGAGAATTTATGGATTTGATGATCATAATTGAAGACCCCTATACTGACAGGATCCCATGTGGGACTGCCTGGAATGAGGAAAGACTTGAAGAGTATGCAAAACAGCTGATCTCAGGAGAAAACACACAGGACTTTGAATACACATACGGGCAGCGCCTTCGAAACTGGCATGGAAAAGTTGATCAAATAGATTATGTAATCGAAAAGCTGCAGGAAAACCCTACTTCCAGACGAGCAATTGCGGTTACCTGGATTCCTCCTATGGACACGAAAGTTAATGAAGTTCCCTGCATGATGCTTGACGACTTTAAAATAAGAGACGGAAGGATGCACCTCACAACTCTTTTTAGAAGCCACGACTTTGGGGGAGCTTATCCCGCAAACCTTTACGGACTCTCGAAACTCCTCGAATATGTAGCGGATAGAGTGGGAACAGAACCCGGAACGATCACAACTATCAGTATCTCAGCACATATATATGATCATGACTGGGATATGGTAGAAAATATTGTAAAAGGAGTAAACTGAGTTTTAAACTAAGTTCTAAACATGTTCAAGATATTAAAGTTTATTAATTTATTAGCAGGGATATAAAAGATATTAAACTTTGTTTAATTTATTAGCGATATTGTGAAAATATTTAGAAGTTAGAAGTAAGCATCTGAATCTCATAAAAAATCCAAAAATAAGAAATAGAAGAGATCTGGTACACATGCGTGTTTCTATTGACAAATCCTCAATCAAAGGGGAAGTCCTTGCCCCACCCTCAAAGAGTTACACCCACAGGGCTGTAGCCCTGGCAACTCTTTCGAAAGAATCAACCATCCGGCATCCCCTGATTTCGGCCGATACTCTTGCCACAGTCCGAGCTTCCGAGATGTTTGGGGCCTCGGTTGAGAGGGAAAAAGACAAACTTATTATTCATGGAAGTGATGGGAAACCAAATGTCCCTGATGACGTAATTGATGCTGCAAATTCTGGGACAACTCTTCGTTTTATGACCGCAATAGCAGCACTTACTGATGGGGTTACAGTGCTTACCGGAGATGCTTCCCTTCGTACCCGGCCAAACGGGCCTCTTCTTGAAGTTCTCAATAGATTGGGAGTAAAAGCCTGCTCCACTCGAGGAAACGAGAGAGCTCCACTTGTTGTTAAAGGCGGACTTAAGGGAAAGGATGTGAGTATTGACGGCTCTATCAGTTCCCAGTTTATCTCGGCTCTTCTAATAACCTGTCCACTTGCCGAAAACAGTACTACCCTTTCTATCACAGGAAAACTTAAATCAAGACCTTATGTGGACGTAACCCTTGAAATGCTTGAACTGGCAGGCATTAAAGTTCATATCGATGAAAGTAACGGTACCAGGTTCATAATCCCAGGAAAACAGAAGTACGATTTCAAAGATTATACCGTTCCTGGCGACTTTTCCTCTGCATCCTACCTCCTTGCAGCCGCAGCTATGACGAACAGCTCTGAGATTACAGTCAAAAATCTCTTCCCATCAAAACAGGGAGATAAGATAATCATTGAAATCTTGAAACAAATGGGAGCAGATATTACCTGGGATAAAGAAGCAGGCAATGTGACTGTTAGGGGAGGAAGACAATTAAAAGCTATAACTTTTGACGCCGGAGCAACCCCTGACCTTGTCCCTACTGTCGCTGTCCTGGCTGCAGTTGCCGAAGGGACTAGCAGGATTGAAAATGCCGAACATGTCAGATATAAGGAAACGGACCGCCTGCGAGCCCTTGCAACCGAACTTCCGAAGCTTGGAGTAGACCTCAAAGAAGAAAGAGATAGCCTGACCATCACCGGTGGAAAACTGCATGGGGCATCAGTGCATGGCTGGGATGACCATAGAATAGTTATGGCTCTTTCAATAGCAGGAATGGTTGCAGGAAGTACAACAATTGACACAACAGAGGCTGTATCCATTTCTTACCCGGGCTTCTTTAAAGATATGTGCAGCCTTGGGGCGAAAATTAAGGTTTCGGAAGAATAAGTTGAAACACGATACAGATTTCCGAAGTCCAGGACTAGATAAAATTAAATCATACTACTTAACTTTGAGAACTAGTCCAGAAATAAAGTGATAAAATATAGCAAATTAGTAAGTGATGTCAATAAATGAGAACAAATGGTAAAACATAAACCATGTGCGATAAAGGATAATAATGAGTGATAAAAAAATAATGAAGATAATAAGAAATGACATAGTACTTATACAAAATATTCCAATTTAAGTATATGGAAATGAGGTGTAGGTGTGGAGATAAGTGCATAAGGCCTATTTCGGAAACATTAAAAGACATTGAATTATTCTACAAACCTTGCAGCAATTGCAAAATAGGAAAAGTAAAGAAATTCTCTCCTCTAGCAGAACAGATTAACTTAGATGAAATAGATAACTATTTTGGAAGTTGTAAATGCGGTAAAAGGCATCTTGATATTGTAATGTCACATGTACTAAAAATAATGATTGACGAAGGAGTAAAAGATAAAAAAGCTAATTTAAGGAACTCGTGTGTTCCTCTTGTGACTCCTGGCTATCCAACTGATTCTGTTCCCTATTTGCCTAAGGATTCTTTAGTAATAGTATCTAATGAAATGGATAAAAGATGCGCTGAAAGAATTATAAAGGAAGTGGGAGAAGTTAGTGGGGTTTTAAAAGGAGATATAAGAAAAACTGTGGGTATAAAAGATTCTGATTCTAACCCTCATGTATATGAGCTTCTTGCTGGATGCGATTTGAGATGTGATATTGTACAGACTCCTTACGGTGCTTTGGGAATATATAAATATCAGCATGAAATTCATATAGAGTTTCCAAAGGCAAAATCGCCCAAAATAGAAATACTTGAAAAAGTTTTGGAAGAATATGATAAGCCTACTACTGTTCTTGATTGTACATGTGGCCCTGGGACTTTAGGAATAGCATGCCTTAAAGCCAAGGCGCAAAAAGTTGTTTTTAATGATATATGGAGCCCTGCAATAGAAATTACCTTGATTAATTTAGAGGCTAATGGATTTCCAGTCAAACCTTCGGGTAGTGAAGAAGGATTAATAGCATCTGGAGACAAATTTGAAGTTTATAGTATGGACGTAAGAGAATTAGCGAATTATTTAGATAGAAAGTTTGATATTTGTATTATAGATACATTTCCTGGTGTGGATACAAAAGAATTTGTAGAAGCTGTGGGTAAATTAGGCAAAAAAGTTGTCGTTATCTAGTAGAATAAATATGAATTGAGAATGTATCAAATTTAGTCTTGTTATTTAATATTTTGGAATACCTTGTTGAAGACTCTACTCAGCTAAAAATCTTTCATAGTACACAGATTTCAAAATAAGTCCATTTTAGACTATTATTTTGCCAGACCTACATCTCTTTCTTATTTTATGTTCTCACATAAATAAGACTGATTCTCGTTAATTTGGTTTATCTATTGACTAATCCTTCCTATTATTTATTTATCGAGTCGGCTTTTATTCCTCTCAACACGATTTTTCAAGGACTCACCTTCAGCTTCATCGGTATATATGTTATGCCGTGCTCCATAGTCTTTTCCCCTGTAACAACGAAGCCAAGTCTCTCATAAGCTATTACTGCATAAGGAGACGAATGTACTGAGATAAATGAAACATTCGGTTGCTCTTCTTGTACTTTAATAATTGCTCTAGCTAGGAGCTCCCTAGCGATACCATGACCACGGTAATCTACAAACAAAAGAGCTATCCTATCAGGTGGCATAAATTCTATCATACCAACTATCTTCTCGTATCGGAGGGCTAAGAATACAAAACTGCCTAATGTAGAACGTTCTGCCATAGACACAGGGTTTGCAAAGCGATAAAACTCTTTTATTCCTTCATCATTAAAATCCGGTGCCACAAGCTTATCAAAGACTGCCCTGATCAAAGCACAGATATCTTTTTCTTCACCTAGTTGCATGGTTCTATAACATATTCTTTCCATAACATTCTTTGGATGTTCCTTATTCATTTATATTTGTTTTCTATATAGTGAATTTAAGTATAGACAATCTAGCATTCGATTCCAAAATTAACCATCGATGGAAGAATTCATTGATCAATGAACAAATTAAAAAGTTCAGGTTTGTGAACGTATTTTGGAATCAAAGCACTAGTACATTGAGCTTTATTCATTTCCTTGTGAGTTATAGAAAAGAAAATACAGAATTGTAGTTTCCATGAAATCATCAATTTCGTGAGAAAGTTCAAATTTATAATTACACATAATATTGTTTTAAGACATCTTCTTAATTAAAATAAAGCTTCCCGAAAAACAGTTAAAAAACAGTATAAAAAGAGACAAAAAGTAGGCCAGAAGGCCTACTCTGTTTTAAAGTGTTTAATTTATCGAGTTTATTTTGCTGGAATGACGAGGGATCTCTCACCAGCAGGAACGAACTCTCTGATGGCACCGCGACCGAACTCTTTCCTGGGCTCTGCAAAGTTGAAGGGCATGAGATCGTCAGCGAAGCAGACCTTGATGAGTGGGTTGACGGTGAATGCGTCGCCACGGCCTGAGTGAGCTGCCTGAGCGATACCTGCGTATCCACCCTGGTGACCGACGTTCATTGCGTAGTTGGGGTAGTTTGGACCACGGAGTTCGTCTGGGAGACCTTCGTCGCCCTGGTAGGATAGAACGTTTGTGGCACCGCACTGGTCCTGCAGGTCGTATCCAAAGAAGCCGAGACGGCCCCATGCTTCCTTGTGGAGGTACATGGAGAGGTACCAGCCAGAGAGACCAGCATTTGCGTTTGCAGTTGCAAGGGCAGTTGCGACACCGGCTGCAGCTGCGAGCACGGTTGCTCTCTGGGATCCACCGAAGTGGTCTTCAAGGGC
>DUGT01000032.1:35288-43584 GCA_013331275.1 Methanosarcina sp. | reverse complement strand
TGGATGAAACGGCGAATCCTCGTGGGTGCAAGTTGGAAATCGGGAAAAAGATAATTCCGGAATCTCCCGGTTGTTTTTGGAAACGCGTAGCCGAATGCCGTCACTGCAAGAGTCCTCTGGACCATTTTCTCCACTGATGAGTGGCAGAAAATCTTTGCAGGAACAGAAGGGAGCTTACGTGCCTCACTCGCATACACTTACTTTTCTTTTTTCCTCTTTCTACCTTTTATTTCTTTATCTCGATTTCTTTATTCTTTGTTTATGATTGTCATTTACTTGTTTATTTTTCCGTTATTTTCGTTTCTTTATTTTCCCCCCTGTTATTTATGTTCCCTTTATTTGCTTTTTAATTTCTTTTCTTTACTTTATTTTCTTTTCCGTTATTTATTTTTTCCGTATTTGCTTCTTTGTCATTTTTTGTTCCTTTATTTTCCCATCCGTTATTTATTTTTCCTTTATTTTCCTCTTTATTATTTTATTTTCTTTTACTTGTCTCTATTTTTTCCTTTGTTTCTAAGTCAGTCCTTATCGTTTCCTTCCAATGTAAGAGATTTTATTCTGGAGACAGGTTCAGCCAGGCAGAAATTCAATAGTAACCAGCGAACATAGTCTTTATAATTCCTGTTGGTTACCACCTCATCCAGGTACTTATCGAGAATCTCCCGGTTGTTAACAGCCAGTTTGAAGGAGGTCTCAGGAAAACGATACATTATTTTTTCCAGCTTAAGAGAACTGGCAAGATAGTTTCCGAATTCCTGCCTGCAACCGGACTCGTAGGCTTTAAGGCTGCTTAATTTCAGGCTGTACATTACAAGGTCAGCAACGCTCTCCGCAGCAAGCTGCCCTGATCGGATTGCATATGAAATGCCTTCCCCTGTGAAAGCATCTACAAATCCGGCAGCGTCACCGCTAAGAAGCAGCCTTGAGTTGAGGATTTTTCTCTTTATCCCGCCTTTAGGGATAATATGGGAATGAACCGGAAATTCCCCTGATAACCCGTTTTCCTTCAGAAAATCCATCAGTACTTTTTTTGGGTGCTCAAGATGTTGAGCCGTCCCTACAATTCCTGCAGAATAATATCCTGCATGGGGAAAGATCCAGCCATATCCTCCCTGTGCAACTCCGAAATGAATACCTATAGTGCCTGGAAACCGGTTCCTTATTACTTCATCGTCATCGGGAATTTCCGATACCAGTCCCAGCTTATATTCTGTTTTTTTATCTATCGGCTTTACTTTGTATTTAAGGGTCCCACCTGAACCTTCGGAAATAAGAACGAATCTCCCCAGATAGGTATTATCCGTAGTTCTGACTTCAACGCAATCTTCTTTTTCAGTTAAGTCAAGAACCTCTTCTCCGGTATGAACTTCAATTCCGGTTTTTCTGGCTTTTTCAAGCAAAAAGTTATCAAAGACTTTTCTGGAAACCAGTATGGCTAAGTTATCTTCGTTCATTCCTTCTACAAACCGATCCCTGAAATAAGCCCTTACCTTTGGAATATTTCTCTCGATTATGGACTCAGGCAATTTGAAGTCCAGGCAAGATAAACCATAGGAAGAAAGAGCCCCTCCACAGGGTTTATACCTTGGAAAATTTTCTTTCTCGATTAAAAGGGTTAAAAGTCCCCTTTTCCCAGCTGCCCTTCCTGCCGATGCTCCTGAAGGTCCTCCTCCTACTATGATCAGATCGTACATGTTAAGACACCCGTTTACGGAATAAGTGCAATTGTATATAGACAGGAATAATTTATCCTTAAAATATATTAAGGCTGGAGCGATAAAAAGATAGGGGAAATTGCACAGAGTCCAAAAAAATATTTCCAGTTACATTACCTGAGCTTGAAGTTAAAGAGGGACCAACGAAGGTAATCTTTATAATCAATTGTGAAATCCACAACCTCAAGATACTTATCCAGGATCTCTTTATTATCTATAAACATTTTAAAAGACCTTTCCGGGAAACTGTGGATTAATCTGGAAAAAATAAGGGAATATTTAAGATGAATTCCGAACTCTGCCTTACAAAGAGATTCATACTTATGAAGGTCTTTTAGCTTTCCTCTCTGCTGACAAATCTCAGCAAGCACGCTGGCAGCAAACTGCCCTGAGCTAATGGCATAGGCTAACCCTTCACCTGAAAAAGCGTCTACAAATCCGGCAGCATCTCCCACGAGAAGAACTCTGGAACCGGCAATTCTTCTTTTAATACCACCTAGTGGAATTTTATGCCCGGACAATTTGTAATCTCCGGTAAAATCGTTATTCTTCAGGAATTTAATCATTGTAGCCTTAGGATGAGGAAAATCTTTGACAGTCCCGAAGACTCCGACGGAATAATAAGTTTTATGGGGGAAAATCCAACCGTATCCGCCACTTGCAACCCCTAACTGCAGTTCAACGTTTTTTCCCAGGCGCTCTTCAATTTCTCTTTCTTCAGCAGGAATTTCAGTAACTATGGATATCCCGTACTCTTCCCTGGTATCTGCAGGCCTAACACAGGTTTTAAGGAGCCCATGTGCCCCTTCGGCAACAATAACAAATTTTGCCTGATAAATTTGCTCTTTTGTAATTACTTCCACAAATTCAGGTTTTTCCGTACAGCTCAGAACCTTTTCTCCGGTGTGAATTTCAATTCCGGTTTCTTCCGCCTTTTTGAGCAAGAAGTCATCAAAAACAGCTCGAGATAACAGCAAAGAGATATTATGATCCTTGTGCACCTCAATCATTTTATTTTTGAAAACACCCCTTATGCCCGTGACTTTCCACTCTATAATATCCTGAGGAAGCTCGAAGTCAAGATAAGAAATAGCATGTGCTGAAAGTCCTCCTCCGCAGGGTTTGTATCTGGGAAACTTGTCTTTCTCAAGTAATAATGTGTTTAAGCCAAGCTTTCCTGCTCTTCTTCCAGCCGATGCTCCGGAAGGCCCTCCTCCAATTATTATTAGATCATACATATCCAAACACCTTAGAGATTACCTGAGTTTGAAGTTCAAAAGAGCCCAGCGCAAGTAATCCTTATAATCAATCTTGAAATCCATAACCTCAAGATATTTGTCGAGGATTTCTCTATTACCTATGAGCAATTTGAAGGACCTTTCCGGAAAACTATGGATTAACTTGGAAAAAATAAGGGAATACTTAAGATGAGTTCCAAACTCTGCCCGACAAAGATCCTTATATTCGTTCAGATCTCCAGGTTTTTTGCCTTGCAGACAAATCCCTGCAATTACCTCAGCCGCAATCTGCCCTGAACGAATCGCATAGGCGAGTCCCTCACCTGAAAAAGCGTCTACAAATCCGGCAGCATCTCCACTTAAGAGAATCCTTGAGCCCACCACTTTTCTTTTAATTCCTCCCCAGGGAATTTTGTGACCGTGAAGTCTGTACTCCCCGAAAAAGCTATTTTCCTTGAGAAAGTTAAGCATTGACTCTTTAGGATGAGGGAAGTCTTTGACAACTCCGCCGATTCCAACGGAATAATAGGTTTTATGAGGGAAAATCCAGCCGTATCCACCACCTGCAACCCCAAAATGCAGTTCAACGGTTTTTCCCAGGCGTTTTTCAATTTCTCTTTCGTCTGCAGGAACTTCAGTAACAAGACAGATTCCATATTCCTCTTTATTATCCATGGGCCGCACACAGGTCTTGATAAGTCCCTGGGCACCTTCTGCGATTATTGCAAACTTTGCCTGGTATGTCCCCTGACTAGTATCCACTTTAACAAAGTCGGACATTTCCGTGCAGCGTAGAACTTTTTCTCCGGTATGAATTTCAATCCCTGTTTCTTTTGCTTTTTCAAGAAGGAAGTTGTCAAATTTGTCTCTGGATACAAGTGTAGATACTCGATGATCCTTGTGTACGTTGATTGATTGATCTTTGAAAATAACCTTTGCCCCTGTAACTTCCCATTCAATAATATCTTGAGGAAGTTCGAAATCTAGATAAGCTATCGCATGCCCCGAAAGTCCACCTCCACAGGGCTTATATCTGGGAAAATTTTCTTTCTCAAGCAGCAGTGTCTTTATTCCAAGTCTTCCTGCCCTTCTTCCGGCCGAAGTACCGGAAGGGCCACCACCGACAATAATTACGTCATACATAGGCATCCCAAGTTAAGGAAAAAATAAACAGATTAAACGATTATAAATGATTGTCTGCATTGTTTTTGAAAAATTAATGTTTTTATTGATAACATTTTCGGAATATCTATAAATAAAGAAGACTGGTCATGCCATGTTAGATGCCTAGGTCTTGGTAGATGGGTAGATAAGTTCATAACCTATAAAGAAAAGTAAAAAGAAAATCATTATTCAACATAAGGTAAACTAATGAAGCTTTACTTCTGATCGAAAACTCATCCTTACATCACTTATACCAAGTATTGAACAATTATGGTTATTGAAGTTGATTTTGTACATCAGTGCGTAAGTCCCAATAATAAAAAAGAAATGCGTAAATCCCAATAATTAAAAAGGTTCCAGTCTTGCATACCGACAAGAGAAGCTTTTAGTTACATCTTATTCTTGTCAAAATATTCGAGCATTTCAGTTACTTTCTCATAGTCCACTTTCGTATTATAACAACCATCGTTCAACAGAGGGACACCATAAGTCACAACTTTTTTCCCATTTAAAGCGCACATTGCTTTATTTATTTCGTAATCACATGCTATTCCAAATATACCGTCTGCAGGTTTATGTTTAAGGATATTAGCAATAGCCGAAGAGCCGGTAGTTATATATAAGTCGTATCCATATTTTTTGGCATCTTTTCTTAATTGAGATACAATGCACTTCCCGCAGTCCCGGCATTGAATTCCTAAAATTGTTGACGACGCAGGGCAATCTAACGCACGTACACAATGCGGAACAATAATTATGCGATTTTTGGTTTTTGAGAAACTTGAGGCATTAGCTATGTTCTTCAAAGATACTATCCACTTATCCAGGATTCGTGGATCTGATAATTTACAGAAAAAGTATTTTATGGGCAAATAAAAAAAGTCAAGTACATTTGAAAAGAAACCTGCAAGCCATACATTTCTTTTCAGGCTAATTCGACTTACTATGAGAGCAAACATCGAGATTAAAATCGAAAAAACTATGGTAAAAAGCAGAGCTTTTCCTATAAAACTATACATCACACATCTCCATTTTTCGGATAATTTCTTCTACATCAGCTTTGGTATTGAAACAACCGTCCCGAAGGAGAAGAACGCCCTGAACAGGGATAAAAGATACTTCCTGCATATCTTCTGCAAGCTCATTGTAACAGGCCACACCCAGGCAAGATTGAGGCCTGTACTCTTTGAAGATTTTTTTCACAAAGCTACTTCCAGGAATTATAAAAACTTTGAAATTGTACCTATCTGCAGCCTCATATATCTTTGAAATATCACATTTTCCACAACGTTTGCATTCGTAACCATGAATCGGGTCACACCTTGCCCTGCACTCCGGGTGTCTCATACACTGAGGAAGGAACACAACCCTGTTCTTTTTTGTGTGAACAAAGCGATCCAACATTAAGGCATTTCTTAAATCTATAAGAATATCATCCACAAGATTTTCTCTGATTCTAAAAAATCTGCATAGTAATTTTGAAGGGGAATAGAAAAGATAAAGAGTAAACAGCACGAACCCCGGAAAAATTATCCTGCGTTTTTTAAAGGAGTATGCTCCTAAGAGCAGAGCGATCCCTGTTCCTGCAAGAGCAAAAAGAACCAGATATGTGAATATTTTTCCTAGAAATTCGTAAGGGATATACATGTTCAAGGGGAGGTAAGTATCGATATTTAAGTTTTGCTATATAACAATAAAAAGAGAGAAAGAAAAGAGAATAAGAAAGCTGGAAATCCAGCTTTCACTTTGCACTTATGTAGTGCTAAGGCCAAGAGCCTCTGCAACAAGCTCGATGACGTCCTCTACAACAATATCGGCTTTGAGAGAATCACGACCATCCGAGAGGTTCCTCTTACAAAAGGGACATGCACTCGAGAGGATATCTGCATCGGTTTCAAGAGCGTCCTTAACTCTAGCTTCTCCAATTGCCACGGCAAGATCAGGCATTCCTGCCTTTACACCACCACCAGCTCCACAGCAGCGCTGGAATTCTTTTGACCTTTCCATTTCAACGAATTTAACACCCGGAATATGGGAAAGAACAAACCTGGGAGCATTAAAGACACCAACGTGGCGACCAAGGTGACAGGGATCGTGATAGGTAACCGTCTTGTTGATCGGCTTCTCCCATTTGATTTTGTCCTCTTTTATAAGGTCTGCAAGGAACTGTGTAATGTGAATAACCTCAAAAGGCAGCTCTTTACCGAGAAGCCTGGGCCAGTCGACTTTTGCAGCACGGAAGCAGCCTGCACATGCAAAGAGGACCTTTTTGGCGCCTTTCTTCTGGATGGCTTCTACATTATGCCTTGCAGCTTCACGAGCTACATCTTCATAATCTATCTGACCTGTCCTGATAGGGTTTGAACCACAACACCACTCTTCTTCCCCAAGCATTGCAAATTTAATGCCCAGTTTGTTAAGTACACGTGAAGTCGCAAAGGCAAGAGATAGCTGCTTGTATCCTGCAGTACAGCCAGTGAAATAGACAATGTCTGATTTGTCTGCAATTTTAACATCGGTCGGAACCCAGGCAAGCCTGTCCTTCTGGTCAAGCATGTAAGCGTTATGGTACTGCTTTATCAATTTAGGAATTGTGCCTAGCTTTCCATAAGGTCCAATTCCTTTCTTGACAAGGTTTGTCCTCAAGGCTTCCCAAAGTTCAACAGTGTTAATGCCTGCTTCACAAACTGTTGCACAGACACCACATGTAGTACAGCCATAGACATCGTCTTTAAACTGCTCGAGTTCTGACTGAGGGATTTCCTCTGGACCAAAGATCTTTGCTTTAAATCCATAGGACTTGTTCATGTACTGCCTCCAGCGCAGGATCTTATCTCTGGGAGCTAATCCTGGTTTCTCACCGGAAGCGGCATAAGTTGGACACCATTTTACACATTCACCACAGCGAACGCAGGAATCGAGTTCCATGAGCTGGACTGCGGTAACGTTCTTCGTATCGATTGAAGGGGTACGTTTTGCCATATTTTTATTCGCCTCCTTTGTTTGCAAGAAGTGCAAGCGGTATGGCGATTACATGAATATATTTACTGTATGGTATAAATGCGATACAGAAGAGCAGGGAAATTATGGAATGGAAGAGAGCGGCAGGTGGTGCTGCTGAGGGGTCAAGCCCAAAGCTCCATATAAAGCCTGTTCGGATTCCATCGGCGATGAAACCGGAAATAGTAACTAAGAAAACTACTCCGATCAATACCCAATCATACATAATAGAAGCTTCCCTGACTTCAGAGACAAACAGTCTTCTTACTAATGCTATAAGAACTCCGATAAGCAGGACATACCCGAAGATATAGTTCGGAATTGAGAGAAAATCTCTAAATTCTGCGGGGGTGAATGGGAGTTCAATTCCGATTTTTTCGGTCATTTCAACTGCAAACATCATTCCTGACAGAGCAAAGAGGGTCATCCAGCCCCCAAAAATAAATATGTGCATGAACCAGCGGAAAGGACTTCTCTTGAGAATTCTCCTCTGGAAGATGATATCAAGTATAAGAACCTCCAGAATAGGCTTTCCATGATGGTGAGATTCTGCGGTTACCTGACTCCACCAGGTTTTTAAGAATGTGATTGCGCTTCCTTTTTTTCCTTCCTGAGGCTCAAGACCATAGCCTGTGACTCCTGCCCCCCATTTCTGGAAGTTACCTATCAGACCATATAAGAAAATTAAAATAGCTATTGCGCTGAATATCATAATCTGGACAAACGTCAACCTTAGTGCATCCGAGAGCCCAGAAAAATAAAGCATTTCCTCACTAATAATTTATTCCTCCTATGTATGGATCAAAAACTGGGAACAATACTTCTTTTACAATTGTCACGTTACAGGACATCAATGATAGTAAAGACAGAATGATAGCCGTAGCGACTGTCTACATAAGGTTAGTATAGTCTGTTAGTGTTTGTATCTATTATATTTAAACATTATCTTTATTAAACGACGTATTAAAAAGCCCACTGAGTTGCAAAAATGAGTTGAGTGAAAGCAATCAAACGAGAAAGAAAAAAGTGAAAGTACAAATAATAATAGTAAAATTATAATATAATGAGTATATTAAGATCTTATAGAATTCTTCCTGACGGTAAAATAAGAAATTAAGCGGCAAAAAAGTAAAAAGTAAAAGTGAAGGAAAAGAAAAAGTAAAATACACTTTTCAAACG
>DUGT01000032.1:34980-35110 GCA_013331275.1 Methanosarcina sp. | reverse complement strand
AAAAAAGGCTTGAGCGAAAACCTCAGTAACGTTTGAATTTAAAGAACTTATCCCTAAACCCTATAGGCGTGGTCAACCGGCGCAACGGTTGATCGAGAACCGTACGACGTTTGAGTTTTAAATCTTATCC
>DUGT01000032.1:32718-34754 GCA_013331275.1 Methanosarcina sp. | reverse complement strand
CCAAACCCTATAGGCGTGATCAAACGGCGCAACGGTTGATCGACAAACATAGGCTAAAATATAAACGCCTTTGAAAATTAACTTTTGAAAACTAAGAGAGCTTTTTACAATCCTACTTCTTCTTTGAATTTCTCAAGCCCGATCTCGTCTATAACTTCTCCGATTCTTCTTGGCCTCGGATATTTTTTGTAGAAATTGATTATCCTTTCAACAAGATCCAGTGCCTGCTCTTCGGTGAGATCTTTTGCCACTATGCTACCTAGTCTCGGACGGGGACCTGCGCTTCCCCCTACGGACAAAGTAAAGCCCTTTGCCGTGCCCATTAGCCCTATATCCTTTATCATAGGTTCGGAACATGAATTCTGGCAGCCGGAAACCCCCATTTTAAATTTGGAAGGAAGCTGCATCCCATGGTACTTTTCATCAAGTTTTAATCCAAGCCCGACTGAGTCCTGTTTACCTCTCTTGCAAAACGTAGTTCCGGGACAAATTTTAACGCTGCGGACACAAAGTCCTATAGCAGCTCCGGGTTGTAGGTTCAACTCTCCCCAAGCTGCATCCAGATCTTCTTCTTTTAACCCTACAATTGCAATCCTCTGGGCCGAGGTAATCTTAAGGGCAGCAGCCCCATACTTTTCTGCAATGTCAGCTATTTTTCTAAGAGTTTCCGGATATACGATTCCTCCAGGAATATGGGGAGCAATCGCATACGTTTCACCATCTCTTTGCAGAATTGCAGCTTTTTCGGGAAGATCTCCTTTCACATACTCACGACTTACCATATTATACACTCCTCTAACCTAGTTAACTCATATTTACTTCTAGATTGTTTAGTTTAATCTTTAATTCGAATTTTCTCGATTTAATAGTTATTTTTCAAAATTTACTTCATTTGATGTCTTTTTTACAATTTTACTACTGCCTGTCTTAGATTTTAATACAATAACTTAACCTACTGGCATTGAAAATAGGAAGCAAAAGCTAAGTTCATAGATTAGAGCCGATAAATTACTGAGTCAGTTAGCAGACACAGCAAGTTCTGGTTTAGTTCCCCCCAGTTCTAGTTCAGCTTCCCCTGAAATTAGACCCCAATGCAGAAGGTGAAGAACCCGATATTTCACCATTTTTCCTGATTAATAATACATCCAGAATCCAGGAAGAGTTTTCAGACCCAAACTATATTTCTCGAAATAATATAAAATCGCATGCCTGAGAGAATTCAGCTTTTTATATTTCTACAGAACTGTCATAACATTATAAATCGGGTATATTTCTACAGAACTGTCATAACATTATAAATCGGACATTAACTGCATAACTGGAAATTACATTTGGCGTAATGCCTGAGTTTAATATAGCCCCACAAGTTTTTAAAAATCGCAGGCTGTAGTATAATTTTAAAATCTTTAATGAATTAACCCGTTTAATTTGACAAGCATAGTAAATAGCGATAAAAATAGTTAGCAATCAAAAAAGCCAGTTTAGTAACTTAAAACGGAAAAAGGATCAAAGGATCCTTTCTTATTGCTGTTTTCTCATCCTTTCCAGAAATCCGTTAAGCCCTGCTTTATGCCTGGCTTCATCCAGAGATGCCTTCTCAAAGAAAAGAGCAGCTTTTGTATTGCCCTCCTTTCTGGCTAATTCTGCAGCTTCAGCTTTCTCAATTTCGGCTTTACTCTCTCCTTCAAACATCATTTCCAGATTTTCAAGAGTTGTTTCTTTAACAAGTCCCAGAATTTCAGCTACCTCGGTGGCGTGCCAGGCTTCATCCATGGCGACCTGACGAAGATAAACCGCAACATCCGGAAATCCTTCCCGCTCAGCGATCTTTGACATTGCAAGATACCAGCCAACTTCAGTAGTCTCTCCTTTAAATGTGTTTTTTAAGACTTCTTCAAGAGTCATTAAATCACCATTTCTTTTTAAAATAACCAATTTTATAGTTTAGACATAGAGTAGTCTTTGAATTTAAGTTTTAGCCACAGTTGATGTCAATACCAGAACTTAATCTTATTTCTATCTCATCTTTCTATCTC